>SXOO01000097.1 GCA_005776725.1 Pseudomonadota bacterium | reverse complement strand
GCGCGCAGGCTCTGGCGTCGGCCGACAGGCGCGCGCACGTGGCGCCGAGGGCGGACGGAGCGGCGGGGCTCCCGTCAGGTGTATCGTGGCTAGCGGGCTCCTCCATGGGAACGAGTTAGCGAGTCCTCCGGCGCCGAGCTTGTCCATCGGCTCAGGCTTCGGGGTTCTCGCGCCGCGGAATCGTGGGGGCGTTAGAGCACGAGGGGCTCTGGGAGTCCTACGCGGGAACGAGTTGGCGAGTCCTCCGGCACCGCGCTCGTCCATCGGCTCAGGCTTCGGGGCTCTCCCCCGCGGAATCGTGGGGGCGTTAGAGCACGAGCGGCTCTGGGAGTCCTCCGCGGAACGAGTTGGCGAGTCCTCCGGCACCGCGCTCGTCCATCGGCTCAGGCTTCGGGCGCCTCGCCCCGCGGAATCCTGGGGGCGTTAGAGTACAAAGGGCTCTGGGAGCCACCGCTGATCCTCGCGTCGCTGGCACGCATCGCAGGAGGCATCGATGACCGCTCTTCGCGTTCTGCTCATGTGGTTCGTGTTCTGGACGTGGGTCGCGCTCGCGAGTGGCCTCATCTTCGACACACTCACTGCCATGGACGTGGTCCACGCGTTTGGCGCCGCGTTCCTGGCCTGGGCCGCGGGTCAAGTGGGAAACACCCCTGATGGAACCAAGGGACGGAGCGCTTCCGCCGCCGCTTCCGGCGTCTCCGCTTCGGCTACCCCGTTCGACGCGGTCCGGGAGCCCGGCGTTGGGCTGGGACCCTCACACCGCGCGCCCGGCCCGTTCTTGATCCCCGAGGAGTCGCGCGCGCCGCGAGCCTTTGGTGCGCCCGAAGCGGTCATCGGGGTCCAACGTGCCCTTCCTTGGCGACGCCGTCGCCGCAGGCGGCGCCAACGGTGGCGCGGTTCACCCCGCTGAGTCCGCGCTCCCGGCCCCCCGAACAACGGCCCGAGCGCCTCCGGCCGCATCTCGAGTCGCTGGGCGCGCCCGACCCGGACCCGCTGACCCCCGACCCTCGTCGCCAGTGCCGTCAACCACCCCCGTCTCATCCACCGCCCCTCCAACTCACCCACCGCCGGCTGTACGCCCGCCGGATCGAGCCGTATGCTGGCCCGCCATGGTCCGCGCCACACGTCTCGCCCTCTTCGTGCTCCTCCCGTTCCTGATCTCGGCTGCGCCTCCCCCGGCGCCCGGGTGGCTGGGCCTCCGGCTCGAGCCGGCCAGCGAGACCGAGCAGAAGGCGGCTGGGATCTCGCGTCCGGCGCCCAAGGTCACCCGCGTCTTCCCCCCGTCCCCGGCGCTCGCCGCCGGCCTCGCTGCGGGCGACCTCGTGCTTCAGCTCGACGGCAAGGACGTCACCGACGTCCGCGACCTGGTCGGCCGCGTGGGCGGCACGGCGTCGGGGTCCACGGTCGAGGTCAAGGTGTTCCGGGGAACGGAGACGGTCACGCTGAAGGCCACGCTCGCGGACAAGCCGGACCAGCAGGCGCTCTATCGCAGCGAGTGGGAGAACCGCCCGCTCCCCACGCTCGACCTCATGGACGCCGTCGGCAACGGCCGCGTCGCCCTGTCTGCCGAGGCGTTCAAGGGCAAGGTGGTGATCCTCGACTACTTCGCCACCTGGTGCGGCCCCTGTAAGCGCCTGTCGCGCGACCTCCACGAGCTGCACACGCGCGAGAAGGGCCGCGGGCTCGAGATCCTGGCCATCACCGGCGAGGAGGCCGGCGTGGTCCAGCCGTGGCTCAAGGGCGAGTCGCACCCGTACCCCGTGCTCATCGACGACAAGAAGGGCTTCGAGGAGACCTTCGCGCCGTCCGTGATGCCCACGCTGTGGATGGTCGACAAGAAGGGCGTGGTGCGTGGCGTTTGGCTCGGCGCCGCCGAGTATCCCGCGATCGCGAAGCGCGCCGCGGAGCTCCTCGCCGAGTGACCGTGCGACTGCCTGAGCTCGAGCCTCGCGGTCCCTCGGTCCGCGTACCACCGGGCCGCTCGGTGCGGCTCACCCCCCGCTTCCGCGACCTCATCGACGCACCGGCGGTCCAGCGGCTCCGCTCTGTGCGGCAGCTCGGGCCCACGGCCTGGGTGTATCCCGGCGCCACGCACTCCCGCTTCGAGCACAGCCTCGGCGTCTTCGGGCGGATGCAGGACGCCCTGGTCCACCTCCTCGCCTCGCCCTTCGTGGCTGCCAGCCTCAGCGAGGCCGACCTGCTCGCGGGCTTGTGCGCCGCGCTCCTCCACGACGTGGGGCACTACCCGTTCGCCCACAGCCTCGAGGCGCTCCACCGCCGGGGGCGCGACACCCCCCGACACGAGGCCCTCTCGGCGTCGCTGATCCGCGGCCCCCTGGCGGCCCACATCGCCGCGATCGGCGCCGAGCCCGAGCGGGTCGCGGCGTTGGTGGCGCTGCCCCACTCGCGCCAGGCCACCGCGGTAGACGGGCTGCTCGCGCACCTCCTCTCCGGCGGGGTCGACGTGGACAAGCTCGACTACCTCGAGCGCGACTCCACCCACCTCGGCGTGCCCTACGGGCTCGGCTTCGACGTCCAGCGCCTGCTCGAGGCCCTGGTGGTCGTCAACGACCGCCTCGGCGTGGCCGCGTCGGGCCGCCTCTCGGCCGAGATGTTCGTCTTCGCCCGCTACGCCATGTTCTCCGAGGTCTACTGGCATCACGCCGTACGCGCCGCCGCCGCGATGGTCGAGGCGGCGCTCGCGGCGCTCCCGCCCGAACCCCTCGGCGCGCTCGAGCGGCAGCTCCTGAGCCTGGGCGACGACACGTTCCTGGCCGCGGTCCGCGCCTCGGCCCCAGAAGGAGGCACCACGGCCCGCCTCCTGGATCACCTGGCAGCGCGCCGCCTCTACAAGCGCATCGCCACGTTCAGCCGCGCCTACGCCGAGCCCGAGAAGCAGGCCGCGTGGCGCCTCCTCTACGAGGCCGACCGCGACACCCTGGACCGCGTCAGCCTCGGGATCGCCGCGGCCTTGGGCGGTGAGCCCGGCGACGTGCTCATCGACACGCCTCCGCGCGACAAGGACCATCCGGAGCCGATCACCATCGTCTACGGGCCCCACGTCACCGGGCGCCGTGAGGTGCCGCTGCACGAGCTCTCGGGGGTGGTGCAGGGCGTCTCCACCGACTTCGTAAAGGTGGTGAAGAAGGTGCGGGTCTTCGCTGCACCGAGCCTCGTGGTCGGCGCAGACCGCCAGGCGCTCCACGCCCTGGTCGTGGAGACCGTACAACGCCATGGGAGCTGCACGTGAGTCGGCCCAAGCTCTTCCGCGACCCGGTCCACGACATCATCAGCCTGCCCAAGGACCGGCCCGAGGACCGCGTCCTCCTGGCGCTGATCGAGTGCCGCGAGCTGCAGCGGCTCCGGCGGATCCGGCAGCTCGGGCTCACCCACCTCGTCTACCACGGCGCCGAGCACTCCCGCTTCGTGCACTCCATGGGCGTGATGTGGGTCGCGCGGCGGATGTTGGCGCAGCTGCGCCCCGACATGGCGCCCGGCGACTGGCTTGCGATCGTGGCCGCGGCGCTCTGTCACGACGTGGGGCACGGCCCCTTCAGCCACGTGGCCGAGCGGCTCGGCGGCTTCCACCACGAGCACGTCACCCACGCCCTGCTGACCACCCCCGGCACGGACCTGCACGCGGTCCTCTCGGAATACGACCCGGCGCTCCCCGAGGCCGTCGCGTCCGCGCCGAGCCGCCCGCTCGGGGAGGTGGTCTCGTCGCAGCTGGACGCCGACCGCATCGACTACATCCTGCGGGACGGCCTCGCCACCGGCGTGAAGATCGGGGTGTTCGACGTGGCCCGCATCCTCACCATGCTCGAGGAGCACGACGGGCGCCTCGCGGTGTCGTTTCGCGCGCTCGAGGCCGTGGAGGGTTATCTCCTCGCCCGGTTCCACATGTACAAGCAGGTCTACTTGCACAAGGCCACGCGGGCCGCGGAGCGCATGCTGGAGGCGGCCCTGCGCCGCGCCCGACACGTGCACACCGGCCCAAGCACCACCCCGCTCGACCGCCTGGTGGCGGGCACGCTGCGCCTCCCGGACGACGTCGCAGCGCTCGACGACACCGACATGTGGTGCGCGCTCAAGGGCTGGGCCCAGTCGTCTGACGCCCCGCTGGCGCGCCTCGCGTCTGGGCTGGTCCACCGTCACCTCTACAAGACGGTCCCGATCCCCTTCGGCCCCGAGGGCGACCAGCGCGTGGAGGACGCGCGCCGCGCCGCCACCGCCCACGGCTTCGACGCCGACAGCGCCGTGCTCACCGACTCCTCCGAGGAGTCCCCGTATTCGCCTTACCAGCCCGGCGCGCCCGAGGACGACAGCCCCGTGCGGATCGTGGGCCCGGACGGGCGCATCGAGCCGATCGAGCGCGTGTCCGTGGTGGTGCAGCTCTTCGGGCGCATCCAGTACCGCGTGCGCCGCCTGATCGTGCACCCCGACCTCTTCCCGCGCCTGGCCGCGCCCGACCCCATGGGGGCCGCGGCAGACGAGCTCGCTCAACCCGAGCTCCCGTTCGGCGCCTGACGGTGGCGCGCCTCCTCAGCACCGCCGAGGTCGCGCGCCGCGCGGGCGTCACCGCCAAGACCGTGGCCCGCTGGGTGGACGCGGGAGTGCTCGAGGCGCTCTACACCTCAGGCGGGCACCGGCGAGTCTCCGAGGAGCACCTGGCGTCCTTCCTGGAGACGCGGCGGAGCCTGTTCTCGATGGGTCGCCAGGGGCAGCCCTCGGTGGTCGTGGTGGGCACCGGGCGGGTCACCCTGGCGCGGGCCCTCGGGAACGCTGCCATGCGCCTCGGCGGCGACGTGATGGTGCGCGTGGCTGCCACGCCGTTCGAGCTGGGCCTCGCGATCGGGCGGGAGGCCCCCGGGCTGGTGGTGCTGGACGAGCTCGGCTTCAGCGGGCACGTGCCGGAGCTGGTGGGGATGATCCGGCGCGAAGGCCCGAAGGGGGTGCGGGTGGTGGTGCTCACAGACAGGCCGGGCGCCGTCTGGGCCCCTGGCGCCTCTCCCGACGCGGTGGTCCCGTTGAGCGATCCGCGGGCGCCGTCGATGGCGCTAGACGTCTTGAGGCGTTAGGCGGGCGAATACCCCGCGTTGACCCCGAGTTGACCCAGCGTCAGCCCGGCGGCTCCCAGAGTTCGACCTTGTTGCCTTCGGGGTCTACGACCCAGCCGAACTTGCCGAAGTCCGACTCTTCGGTCTTGTCGACCACGTTGCAGCCCTCCGCGCGCAGGGCCGCGAGCAGGGCGCCGAGGTCGGCGACGCGATAATTAATCATGAAGGGGGCGCCGCTAGGGGCGAAGTACTCGGTGCTGGCGCCAAAGGGGCTCCACACCGTCATGCCGGACGCGGCGCGAGGGTCGGCCGACCACGACAGCGCCGCGCCACCCCAGGCCTGCACATCCAGGCCGAGGTGGTCCCGATACCAGGCCCGCAGGGCCTCGGGGTCTTGGGCCTTGAAGAAGATGCCGCCGATCCCGGTGACGCGCTGCACGGCTCAGTCCTCCATCGGGGCGACGATGGCCTCGAGGCCCTCGGCGCGGACGAACGCCTTCCGCTTGGCCTCGGCCGCTTCGGGCGTGGTGAACTTGCCCAAGCGCACCCGGTAGAACCGCCCCTTGCCGGGGATGTTCGCGGCCTGCGTGTAGGGCTTGTGGCCCGACTGGGTGAGCACCGCCATGAACTCGCGGGCCTCGTCCCTGTTGCGGAAGGCCTTGATCTGGATGGTGTACGCCGACGCGCCCTTGGCGGGCAGCGCGGCCTCGACCGCCGGCTCATCGGGCGCGGCCACCGGGGCCTCCGGGGCCACCTCGACCGGCTCGGGCGCCGACACGGCCTCCGGGTTCGGCGGGGGCGGGTTGGTGGGTCCCGCCGGCGGGGCGAGCAACGCGTCGTCGGCCAGCTTCGCCTCGGCGAAGGCCGTCATGGCGCGCTGCGCCGCCGCCTTCTCCTTGGCCTGCAGCTCCTCGCGCTTCTCGTGGCCGATCTGCAGCGTGGGATCATCGATCTGCACGGGCGGGGTGGGCGTGGTGAGCGACCGGTCGTACGTGAACTTGGGCGGGGCCATGGGCGCGGCCGCTGGGGCCGGCGCGGCGCGGTCCGCCATGGGCGCTTCGACCACGACGGCGGTGGGCGTGGGTGCGGGGGGACGCCCGAGCTCCGCCCCCATGACGTAGCCGGCCCAGAAGACGCCGCCGGCGACTATCGCAGCGCCGAGCACGAGGCCCCCGACCTGCTTCCCGTCGAGGCGGATCTGGATCTTCTCTTTGATTCGGTCGGCTTCGCGCATGGGCGTCTCCGGGAGCGTGGGGCGGCGTCCCTCCGAGCGCGTGTCTCTTACATGCGCTCCGGAGCCGAGACGCCGAGCAGGGCAAGGGCGTTGGATACGACGATCCGGAGGGCGTCGCAAAGAAACAGCCGTGCGGCGGTCTTTCGGAGGTCTGCCGACACCACCTTCTCCGTATGCGCGTACTTCGAGTAGTACGTGTGGAAGAGCCCGATGAGCTCCTGAAGGTAGAAGACGATGTGGTGCGGGCCGCGCACCGAGGCCGCCGAGCTAACCACGAACGGGTAGTCGAGCGCCTTCTTGATGAGGTCGAGCTCCTCCTCGAGCACGAGCACCGAGAGGTCGACCGAGTCGAGCGTGGGCACGCCGTGGCCCTCGCGCTTGGCCTTCTCGAGCACCTGGCAGAGGCGCGCGTGGCCGTACTGCACGTAGAAGACCGGGTGGTCCTCGCTCTGCGTCCGGGCCTGCGAGAGGTCGAACTCGAACTGCGAGTCTGACTTGCGCATCACGAAGGTGCAGCGCGTAGCGTCTTCGCCGACGTCCTCGAGGAGGTCTTCCAGCGTCTCGAACTGGCCCGTGCGCGTAGACATCCGGACCTGCTCGCCGCCTTCGACGAGGCTCACGAACTGGTACAGCAGGATCTCGAGGCGGCCGGGGTCGATCCCCAGCGCCTGGACCGCCGCCTTGACCCGCGGGATGTACCCGTGGTGGTCGGCGCCCCAGACGTCGATGCACAGGTCGTAGCCGCGCTCGAACTTCTCCTGGTGGTAGGCGATGTCTGCCGCGAAGTACGTGGGCACGCCGTTCTCGCGGATCACCACCCGGTCTTCGTCGTCACCGAACAGGGTGGTGCGGAAGACCTTCCGGCCGGCCTCGTCCGTGGTGATCGTCCCGGCGGCCTCGAGGTCTGCTACCACCTTCTGGAGGCGGCCGGCGTCATGGAGCGAGCGCTCCGAGAACCAGCGATCGAAGCGGACGCCCAGGCGCTCGAGGTCCTTCTCGATGCCCTTGAGGATGTCGTCCTTGATGAAGTCGGTGAAGAACCGCCGGTTGGTCTCGTAGTCGTCGTCGACGTGCGAGTCGCCCACCTTCGCGCGGAACGCCTCGGCGATAGGGAGCACGTAGCCGCCCTGGTAGTGGTTCTCCGGGAACGGGACGTCCTTGCCGCACAGCTGCTGGTACCGGACGAAGAGGCTCCGTCCGAGGATGTTCATCTGATTGCCGACGTCGTTGATGTAGTACTCCCGGTCGACGGAGTAGCCCACCGCCGCCAAGAGAGAGGCCACCGCGTCGCCCGTGACCGCGCCGCGACCGTGTCCCACGTGCAGCGGCCCGGTGGGGTTGGCGCTGACGAACTCGACCAGCACGCGCTTGCCCGCGCCCTCGTGGGAGCGGCCGTAGGCGGTCTGGAGGATGGCCACCTGCTTCAGCGACTCGCGCCACACAGGCTCGCGCACGCGGAAGTTCACGAAGCCGGGGCCCGCGATCTCGGCGGCGTCCAGGATGCCCTCCGGGTCTTGGAGGTGGAGCAGGAAGCCCGCCGCGAGCTCGCGCGGGTTCTTGCGCGCCGCCTTCGCGAGCGTGAGGCAGGTGGTGGTGGCGAAGTCCCCGTGTTCCTTGCGCTTCGGCTTCTCGATCGACAGGTCGCGCGGCACATCGCCGAGGGCGATCAGGCCGTGGGCGGCGCACGCCTCGAGCGTGGCGCGCACGATGGCCTCGATCCGGCGGTACATCTCTGGGGGGGCGGAAGCGGGGAGCGCGGACTGCATGGGGTAACTCCGAGGGCAGGGCGACGGGCGGCTTTAGCGCCGGTGACCCGTCAATGCAAGTCGTTTCAGGTGTTCTGGCCGGGCTGACCTCAGCGGAGCGCCACCGCCCGCCACACGAGGCTGGAGGGAGACAACGAGAGCCCGCGCTGCACGCTCACCTCGAAGCCGGCGGCCTCGAGCACCCGCGTGAGCTCGGCTTCCACGGGCATGCCGTCGCCCGGCGTGAACGCGAGGAGGCTCAGGTTGAACAGCGCGCCCACCTCGGTGCCGGCGTCCACGTCCTTGACCACCAGGAGCCCCCCGGGCCGGAGCGCGGCGCGCAGCTTCTGCGCCAGGCGTGGGAGCGCGTCCCGCGGCAGGAGGTGCACCACGTTGGCCAGGAGGATGAGGTCGAAGGGGCCGGGCAGCGCGTGGGGCGCAAGGAGGTCGGCGGCGTGCCGGAGATGCGGCGGCGCGACCGCGGGCAGGGCCACCGCCAGCGCTTCGGCGGTGTCGAGGAACTCCACGAGGGCCCCGGGGTGCGCCTGCGTATACGCCCGTCCGTAGGCGCCGGTGCCGCAGCCGGCGTCCAGCACCCGCGAGGCCGCAGGCAGGGAGCGCGCCAGCTCGTGGGCGATCCCCTCGGCGCACGCGTCGAGGTGGTCGTAATACGCGCGGCTGGGCGGGTGGGAGGCGCCGCCTCGGCGGAGCGCGTGCGCCAGCGCCAGTCGAGCGGGGAGGGCGGGCTCGGGGAAGGGGCCGGCCGGCGGGTATCCCCCGAGCGCGAGCGCGGCGTGGAGGATCTCGAGGCGCGGCGCGGAGACATCGGTGGGCGCGGGCGGCAGCCCTAGGGCCCTCGCGGCGTGGAGCGCCTCGTCCAGGAAGAGCTGGCGGTGCTCCCGGGCCTGCGCCTCGAAGACGTCAGGCATCGGCGTCAGGCGTTGGACTGAGCGCGCCGGGCACTCCCGAGCCGCGCGGCGCGCCCGGCATTACGGCGCGCAGTACTGGGTGACCACGACCTCGTCGATCCACACCCCGTCCAGGAAGAAGCAACCCTCGGTGCTGCCCACCGCCATCTTGAAGCGGACCTTGCCGGTGAAGGGCGCGAAGGGCGTGAGGTCCACGGTGACCGGAACCCAGCCGCCGTACGCGGACGCCGGGATCTGGGCCTTCGTCCAGACCACCGTCTCGGCGCCGTTGCTCGGCGCCAGGACCACCTCGAGGCGGTCGACGGTGGCCGCCTCCCGGATATCGAGCCACGCCTGGAAGGTGAGCTCGGTGCGGCCCTCCGCGCTGATGGTGATCGACCCCGTGGGGTAGTTGTCGCCGGCCACCCCCGGGAGATCCGCGCTGGCCGACACGTTGGTGCAGTACGCCGTACCGTTGCCGTTGCCGAAGTACATGGAGTAGGGCGGCGTGACGAAGCGATTGCCGATCTCCCGCCACTGGACGCCGTTGCCGCCGCCGGTGGGGCTCCAGCCCTCGACGGTGTCGTCAAAGACGAAGTGCATGAGCTCGTCGCCACTCTCTACGGAGCTGCACGCGCCCTGGCCGCAGGTGTCGGTGGTGCACGCGACGCCGTCGTTGCAGTCGCCCGCGTCCGAGCAGGGGAGGCCACATGTGGCGACCAACACCTTCACCTCGTCGATGCGGGGGCCGACGCCAGCGTTGTAGCAGCCGCCATTCGTGGTGTTGTTGACCACCTCGAAGCGGAAGCGCAGCTGGATGTCCTGACCCGCAAAGGCGCTGAGGTCCACCTTCTGCGCCACCCAGGTGTTGTACTGGGTGGTGGGGATCGAGGCCTTGGTCCACACGGTCGTGGCCTGGCCCCCAGCTACCACCTCGAGGCTCAGCCGGTCGACGTTGGCGGCCGACCGGATCGCCAGGTTCGCGTCGAAGGTGACCCGGGCGGGCGCGCCGGCGGGCAGCGAGATCACGCCCGACGGGAACGGCGCGGAGGTGACGGGCATGATGGCCGTGCCGCTGGGCGTGCCGAACGCGGCCAGCGCGGGGCAGTAGTGATCCCCGGCGTCGTTGCCGAAGTAGAGGGCCGCAGTGCCCCCGGTGGCCGAGCCGGTGGCCTCTCGCCAGCGGTTGATGCCGTTCGCGGGATCGGGCGTCCACCCGTCCACCACGCCGGGCACGAAGCTGATCCCGAGGAGCTGCTCGCTGCCGACCTCGGTGCAGCAGCCGGCGATGGCGGTGAACACGCAGGTGCCCGCGGCGCAGGTGTCGGTGGTGCAAGCGTCGCCGTTGTTGCAGTCCGCGTCAGTCGCGCAGCATCCGGGCGCCGCCTCGACCACGCAGGTGTTGCTGCTGTCGCACGAGGTGGTGGTGCACGGGTTCGTGTCTGCGCAGTCGGCGTCGACTGCGCAACAGCCCGGCACGGGCGTGGCGACGCAGTTGTTGTTCGTGCACGAGTTGGACGTGCAGAGGTCCGTGTCGGTGCACTCGGCGTCCGAGGTGCAGCACCCCGCGATGGCGGTGGAGCTGCACGCCCCTGAAGTGCAGATGTCCGCCGTGCAGGCGTCCTGATCGTCGCAGTCGGTGGCAGCGGTGCAGCAGTTCGGAGCGCCAGTGGAGGTGCATGCCCCGTTCGCGCAGGTGTTCACCGTGCAGTCGTTCTGGTCGTCACAGTCGGCGTCGCCGGCACAGCAGCCTGGGATCGCCGGGAACGAACACGCCCCCGCCGTACACACATTCGCGGTGCAGGCGTTGCCGTCGTCGCAGGCCGCATCGCCCGCGCAGCAGCCGGGGACCGGCGCGCTCGCGCACGTGTTGTCGCTGAAGCAAACGTCCGTGGTGCACGGGTTCTGGTCGTCGCAGCCGGCGTCCGTGGTGCAGCAGCCGGCCACGGTGCCGTGCGTACACTGGTTGCCGACGCAAACGTCGGTGGTGCAGGGGTCCTGATCGTTGCAGGTCTCGGGCGAACAGAAGGCGCAGCCGGGGAGCACGTTGTTCAGGCACTCCCCGTCCGAGCAGATGTCGACAGTGCACGGGTTCTGGTCGCCGCACTGCGCATTCGTGCCGCAGCACCCGGCGATCGTACCGTCCGGCGCGCTCTGACAGAGGCCGAAGAGGCAGGTGTCCTTCGTGCACTTCTTGTCGTCATCGCACTGCGCGTCGGTGTTGCAGCAGCCTGGGAGCTGCGGGAACGCGCAAGAGCCCTCGGGACCGCACACATTGCCGGTGCACGAGTCCGCGTCGTCGCACTCCGAGTCCTCGAGGCAACACCCGGGCGCCTTCGTGATGAAGCAGGCGTTGCCCGCGCACGTGGGCACGTCGCAGATGGTGGACACCGGGCAGTCGAAGTCCGCGTTGCAGCACCCGGCGATGTCCGTCGACTGGCACTGGTTGCCCGCGCAGGAGTCGGTGGTGCAGGGGTCCTGGTCGTCGCAGTCCGTAGCGGCCACGCAGCAGCCCGGCGCGAGCGCGCTGGAGCAGATCCCGCCCGCGCCGCAGGTGTTGACGGTGCAGGGATCGGCGTCCTCGCAGTCGGCGTTCTTCGAGCAGCACCCCACGATGGGTCCGGAGGCGCAGCTCCCCGCGAGGCATGCGTCCGCCGTGCAGGCGCTGCCGTCGTCGCAGTCGCCGTCTACCGCGCAGCAGCCCTCGACGGGCGTGAGCGAGCACTGGTTGTTGGTGCAGGCGGCGGCCTGGCAGGCGCCGGCGACCGGGCAGTCCGAGACGTTGGTGCAACACCCCGGCGTGGGCGGGCTCATGACGCAGGCGTTGGCCACACACGCGACGGGCGCGCACAAGGTCCCGCCGGCGCAGTCCGCGGCCGTCTCACAGCACCCCTTGGTGGCCACGTTCGAGCACACACCACCCACCGCGCAGCCGTCCTTGGTGCACGGGTTGCCGTCGTTGCAGTCGCCGTCCGAGTCGCAGCAGCCCGGGACCCCGGCCACGGCGCACACGCCGGCGTTGCAGGAGTTGGCCGTACACGCCGCGCCGTCGTCGCAGTCCGCGTCGTTGGAGCAGCAGGCCGACACCTCGACGTTCGAGCACACGCCGCCGACGCCGCAGGTGTCCGTGGTGCACGGGTCGTTGTCCGCGCAGTCGCTGTTGACGAGGCAGCAGTCGCTCAGCGGCTTCGACAGGCACTCGTTGTTCAGGCAGACGCTGGTGGTGCACGCGTTGCCGGTGTCGCAGTCGTTGTCGGAGAGGCAGCACGCGGCGACCGGGGCGTGCTCGCAGCCGCCGGTGGCGTTGCACGTGTCGGTCGTGCACGGGTTCTGGTCGTCGCACTCCGCGCTGCTCGCGCAGCACCCGGCGACTGGCTTGGACCCGCACGTCCCGGAGTCGGCGCCAATCGCGGGGAATACGCAGTTGGGAGTGGCGCACGCCCCGACGGCGGGGCACTCGGCTTCGCTGAGGCAGCACCCGGAGATCGTGGTGAACTGGCACTGGCCGCCCGCGCCGCAGGCGTCCTGGGTGCACGCTATCCCGTCATTGCAGTCGCTGTCTGCCGCGCAGCAGCCCTCGGTGGCGGTGTTGACGCACTGGCCGTCCGCGCACGCGTCCAAGGTGCACCCGTCCGCGTCGTTGCAGTCGCTGTCGGCCGCGCAGCAGCCCGGGATGCCGGTAGAGGAGCAGGTGTTGTCGAGCAGGCAGACGTCCACCGTGCAGCCGTCGCCGTCCTCGCACGCGGCGTCGCCGCTGCAGCAGCCGGCGATCGCGGCAGACAAGCAGAACCCGCCCGGTGCGCAGCCGTCCGTGGTGCAGGCGTCGTTGTCGTCGCAGTCGCCGTCCACGACGCAGCAGCCCGGGAGCGGGGCGCTGACGCAGGTGCCCGCGTCGCAGAGGTCCTGAGTGCACGGGTTCCCGTTGCTGCACTCGGAGTCTGTGGTGCAGCAGCCGGTGACGGGCGCGTTCACGCACTGGCCGTCGCCCTGACAGACGTCCTGCGTGCAGGCGTTCGCGTCGTCGCACTCGGTGTCCGCGAGGCAGCAGCCCGCGACGAGGGTGCTGGAGCAGGTGTTGTTGGAGCAGGTGTCGCTGGTGCAGAGGTTGGCGTCGTCGCACTCGGCGTCCGCGGCGCAACAACCCTCGACGGACGCGTACTGGCACGCGCCGTCTGCGTCGCACGTGTCGGCCGTGCAAGCGTTGCCGTCGTCGCAAGCTGCGTCGGAGGCGCAGCAGTTGTCGAGCGGAGTGTTCTCGCAGAAGCCGGCGCCACACCCGTCCTGGGTGCAGGGCTTGCCGTCGTCGCACTGCGCGTCTTCGGTGCAGCAGCCCGGGATGGCCGCGAAGGTGCACAGCCCGCAGTCGATGGTGCAGATTGGCTGTGAGCAGCTGTCGGGCGGCGCGCAGTCGAGGTCTTGCGAGCACTCCGGCTCGCTCGCGGGGTTCTCGCAGGTCCCGCCCGGAGCTGGGCACCGGTCGGGCGTGCAGGGATCGCCGTCGTTGCAGTCGCCGTCGTCCAGGCAGCAGTTCGGGCGTTGGGCCAGAAGACACTGGCCGGCCGGCGTGCACACGGGCTTCTCGCAGGCGCCGACCGCGTCGAAGACGCCGAGGCAGTCGGAGTCGTCGGCGCACTGTCCGGCGTCCGGGCCGGTGGCGGCGTCTGGTGCGCCCGGGCCAGGCGTGCCGTCTGGGCTGTGGAGGTCGCCATCCCCGGTGGTGCTGTCGCCGCTGGGCGAGCCGGTGTCGGCGGCGGTCGCAGGTGCATCTTCGCCGCAAGCAGCGAGCATGAGGATCAAGGCGAGAACGGAACGACGAATCACAGAGACCTCCGGCGAGGGACCGTGAGTTGCTCACACTGTGGCTACACGATCGCCTCGCGGATGCTATTCGCCGTCGCCCGGATTGTCACTTGCAAGCACCTCCAACACCGCACGCGCGGCCCCTCGGGCGTCCAGAGCGCGAGTGTCCACGTGCAGCTGTGCGCGGGCGTACTCCGGGGCCCGTCGCGCCAGAAGCGCGCGGAGCTCGGCCATCGCGTCGGCGCGGTCGCGCATGGGGCGATGGTCTCCCTGGCGTTGGACGCGCTCCATGTGGGCCTCTGGTGGCGCCGACAACCAGACCGTGGTGAAGCGGCGCTGGAGCGCCGGCCAGGCGTCCGGGTTCTCCACGATGCCCCCGGACGTGGCCAGGACGCAGGGCTCGTTGATACGGGCCAGCTCCTCCGCCTCGAGACGCCGGTAGTACGGGTCGCCGTGCAGTGAGAACAGCTCGGCCAGCGTGAGCCCCGCGGCGGCCTCGACGCGGTGATCGAGCTCGATGAACGGGAGGCCCAGCCCCTCGGCCAGCAGCACGCCCACGCTGGACTTGCCGGCGCCGCGCAGGCCCACCAGGGCCACGCGGTCCTTGGGAGCCTCGTGGGTGGAGAGCAGCTCGTCGAGCGAGGCGTCCAGGGCCCCGGCGAGCGCCGCGAGGCGCGTGATCGCGATGTTGGCCGCGCCGCCTTCGACGCCGTGGACGAAGCGCACCGAGAGGCCCGCGCGGCTGGCCAGCTCGGCCACCGTGAGGCCGCGCCGCTTCCTCGCGCGCCGGACGTTCTGCCCCAGGCGGCTCAAGAGCTGGAGATCGGCTACGGAGAACATGGCTGCAATATACTGCCCTTCGGCGGCCGGCAACTAGGAAAAATTCTGCAGGTTTGGCTTGCTCCGCCTGAGGCCGGTGGGTAAATTCGCCCCTCCATGGCAGACGCACCCGACCAGACCGTGCTCCCGGTCTCTTTCGAGACCCACCCCTCCCGCTACACCCACCTCCGCCTCGAGGTGGACGGCGCGATCGCGCGCATCCTCTTGGATGTGAAGGAGGACCTCGGGCTCCGCCCCGGCTACGCGCTGAAGCTGAACTCGTACGACCTCGGGGTCGATCTCGAGCTCTTCGACGCGGTGCAGCGGC
>SXOO01000096.1 GCA_005776725.1 Pseudomonadota bacterium | reverse complement strand
GTGGATTCGGCAGGCGATCACCCGCGCTGCCGCGGACCAAGCGCGAACGGTGCGGGTACCTGTGCACGCCATTGAGGCGGTGAACCGGGTGGCTCGGGCAGCGCGGCTCCTTCGGAAGGATCTGCAGCGCGAGCCGTCCTCTCAGGACATCGCCCAATACCTGGCGCTGCCGATCGAGGAGGTCCAGTGGTACCTCCGCCTGTTGGACGATCCGGTCAGCCTCGAGACGCCCGTGGGCGACGAGGGCAGCCGCACTCTGGTCGAGCTGGTGCCGGACGACGATGGTCGCTCGGCGCAAGACGAGGTGGGCGAGCAGCACCTCGAGGGGACCCTCACCGAGTCGATGGGCCTCCTGAAGGAGAAGGAGCAACGAGTGCTCCGGCTCCGGTACGGGCTGGGCGATGACCAGACGCACACGCTCGAGGAGATCGGCCGCACCTTCCAGCTCACGCGGGAGAGGATCCGGCAGATCGAGGCCGGCGCGCTCCGCAAGATCCGTCAGTCCACCTATGGCAAGGAGCTGCGCTTCTTCCTCGAGGAGTAGGCGTTCGTTGACCTTGCAGGTGCTGGCCGGATAATCCGCCCAGCGTGTCTCTCCCCCGTCACTACCGCCTGGCCCCCGCGCTCGCGCTCTTCGCGTGCGCATGCGGCGAGAGCCTCTCCGATGAGGCCGGCACCACCTCGCCGATCGACGTCGTCGTCAAAGACACCGTCGCCGCCGCGGACCTCTCGGATACGCCCCCGGTCACGGCGCCACCGTGCTTTGCTGCTGGCGACTGCGAGGCGGCGTTCGTTGACCTGCTGCCCTGCGAGCGCGTGGAGTGCCTCGGCACCGAACAGGGCGCGGGCTCCTGCCAGCGGTCCTTCCGGGCTGCTGGACAGCCGTGCGTTCTCTCGGACCCCTGTGTCGTGGCAGCCGAGTGCACCGAGCTCGGTGAGTGCCTGCCGGTCGCTGAGGTGACTTGCCCGCCGCGCGATTGCGAAGTCGCCATGGGCTGTGTCGCCGGGGCTTGCGCCTACACCGCGATGGACGCTGGGCCCTGCGACGACCACGATCCGTGCACCGAGGGCGACGCCTGCGTGGCGGGCGTTTGTGCGCCAGGTCTCCCCGTTGCGGGTTGCGCCTGTGGGCGCGACGCCGACTGCCCCGGCACCGGCGACGGGTGCGCCGGGGCTCCCGCGTGTATCGCGGGCCGCTGTGCCCTTGTGCCCGTGGGCGGCGTGACCTGCGACGCGCCCGCCGGGAGCTGCGCGGCCAACGTCTGTGCCGAGGGTGTCTGCATGGCCGAGCCGCTCACCTCGGGCTCCTGTACCGACGGCAACCTGTGCACCACGAAAGACTCTTGCACCGACGGTGCCTGCGTCGGCGTCGCGGGCGAGGCGTGTACCTGCACCGAGGACGCAGACTGCGCGGGCTTCGAGGACGGGGACCTCTGCAATGGTGTGCTCGGCTGCGTCGACGGTGCCTGCACGGTCTTGGCCGAGACCCGCGTGGTCTGCCCAACGCCCGACGGGCCCTGTCGCGCTGCGGTCTGCGAGCCGTCGACGGGTCTCTGCCTCGAGGGGAACCGGTCCGATGGTGTGGCCTGCGCCGATGGCGACCTCTGCACGCTTGGCGATCGCTGCCTCGAAGGGGCTTGTCAGCCCACGGTCGCGGCGCTCTGCGGTCCCCCGGCGCTCTGCGATGGCGCCCCGTGCGACTCGGCGTGCCTCAAGCCGCTCTCCTGCGACTCGGCGGCGGGTTGTCCCTCCGACGACGAGTGGCTCCTCTCCGGCACGCCGTGCGACGACGGGGATCCGTGCCACCTCGACGACCGGTGCCTCCTCGGTCGGTGTCGCCCAGGCAACGTCACCCTTACGTGTGGCGACGGGGGCCCCTGCCGCACACCGAGCTGCACGGCCGGCGCGGGCTGCACTACCATGCCGCTCGAGGGGCCCTGCGACGACGGCGACCCCTGCACCCTCGGCGATGGCTGCGTCGACGGCGAGTGCGCCCCCGGCGCCCCGAAGGACTGCGAAGACGACGACCCCTGCACCACCGGCTTCTGCACGGCGGGCGTGGGGTGCAGCCTGGTGAACAACACGGCGCTGTGCGATGACGGCGACGTCTGCACCAGCGGGGATCGCTGCCAGGCGGGGCAGTGCAAGCCCGGCGCGAAGACCTGCCCATGCAATGAAGACTCCGACTGCGTCGGCAACACCACCGGGACCTGCCTCGGCGCCTGGCACTGCATCGAGAACCAATGCGCGCTGGATACGAGCGCGGCCACGGGCTGCGCCGCGCCTGGCCCTTGCCGGGTGGAGCAATGCCAGTTCAAGACGGGCGTCTGCGCCATGGTGGTCGCTCCAGAGGCGGCCCCGTGTGACGACGGGCTCGATTGCACGGCCGGCGAGAGCTGCGCCGCTGGTGCCTGTGTTGGCGCTGCCCTGGTGTGCGACGACGGGCTCCCGTGCACCGCGGATGTGTGCGCAGAGGGCACCGGCTGCAGCCACGCCCCGCTAGCGGTGCCGTGCGACGACGGCAACCCCTGCACCGCCGGTGACAGCTGCAAGGCTGGGTACTGCACCGGCGTGGGCGTCTGCGAGTGCAAGTCGGACGCCGACTGCGCCCAGCCCGACTCGGCGTGCGCTGCTCGAATCCGGTGCGTGGCCGGCCAGTGCGCCGAGGCGCCGGAGACGGCGGTCGTCTGCCCGTCCTTCGGGCCCTGCGTCGCAAGCGCGTGTGACCCCGCGACCGCCGCCTGCCTCCTGGATGTGCGCGTGGACGGAACGCCCTGCTCCGACGGCGACGCTTGCACCATGGACGACCGATGCACCGCCGGCGATTGCAGCGGCAGCCCGCGCCACTGCGACGACGGCAGCGCCTGCACACACGACGAGTGCGGGTCTTCCGGTTGCGTGAGCGTGCCGTTCACTGGGCCCTGCAATGACGGAGATCCCTGCACTGCGAACGAGACCTGCACCGGGGGAGCGTGCGTCGGCACCCCGAGCCTATGCCACGAGGTGTGCGAGGCCCCGGGGGACGAGGACCACGACGGCCTCGCCGACTGCGCCGACACGGACTGCGCCATCGCTGCGGCATGTTCGGCGTGCGCGCTCGCGCCCGCGCTCACCTGCGGAGCCCTCGTGTCGGGCACGCTCCCGGATGACGCCCCGAGCGGGTTTGGCGTCACGGCCTGCGGCGGCGGTCCGCTGGGAGACCGGGTGTTCCGCTTCTCCACGTCGGCCACCAACTCCGTCGAGGTCAGCCTCGTGAAGGGGGCGGACACCTTCACTCTCCGCGTGCTCACCACAGGCCCCGGCGAAGCGTGTGAGCTGGGTGGCTGCAAAGCGGCCGGTCAGACAGCCGCATTTCAGGCCGTCGCAGGGGCCACCTACACCGTGTTGGTCGAGAAGCTCTTCCTCGGGGCAGCCCCGGACTTCTCCCTGCGAGTGGATTGCGCCACGCCTTGCACGCCGAGCTGCGGCGGCGCGCTGTGTGGGCCGAACGGGTGCGGCGGCTTCTGCGGGACGTGCGACGACGGCGAGGTCTGCACCGACGAGCAGTGCGTCAACGGGGCCTGCGAGTCCACCCCGATCCCGGGCTGCTGCAAGACCTCCGACGACTGCAGCGGTGGGATCCCCTGCGCGCCCGCTTACTGCGATCAGGGCTCGTGCACGGTCGTGGTGTTCCCGGGATGCTGCCTCGACGACTCTGACTGCAACAACACCCTCGCGTGCGCCTCGGAGAGCTGCATTGCTGGCGCGTGTGTGCCGGACGAGGCCCCCGGGTGTTGCGTCACTGCGGCTGACTGCGCCGACGGCGACGCCTGCACCAACGAACACTGCGTGGGCGGGCAGTGCACCTTCGCGCAGCGGCCCGGCTGCTGCGGGACCGAGGCGGACTGCCCGAGCCCCCCGCCCTGCGAGCTGGCCGCGTGCCTGGCCGGCGACTGCATCACCGTACCCGTGGTCTCCACCCAGTGTTGCGTGGAGGTCGACGACTGCGTGGACGCCTATCCGTGCACCCGCGACCTGTGCTTGCCCGCTGGCGTCTGTGCGCACGAGCCGCTGGCGGGCTGCTGTGTAACCGCCGCGGACTGCCCAGCCCCCGGAGGGGTCTGCGCTGTCGCGGCGTGTGTTGCCGGCGCATGCACCGTGCTGCCCTCATCGCTCTGTTGCGGGGTGGACGAGGACTGCGGCGGCGGGACCTGCGGACCCCGCGCGTGTATCGATGGAGAGTGCGTTTCGCTCGCGCCGCCGGCCGGCTGCTGCGAGTCGGCGGCCGATTGCGATGACGGCGACTCCTGCACCGACGACCGCTGCGCGGCCGGCACCTGCGCTCACGATCACCGCCTCGGCTGCTGTTCGGGTCCGTTCGAGTGCGACGACGGCGACTCATGCACGCTCGACGGGTGCCACGACGGGCTCTGCCGACATGACGGCGTCTCCGGCTGCTGCAGCGCCGATGGCGACTGCGACGACGGCATCGGCTGTACCGTCGACCGCTGCGTGCAAGGCGGCTGCGCCGCGGCGCCGATCCCCGGCTGCTGTTCCCAAGCGCTCGATTGCCTCGTGGGTAGCTGCCTCGCTGCGAACTGCATTGGCGGCCGCTGCGCCGCTTCGCCGCTGGGCGTCTGCTGCACAGATGACGCGGAGTGCGCCTCCGCTCACCCCTGCGAGGCGGGCAGCTGCGTCAGTGGGATCTGCGTGATCGAGCCCTTGGCAGGGTGCTGCGTCGCCGACGCGGATTGCCCCACGCCCCTCGACGCCTGCCAGCGCCCTCGCTGCCTCGCGGGCGTGTGCACCACCACCCCCGAGCCTGGATGCTGCACGGGGTCCTGCGCGGCGGGCGCGGGGTGCGCTGCCACGAGTTGCACGGGACACCAGTGCCTCTCGGCTCCAGTGGACGCCTGCTGCGCCGACGGCGGCCCATGCGTCGACCCCGGCATCGGGTGCAACAGCGGCACGTGCGCAAGCGGCGTCTGTAGCCCCGATCCCTCCGAGACCTCCACGTGCTGCCTCCAGGCCGCAGACTGCGGCGAGCCGGCTGGCTGCGTCGTCGAGGGCTGCGACGACAACGTGTGCGTGGCCGCAGCGGTGCCCGGCTGTTGTGCAGCCGACGAAGACTGCGCCTCTGAGCCGCATACGGTCTGTGAGGAGACCCGGTGCGTCCTCGGTCGGTGTGGCACGGTGCCAAAGGGCGGTGGGTGCTGCCTCGTCGACACCGACTGTCCGGCTCCCACGGGGCAGTGCGCCGAGCGCGCGTGTGTCGCCAACCAGTGCGTGGAGCGACCGCTGCTCGGGTGCTGTAGCTCGGCCGCCGACTGCCCGGCGCCTGGCCCGTGCGCGGTGGCTGCGTGCGTGGAGCAGCGCTGCGCGGTCGCGCCGGTGCCGGGCTGCTGCGACGACAACGCCGCGTGCGCGCTGGAGCATGCCTGCGCCGCCGGCACCTGCGAGGGACGCTGCAGCGTCTCGATGCCCGAAGGTTGTTGTACGACCACGGAGGATTGCGGCCAGTCCACCGATCCGTGTCTCGCTGCGGCGTGCACGGACGGGGCGTGCGGCCTCGTACCCGTGGAGGGCTGCTGCGCCACCGACGCTGACTGCGGCGTGGCCGCTGACGCGTGCGCGGCGCCCCGCTGCCTCTTGGGCCGGTGCGTGGACGTGGGCGTGGGCGGGTGCTGCGCGGCCGACACCGACTGCGACGAGGATGCCAACCCGTGCACCCGCGCAGAGTGCTCCGGTGGTTCCTGCGTGTTCTCCGCGATCCCCGGCTGCTGTGCCGTTGACGGCGACTGCTCCTCTGCGGCGCCCTGCCAGACCGCCGCGTGTAACGCCGGCGTGTGCACCTCGTACATCGCCCCGGGCTGCGCCGGCGGCAGTTGCCTGTTCGTCGGGTTCGAGTCGGGCGTCGGCGGCGCGGTCCTGGCGGGCGGTCTCGCCATCGGCTCCGCCGGCGCGCTAGGCGGCGCCGCGGATGCTCGTGTCGTACTAGGGCCGGCGGCGGTGGTGCCCGCCACCATGACCACCCCCGCCTTCGACGCCGGACCGGAGACGCGGGCGCGCCTGGCCTACCGTCTGGACGTGCCCTTCGGCGACTGCAGCGCCGGCGCCCTGCGCACGGAGGTCCTCGCGGCGGACGGCACCGTTCTGGCTACCCCCACGGTTCACTGCGCGCGCTCTACGGGGCGCGTCGACGTCCCGCTCACGCTCGGGGCCTTCGCCGGACAGCGCATCCGCCTGCGCGTAGTCATCACCCCGGCTACAGGGCTCGGCGCCGTCAGCGCGGCCGTTGACGACGTAGCGGTCACCGGTTGCGCGCTGCCCTGCGCCGGCAACTGTGACGACGGCGATCCGTGCACTACGGACGTCTGTGTGGCGGGCGCGTGCGTGGCTACGCCGTCGCTCGGCTGCTGCCGCGTCCAGGCGGAGTGTGACGACGGCGACCCCTGCACCCTCGACACGTGCAAGGCCGGGTCTTGCGTGCACGCTGTCGTGGCGGGCTGCACCGCTTCTGGCTGCTTCGCCGCGCCCCTCACCGCCGGAATCGCCCACGGTCTCGACATAACGCCCGGGGGATTCATCGAGGTCACCTCGGGCTCGCTCACACCCGGCGGTCACCTCGGGCTCTTCGCCGGGCCCCAGCACGTGGGGCAGACCGTCAGCGTCGCGCTCCCCCGAGTTGCCACCAGCGGCTCGTCCTCGCTGCACCTCGCGATCCGCAAGTCCCTGGGCGGCGTGTGCGAGCTGGGGCGCCTCGTGGTGGTCCGCAACGGCGTGGAGACACCGCTCGGCTGCGGCTCCAACGACTGGCAGTCGGTCCAGGTGGCGCTCCCGTCCGCCGGCGATCACGAGCTACGGCTGGTGCTCACCGTGTACCAGCCCGGGGCCTCCGTGGAGCTCGACGACCTCTCGATCCTCGGAGCCTGCCGGACGGTCGAGTGCGCGGTGGCCGCCGACTGCGACGACGGCGTGCCGTGCACGGTCGATCGGTGCGGCGCCGCGCGTAGCTGCTCGCACGTCCCCGTCGAGGACTGCTGCGCGTCGGCGCTCGACTGCGTGGCCGATGGACCTTGCGATGCCGTCGCCTGCAGCGGCGGACGCTGCCAGCACTCGCGCGTCGCCGATTGTCCCGCCGACACCTGTGCGTACTGGGGCTTCGACGGGGCGTTGGCGTTCAGCGGCGGAGACGTGAACACCGCTCCGCGCGACGTGGCCCACGTGGTGGTGGGCTCCCCCGACGCTCGGCTCGAGCTGCGGCACCGAACGGCCTTCGACGCGGCCGACTGCGCAGGTGGAGCGCTCAGCGTTTGGGTTGGGGGCTCCCTCGAGCTCGTGGCCTGCGGCGAACGCGACTGGACCTGGCTCGAGGTGCCGCTCGGCGCGTTCGTGGGAGAGACCGTCACGGTCAGCGCGCGACTGACGGCGCCCGAAGGTGCGTCCGCTCCAATGGCCTGGCTCGACGAGATCCGCGTCGTCGGACGGTGCGCCGCCGCGGCGTGCCGCGAGGCGCGCGACTGTGACGACGGGAACCGCTGCACGATCGATGCGTGCCGTGGCCTCGGCTGCCTCCACGTGAGCACCACGGCGCCGTGTGACGACGGCACGGCCTGCACCGCCAACGACCGCTGCTCCTCCGGCAGCTGCGTCGGCGAGGCGCGGGTCTGCGAGGACGGCAACCCCTGCACCACGGAGTCTTGCGACTCGTCCCTGGGATGCGTCTTCGCGACGCGGACCGGGTCCTGTGACGACGGTCGCAGCTGCTCCGCCGGCGACCGCTGCGCAGGGGGCGTGTGCCGCGGCACACCGCTCGGGTGCAAGGACTTCAACCCATGTACCCGCGACGCCTGCGTCGAAGGCCTGGGGTGCCGGTTCGAGCCCGAGCCTTACGGCACGCCGTGCGCGGACGGCCTGTGCTGGGACGGGGTCTGCTCCGAGTGGCTCCTCGGCCACGGCGCCGAAACCGTGACCCGCTTCACGGACGTCGCGGCGCGCACCACACCCTCGCCACTACGCTTGGTGGGCGCCGGCACGTCGGCTGTCACCGCGCGCCTGGATGAGGCCACCGTGACCACCTCGGCGCTCGAGGTCTGGCCCGCCGTGCCGGGGTTCTCGGCGCTCGCCGGCGGCTTCGCGATCGGCGGCGACGCCGTGGTGCGTCTCGACTCCGGGGTGGTCAGCACGGTCGACGTCGCCCCCGGCGGCCCCCTCGCAGCGGGCGTGGTGCTGGGGCAGAACCTCTTCGTCGCTGGCGAGGGGTCGGCCTACGGCCGCATTCGCTCCAACCTGCACCGGTGCAAGCTCACCAGCGGCGAGCTGAGCGGGAAGTGCCAGCGCATGGCCATCGTCGAGGCCGCGGCGCAGTGCGGCCGGCAGGAGACCTTCCACGCCACCTCGCTCCTGCCGTTCGGGGCCCAGCAGCTCCTGATTGGCGGCGCGAGCGTGGAGGGTGATGACTGGGTCGCCAGGGTGGCTCGCTGGGACGGCAACACCGCCGCGTCGTGCGATGCGCTGCCCGTCCACAGCGGCCGGGCCACCTTCGAAGGCGGGCTCGTGGTCAACCAGGTCAGCGGCGGCACGATCGAGCGCGTCACCGCGATGGCCAGCGGACCGGCGGGCCCGCTGGTGGTAGGCGCGCGCGGCCTCGTCGCGTCCCTAGACAGTGGGGGCCTTTGGCGCCTTCTATGGCCGGGCGACTTCCCCGTGGCCCGGCTCTGGTCCCCGGCCTTCGACGTGAGCGACGTGGCCGTCGACGCGGGGGGCGCGCACCTCGTCGGCGACGGCGTGGGGCTCTTCCAGGGGGGATGTCGCGACGGGTTCTACGCGCACGCTGGGTACCACGCCGCCGACGGCTGGGTCTTCGATGTGCTGCAGCCGCTCCCGCTGTCCCTGCGGGACTGCACCAGCCCGCCCCCCCGTTCGCTTCTCGACGTGGCTGCGGTATCAGTCGACTCGCTCAGCGGCGACCTCGTGGTCGTGGGACAGTCCCCCCTGGGACCGCTGCCTCGCGGGTTCGTGTTACGGCTCCGGAGACCTTAGTGCGCCTCTTCTTCGTTTCCCTGTCTTGCGCCCTCTCGCTGCTCCCCGCCTGCCAGAAGCCGGCGGACGCGTCGGCACCGCCGCCTGTGACTGTCGTCGCTCCTCCCACCGAGCGCGCCAGCGGGGTGGAGGCCAGCCACCAGTTCTACGGCGTCTACGTGTCTGGGCAGAAGGCGGGCTTTGCCGAGGAGTGGGTGCGGCCCCTCCCGAGCGGCGTGGAGATGGAGACGCGGGTCCAGCTGACCCTCACGCGCCTCGGGCAGGCCATGACCCTGAAGCTCAGCGACCGTGTGCGGTACGGCGACCTCCCCGCCGGCCCCCTGGTCGAGTTCGAGACCGTGGAGGACCTGGGCGCTGGCGGCAAGACGGTGAGGACGGGCAGGGCGGTCGAGGGCGGCTTCGACGTCACGATCAGCGCTGGGGGGGCTGCGGCGTCCACCAAGCGGATCGCCACGCCAAAGGAGCACGCGGGCGACGTGATCCCGGCCCTGCTCCTGGCGCGCCTCCGCAAGGGGCCCATCGAGCAATGGCAGTTCGACCGCAGCACCCTCGAAGACATCCGCATCGAGACCCGAATCGAGGGCGAGCGCGAGGCCCGCGTCTCCGGGGTGCCCACCACGATCGTCACGGTGGTCGGCAAGGACACGAAGCGAGGGCTCACGCTCGGTTCCAGCCTCACGGCCAGCGGCCGCACCCTGGAGATGACCGTGGGGCCGGGCTTCAAGCTGGTGCTCGAGGACGAAGCGGTGGCGAAAGACCCGAACGTGGCGGCACCGGATCTCTACAAGCTCGCGCTCGTCCCGGTGGACAAGCCCCTCGGTGATCCCGCCACGGTCACGGCCCTCGACGTTCGGCTCCAGGGGCTCTCGCCGGACGCCGCCGTGGCCGACAACCGCCAGACCCGGGAGGGCGAGGAGGTGAAGATCCGCCGCACGCCGTGCGAGGCGCTGGCCGTGTCGTCGCTCCCGGCGGCCACCCGAGCGCGCGCGCTCGAGGTGAGCCCCTTCATCGACCACGATCAGGCGCCGCTCCGCGCGTTCCTCGCCGGGCACGCGGCCGGGGCCGACCTCCCGCAGCGGCTCAGCGCCGCCGTACACCGGGCGCTGCGTTATAGCCTCGCGACGGCGCCGATGAGCGCGACGGCGATCCTTGCGAGCGGGCAGGGGGACTGTACGGAGTACTCGCGCCTCCTCGTGGCGCTGCTTCGCGCCGCCGGCTACCCAGCGCGCGAGGTCTCGGGCATGGCCTACTCAGGGGACGGCGAGAAGGGGTTCGCGTTCCATGCCTGGGCCGAGGTCTTCATCGACGAGGCCCCTTGTGCACCCGATGATCCGGCGTGCCGCGGCTCGGAGCGCAAAGGTCGCTGGTGTCCGCTGGATCCCACGTGGAACCAGCTCACACCCGACGCCACGCACATCGCGTTGTCTCGCGACGACCCCACCCCGATCATCGGGCTGCTCGGCGGCGTGAAGGCGGAGGTCCTGCGAGTCGAGCGCTGAGCGCTCGGGCGTTGACAAGCACGCCCCATCGCCACTAAGCGACGGGGATGCGTTGCCCCACCTGTAAGTCCCAGAGCCCCGCACGCGACACGCCGAACAAGGCGTTTCCCTTCTGCTGCGAGCGTTGCCGAATGCTCGATCTGGGCAGCTGGCTGAACGAGGAGTACGTCCTCTCGCGGCCCATCGATCCCGAGCGCGATCGTGAGGCCATCGAGGCCGCGCTCTCCCCGGACGGGCCCCTGGCCCAGTCACGCACGGAGGTGCACTGAGATGTTGTTCGCCGCGACGCTGCTCTTGCTCGAAATCACCCCGACGGGGCGAGTGGTCCCACCCAAGGTCGAGACCACCACGTTGTCCAACGGACTGCGCGTCTACATCGTGGAGGACCACTCCGCGCCGATTGTGACGTTCCAGTACTGGGTGGAGGCGGGGAGCGCCGACGAACGTGACGGCACCACCGGCCTCGCCCACTTCTTCGAACACCTGCTGTTCAAGGGGACGCCCAAGGTTCCGCGTTATTTCGACGCGGTGGCCGGCCTCGGGGGGCAGCTCAACGCCTTCACGTGGGTGGATGAGACGGTCTACTGGGAGAAGGTGCCCACAGACAGCTTCGAGGCGGTGCTCGACCTCGAGTCTGACCGGCTCGCCGCCATGACCGTGGACTTCCTCGGGATCGAGCCCGAGCGCGAGGTGGTGAAGTCCGAGCGCCTGCTCCGCACGGAGAACAGCGCCTCGGGTTCGTTGTACGAGGCCGTGGGCGCCACGGTGTTTCAGTACCACAGCTACCACTGGCCCACGGTCGGCTGGATGCGCGACCTCGACACGGTCTCGATCGACGAGGCGCGCTCCTTCCACCGCCGCTTCTACGGCGCCGGCAACGCGTTCGTGGTGATCGTGGGGGACGTCAAGGCCAAGGCCGCGCTCGCCGCGGTGACGAAGCGGTTCGGCGCGCTGGCGAAGGGCACCCTCGAGCGCCCGCCTCGGATCCCCGAGCCCATCCAGGAGCGGGAGCGGCGCACCTACGTGGAGAAGCCCACGGCGGCCCCGCTGCTGCAGTTTGCGTGGCGCAGCCCCGCCGGCGGAGACAACGTCTTCCTCCACTTCGAGCTGCTGAAGTCCGTCCTCGTTGACGGTAAGCAGAGCCGCCTGCAGCAGGCGCTGGTGCACGGCGAGAGACCGCTGGCCAGCAGCGTGAGCGCGTTCCTCTTCCCGTTCGTGGATCCGGGCGCGTTCATCCTCGAGGTCCAGCTCCTTCCCGGCGTCTCTCGGCGGGCGGTGGAGGCGGCCGTGGAGCGCGAGATCGCCAGGGTGCGATCCAGCCCCATCGGCGCGGCCGAGCTGGCGCGCGCCGTGTCGGTACAGAGCGCGGCCGTGGTTCGAGGGATGGCCACCACCCAGAGTCGGGCACAGCTCATGGGCTTTGCGATTCGGTCGCAGGGGGATCCCCTGGCGCCCTGGACCCGGCTCGCCGAGTACGGCACCACCAGCGCGGGCGAGCTGCGCGTAGTGGCCGAGGACTGGCTCACCCCGGAGCGGCGCACGGTGGGCTACGCCGTAGACCCGCAGGAGCTGGTGAAGCTGGCCAAGGGGCTGGTCACCGAGGCGCCGTCCGGCGTCGATGGCGTGGACGATGGGCTCGTTGCTGCGGTGGAGTACGCCGTGGCGTACCGCCGCCACGAGAACGAGAAGGGCGTGCTCGCGGCCGAAGCGGCGGCGATCGAGGCGCTCGAGGCCCGGGCGGCCGCCGAGAAGCCCAAGGGTGATCCCGCGGCGATCGAGGACTGGCTCGAGAACCACGGGAAAGGCGCGGCGGGGCGTCGGAAGCGCCTCGCCGAGCGGAAGACGGCCCTGCGGAGCGGAGAGAAGGCGCTCGGAGCGGCGCGGTCGAAGGCCGTCTGCCTGCTGGCCGGTAAGGGCCAGGGCCCCTGCAACCCCGACGAGGAGCGGTTCGGGGCTGAAGAGCCGCCGGCGCGTTACCTGTCTGCGCAGGGGTTGCTCGGCGGTCGCGCCTCCGGCGGCCGCGGGGCCCCGATCGAGCGTGCGCTCGTGCGCCTCGTGGAGCAACACGCCTTCCTCGCGGACGCCGCTGGGCTCGCCGACGAGCTCGCGCGGATCGGCGACAACAACCTCAGCGAGGCCGGTCGCGCGATCGCCGACTACGCGCACGCAGCCCGTCACGTGGAGGCAGGAAAACGATGAACACCACGCGATCCCTGTTGGTGGGGAGTGCACGCACCCCCTCCGCGGTCGTCTCCGCGCTTCTACGCTCGAGCCGGCTGCTCTGCTTGGCCCTGCTCCTGCCGTTCGTCGCGACGGCGAAGCTCCCCGCCGTCACCGAGTCCAAGCTGGGCAACGGCCTCACGGTGCTCACGCGCTTCGATCGCTCCGTGCCGCTCTGCGCGGTGCGGTTCGTCTCGCGGGCCGGGAGCCGCTACGACCCCGCCGGAGCAGAAGGTACGGCCTCGCTGCTGTCAGACACCCTGATGCTCGGCGCGGGCACGCGCTCCGAGGCAGACCTCGATAGGGAGCTCGAGCGGAACGGCGCTGTCCTCGACGCCGTCGTCGGCAACAAGTCGCTGGTGGTGTCGGGGGATGTGCCCACGATCGGCGCCGGTGGCCTGCCGGCGCTCCTCGAGCTGCTCGCGGACGTCGTCACCGTCCCCACGTTCCCGGCCGGCCCCGTCGAGCGTGCGCGGGAGCGCGCGCTGGCCGGGCTGCGGCGCGTCTCTGACGACCGCCTCTCCCTCGCCGAGCGCGCCTTCGCCGCGACCGTCTTCGCCGCGCACCCGTACGGCCGCCCAGCGGACGGGAGCCTCGCCTCCGTCGCGTCGCTCACGCCCGCGGCGCTGAAGGCGTTCCACGCGTCGTGGGTCCGGCCGGAGCGGTCGATCCTGGGCCTAGCCGGGGATTGCGACCCGAAGGTGGTTGCGGGCGTCCTGAAGAAGCGCTTCGGTGCCTGGGTCGCGCCCGGCGCCGTGCCGACCGAGCCCGCGCTGCCGCCGGTTGCCGAAGTGCCGCCACGCCTCGTCCTGGTCGACACGGGCGACGCCACGCTGAATCAGGCCCAGCTGCGGATCGGCGCGCCTCTTCGCCGGACCTACTCGGACCCTGAGTACCTCGCCTACCACGTCAGCGCTGAGGTGCTCGGCGGCGACTTCTCGGCGCGCCTCAACGACGAGCTGCGCGTCAAGGCGGGCCTCACCTACGGCGCGAAGTGGCTGTATCAGCTGGATGACTCGGTGTCCCGTGCCGGCTACGTGTGGACCTTCACTGGCCTTCGCGACGCCGTCCGCGCTGTGGACCTGTCATTCGACACGGTCGACGCGTACCGAAAGGGGGCCGCCACGGAGGCGGAGCTGACCCGCGTGAAGAGCCGGCTCGCCAAGGCCTTCCCCTTCCGCTTCGAGACCAACGGGCAGGTCCTGGCCGAGCTGCTCCAGCTCTGGCTCGACAACCGGCCGCGAGAGGTGCTCGAGACCTACCCAGAGCGCGTGGCCGCGCTCGACGCCGCCGCGCTCGACGCGGTCGACGCCGACTTCGACCTCAGCCGCGCCACCGTCGTGGTCGTGGGCAACACCAGCGCCCGCGCCGAGCTCGAGGCCCTGGCTCAGCGGCGCGGCCTCGCGTTCTCCGTGCTGACCCTCGAGGAGCTGGGCCTCCGCTAGCCCAGCGCCCAGGCATCGCTACGACCGCTCCGGGCGACCCGGACGTCCTTCCCCGTGGTCCGACCGTGCCTGGGGGAGTGCCCGGCGACGCCATAGAACGCGTTATAGAACTGGTTTCGTTGGGCTTTTCGGAAATTGACGCCTCGCCGGTGGCGCCCTAGAAGCCGCCGCCATGAGCGAAGATGCTTGCCCTGTGCCGAGAGACCCCGCGGGAGCCGCGGCTTGTCCCCACTCCCGGGCCGTGCCGGACTCCCTCGATGTCGTCGTGGCTGGCGGGAGCATCGCGGGCTCCACCACCGCCGTGGCGCTGGGACAGCGCGGGTTCAAGGTCCTCCTCGCCGAGGCGGGTCTACCGAACGCGAAGCGCCTGGCCGGAGAGCTGCTCCACCCTCCCGCGGTAGAGGCCCTCGAGGGCTTGGGGCTGGCCGAGCCGCTGCGCGCCGCTGGCGCCGTCCCGGTCTACGGGTTCGCCGTGGTGCGGGGACCGACCGACCGCGGCGTCCTTCTATCGTACAGCGAGATCCCCGGCGGGCGTGGAACGGGGCTGGCCCTCGAGCACGCCACCATTACGCGAACGTTGTTCGACGCCGCCTCCGCGCGCCCGAACGTCACCGCTTGGGAGGGGGCGCGGGTTTTGGAGGCCAACGGCCTCGAGGGCACGGGAGCCTTCGCCGAAGCGACGGTCCGCCACAGCCGAGGCGACGTGCGGGTGGCCACCCGGATCGTCGTGTCGGCCGAGGGCCGCTCGTCGAAGCTGCGCGATCAGGTCGGCATCGAGACCACGGAAGAGCCGCCGTTCCGCATGGCCGGGTGGAAGGTCCCCGGCGGTCGTCTGCCCTATCCCGGCTACGGGCACGTGTTTACAGGTGGACCCACGGCCACGCTGGCCTACCAGGTCTCTCTGGATGCGGTTCGGGTGATGTTCGAGATCCCACATGGCGAGGACGACGTGCCGGAGGCGCTGCTCCACGCGCTGCCCGAGCCGTTCCGCAGCGACGTTCGCAACGCCATGGCCAACGAACCCCGGGCCAGCGCTCGCTTCGTGGGGTTTCGCCCAGCGAAGGTCGCCTCGGGTCGGCTGGCCGTGGTCGGGGACGCGGGAGGCTGCGTACACCCGCTCATCGCCAGCGGCATGAGCTTCTGCATCGGTGACGCTCTGCGTCTTGCCGACGCGCTCGGCGATCCCTCGCAGCTACTCACGCAGGGGCTCCTTCAGTACGAGCGGCAGCGCAAAGGGCCCATGCGGACACGCTCGGCGCTGGGACCCGCCATGGTCGAGGCCCTCTGCTCGTCGGACCCGAGCATGCAGTTGCTCCGACACGGGCTCTTCCGCTACTGGGACCGCAGCTCGCGTGGTCGGGGCGTGTCTATGGGGCTCTTGTCCACGCGGGAAGACTCGATGCTGGTCATGGCCCGCGAGTACGCGCTGGTTTGCGCGCACGCCCTCACTGGGCTCGCGGCGCCGCTCGGTGACGCCGTGCCTCGCGGGACCGGGCGCGCAGCAGTCTCTGGGCTCGTGCGGCGCTCCGCCGGCTTCTTGCGCGCCGCGCTCGCGGCCTAGCGTCGGCGTCGGCGTCGGCGTCGGCGTTCGCGTCGGCGTTCGCGTCGGCGTTCGCGTCGGGGTCGGCGTCGGGGTCGGCGTCGGGGTCGGCGTC
>SXOO01000095.1 GCA_005776725.1 Pseudomonadota bacterium | reverse complement strand
GGAGGCCGACGTGTCGCTGGAGACCTGCTCGTGCCGGGTGGCCCCGGCAATGGCCTCGTCGGTCCACGGGTAGCCAATGTGCCCCGCCACGATGACCAGCTCGGGGAAGTCCAGCGCAACCTGGTCCAGGTAGATGGGGCGACCGACTTCGCTGGGCATCAGCGGGCCCGTGTGGCCGATCTGGGTGCAGAACGGCACGCCCAACTCGCAGCACGCGGTGTACACCGGGTAGAAGCGGCGGTCGGTCGGTGGCACTTCCCAGAGCCACGGCAACACGCGGATGGCCTTGAAGCCGAGCTCCAGCACGCATCGCCGCACCTCGCGCACGGCTGCCATCGGTCTCGAGAGATCCACCGAACCCACGCCAATCAGACGTCCGCTCGACTGGGCCACGAAGGACGCCACCTCGTCGTTGGAGATCATCACGTTGCGGGGCGCGACCCACGCGCTGATCAGGCTCCGGTCCACGCCGCCCTGGTCCATGGCGGCGAGCGTTGCGGACACCGGCACCTCGCCAGTGGGGATGTCCCGCGGGCTCCACCGGCGTAGCGAGTCGAACATGGGATCGCAGGTGTGCCGCAGCGTCGGGTGCTGGGCTCAGGCATCGATGATCACGGGGGGCTCCACGAGAGTGACCTCAGGTTCAGCTTAGGCCCCGGATGGCGTTCCGACCGGCCAACGCCGTTCGCTCGACCCATACCGCGTCTCTACGAAGGCGGATAGGTGCGAATGCCGCTGGGATCCCCGACGGATCCTCCGTGTGTCGAGGCTCACAGGACGAGGCTTGCATTGCTGCCACGTCCGCGTTCACGATCTGGGCGACGAAGACCTGCTCGGGACACATCGCCAATTATGTACAACGCGATTGTTCGGACACCTAGCCGTACCGCACGAACCACCGAATGTACTACTGCATGCGGACCTGGAGACAACCGCGAGCGCTGACAAACCTCCGCGAGAGACCGGGCGCGATCACGCGCTCATGGCGAGCCTCGTTACGGCCTCCTGGAGAGCGCCCTCGACTCGAAGCGCGCACTCCGAGACGCAGTCCGGATCGTCAGCGGCATCGGGCCCACGATCGAAGTAGATCGCTGGCAGCACTTCGACCCGGATCTTGGCCGGGAAAGGGATGTATGGCGGCGTCGGCCCGAGGACGAAACCCCAGGGCAAGACGAACGAGAGTGGAAAGACCTTGGTCCGGAAGCGCTTGTCGATCCCGAGCGCTCTGGCCACCTCGGGGAAGTCGGCGAGGACGATGAGCGTCGAGTGCGCTCCTTGGGCCGCCACCGGGACGATCGGGACGCCGGCCCTCAGCGCTGTGCGGATGTAGCCCTGTCGACCACCGAACCGAACTTCGTTGCGGGCGCGGAACGGTCGCATCGCCTCCTGGTCTCCGCCGGGATAGACCATGACACTTCGGCCGGCGCCGAAGAGCCGCAGACTGTTCTCCGGGTGAGCGGGGACAGCACCGAAGCGTCGGAGTACGCGGCCTAGGCCGGGCGCCGCGAGCGCGAGATCGTGGGCGAGCGCGTGTGGCGCCGCATCGATCCCGCGTGCACGGAGGATGGACGCCGCGAAGATCCAGGTGTCGGCCGAATAGAGGGCGCCGTTGTGATTGCCGACGTAGAGCACCGGACCCGTCGGCACGTTCTGCATGCCCGTAACCGTGGCCCGGTGGTACGGGACGATGGTGTTCTCGATCAGCGGGATCATACGCGCGATCAGCGCTTCATCGCGGGAAAGCAGCTTCTCGAGTGGGTAGACGGTCTTGCTCATGTATGGGCCAATACTAGATCAAAGCGCATCTGCGCAGCAGCGAAATCCAGTCGAGTAGCCATAGTGGGACACGCTGCCCATAGTCGGACTAACGCAGGTTCCGTGGTGCCTTGACGCCGTCGGACTGGAAGTGAGAGCGTCCACCCGTTAGTCACCGCCGGTCCGGTAGCTTGAAGTGGCTGGCGTCGCCCAAGGGGGTGCCACGACGATGAGCGACTTTGCTCCGAGCCTCTCCGGGTTTCTCCCCGGCACCATTCTTCACGCCGGGCGCCGATCCGTCGTCCTGAGGATGACGCGTGACGGGCAAGTCTCATCGGCTCCCTCGAGCGTCAGCGAAGGCACCCCGGTCGTAGTCAAGACCACGCGCGGCGAGTTCGTGCGGCCGCGCGACAACGCTCGGCTGAAGCGGGAGCTCGAGGTCACCAGCCTGGTCGACCACCCCGGTGTGCTGAGGCATCTCGCCATCATCGAAGAGGCCGGGCGCGTCGCGTTGGTGTCGCAGGACTTTGGGGCCCAGTCGCTCGCCGAGCGCCACTCGTTGAGTCCACTCACGATCGAGGAGACTCTCCGCTGCGGTAGAGAGATCGCAGACGCACTGGGGGCGATTCATGCAGCGGGTATCATCCACAAGGACCTGAAGCCATCGAACATCCTGGTGACTCCGGATCTGAAGCGGCTGCAGATCTGCGATCTCGGGCTCGCCAGCGTCACGACCCGCGAGCAGCAGGCGATCGTGAGCCCGGAGATCCTCTCGGGGACGCTTCTCTACATCGCACCCGAGCAGACCGGTCGAATGAACCGGCCAGTGGATCTCCGCGCAGACCTGTACGCGCTCGGCGCGCTGCTCTACGAGCTTCTGGTCGGGCACCCCCCCTTCGAAGGCGACGACCCGATGGAGCTAGTGCATAGCCACATTGCGCGCCCTCCTCGACCGCCCGATCAGCTCAATACCGCGGTGCCCCACGTGGTCTCCCGGCTCGTCTGCAAGCTCCTCGCGAAGAACCCAGAAGATCGTTACTCCGGGGCCATCGGCGTTCGCCACGATCTCGACCTGTGCGTGGCCGCACTCCGCGACCCACGACGGCTGAACGCGATTGAGCTTGGCAAGAACGACGTGCCTACCCGGTTCGTCATCCCGGACCGCCTCTACGGGCGCGATGTCGAGCGAGCCCGCCTCGTCGCCGCCTTCGACTCGGTCGCTGAAGGGCGAGCGGGGCTGTTGCTCGTCACGGGGTACTCCGGCATCGGCAAGACCTCGCTCATCCAGGAGATCCACCGCCCGGTCACCGAGCGACGGGGCTACTTCAGCGCCGGCAAGTTCGACCAGTTTCGACGTGAGGCACCATACAGCGCGCTCATCGACGCCATCCGGGGGCTGACCACCCAGCTCCTGACCGAGCGGGAGGAGCGGATCCGCGCCTGGAAGACCGCCCTGCTCGAAGCCGTCGGCCCGAACGGGCAGGTCATCATCGACGTCGTTCCCGAGGTCGAGGTCATCATTGGCCCGCAGCCGGCCGCGGCGCAGCTCGACCCGATGGGCACGCTGAACCGCTTCAACTACGTGTTTCGCCAGTTCCTGCGCGTGTTCGCGCAGCCCGCCCACCCTCTCGTCCTGTTCCTCGACGACCTTCAGTGGGCAGACAACGCCACCCTGAACCTCCTCGAGTCCGTCAGCGGCGATCCGGAAGGCGGCGCCATGCTGATCCTCGGCGCCTATCGAGACAATGAAGTCACCCACGGGCACCCGCTCGCCCTCACGCTTGCGCGCATGGCGGAGCGTGGCAAAGCCTGGGACGAGCTGCACCTGGGCCCTTTGGTCGTGGGGGACGCGGCCAATCTCATCGCCGACACGCTGGCCATTCCCGCCGGGGTTGCGAACCCCCTCGCGGAGCTGGTGCACGCCAAGACCGGCGGCAACCCCTTCTTCTTACGGCTCTTCTTGCACGCCCTTCACCGGGACGGCCTGATCACCCTGGACCGCGCCGCCGGGCGCTGGGTCTGGCGCTCCGAGACGATCCACGAGGTGCCGATAACAGACAACGTAGTCGATCTGGCGCTGCGCCGGCTGGCCGCGCTCGACGCGAACTCTCGCTGCGTCCTCTCGGTGGCGGCCTTCCTCGGCAGCAGCGTCGACATGAGCCTTCTAGCCGGTCTCCTGTCGCCACCGACCGACGGCCGCGATCTCCCTTCCTTCTCCCTCTCCGGCAGCGTAATCACTGCTCCTCGAGGTCTTGAATTCGCCGAAGCGCGCGTGAGCGAGGCGTGCCGCGCTGCCACCGCCGATGAGCTGGGCGAGGTCCGCCTGAAGCAGGAGCGGATACCCGCGGATGGTTCGACCGGAGCCGACCCAGGCCTCCACGTGGAGCGGCGGTTCATCTTCGCGCACGACCGAATCCAGCAGGCCGCCTACAGCCTCATCGCCGAGCCTGATCGGCCTGCGATCCACCTGCGCATCGGTCGGGCTCTCCGCTCGTCGATGACGCGACCCGGTCACGGTGGCGCCGCGTCCTCCGACCAGCTCTTCATGGTCACCGCTCACTTGAACCTCGGGATCGGGCTCATCAAGGAAGCGGCCGAACGCGCAGACCTCGCCAGCTTGAACCTGCGCGCGGGAGAACGGGCATTGCGCTCCACCGCATACGGAGCCGCTGCCGCCGCCTACGGGACCGCGATCTCGCTCTTTCCGGATGACATCTGGACAGCGGACTACGCCACCGCCGTCGCCGCTTATCTGCAAGCGGCCGAAGCAGCGCGACTCGCGCTCGACTACGAGACGATGGACCGTCTCGTCCGAGTGGTCTTTGCGCGGGCTCAATCACCCGTGGATGCGGCCCTGGCGAGCCAGATTCAGATCCTCAGGCTCAGCCACGAAGGTAAGAACCTCGAAGCCATCGCCGTTGGCTGCGACGCCCTACAGAAGCTCGGCGTCTCCATCCCGCGATCGGCGAAGCTCCCCAGCGTCTTCTTCGACCTGTTCCGCACCAAGCGGGCGCTCAAGACCACTTCTGTCGAGGCGCTAGCCACGGCGTCACTCATGACCGGGCGGCGAGAGCGGGTCATCATGGCGCTCTTCTCCGAGGTCGTGAGTGCCGCCTACTTCGCGTCGCCCCTCACGATGACGGTGGTCGTGCTTCGCGGTGTAGCCCTATCCGCCAAGGCCGGGATCGCACCCGAATCCGGCTTCTTCTTCGCGTGTTACGGGATGGTCTTGTGCGGCGTGCTGGGCGATATCGAAGGCGGCTTCCCCTACGGCGACCTGGGCATCTCGATGGCAAGGCGCTTCGGAGGAAGCGGCTACGAGTGCCGGACCCGCTTCGTCCGCGATTCACTCTGCGCCCACTGGAAGCGACCCCTCGAGGGGCTCTTCGACGAGCAGCTGCTCGCCTACCGCGTCGGGATGGAGACGGGCGATATCGGCTATGGGACGGGGAGCCTCCTCTTCGTGGCTCTGCATCGGTTTGTGTCCGGCAGCCCGCTGACTGAGCTGGCAGCGGAGATCGACGGCCACATAGTGGTCCTAAGGCGTCACGACATGACGCGCAACCTGGTGCCGCTATTGGCGATCCGACAGGCGGTCGACGATCTCCGACGCGGTGATGCGTCGGCACCGAGGTTGGTCGGTCAGCACCTCGACGCTGACGCGGTCTTGGCGGTCGCCATCGCCGAGGGTGACAAGATGCGCGCCTTCTGGGTCCGCCTCTTCCGCGCGTTCTGTGCCTATCACTTCGGAGACATCACTCAGGCTGACGCCGATATCCGCGCGGCCGAGCCCGATCTCGATGCCGTGGTCGGACAGGTCCTGGTGCCGATCTTCCACGCGGTGGATGGGCTCATCGCAGCCCGCCTCGGTCGCTCGGCGTTGCGTCGTCTCACCCGCCGACGGAAGAAGCTCACCCTCTGGGCTGGAACCGCCCCGGAGAACTACGCCCACCTGGCCGACCTCTTGAGAGCGGAGGAGGCGGCGCTGCGAGGCGAGGACAGCCAGGCGACCGACGCGTTCGAGCGCGCCTATGCCCGCGCCGTGTCGGCCGGTCGCAGCTGTGACGGCGGGCTCATCTCGGAGCGTGCTGCCGCCTACCACGAGTCGCGCGGGCGGTCATCAGTGGCTCGACACTACTCCGCCAACGCCGCCAACGCCTACGTCAGTTGGGGTGCGGAGGTGCTGGTCACTCGCCTGCGCGGAGCGCGACAGCCACAGTTGCCGGCGTTCTCAACCGGCGTAGCGTCACGCGGGGCCAGCATGGGCTCTTCGGTCGCCCTGTTCGGTCTCACTACCGACGACTCCGGGGCCGGTCTCGACCTGCGCAGCGTGATCGAAGCGGCCGCGGCGATGTCGGAGGAGATCGTGCTCGGCCGCTTGGTCGGTCGACTCATGGACATGGTCTTGAAGACCGCTGGCGCCGACCGCGCCGTCCTGCTGCAGATCAGCCACGGAAGAGTAACGGTGGACGCGGAGGGCGTCCTCGAAGGGGACGCGGTCACGGTAAGAACGGGAGCGGTCGCGCATGGGGCGGAGTACCCGTCGACGCTCGTTCGCCTCGTCGAGCGCACACGCAAGCCCGCGATCGTCGACGATGTCTCCAAGGACACGCGCCTCCTGGCTGACCCCTACGTCGTTGAGCACCGTCCGCTGTCGTTGCTGGTGCTGCCGCTGGTGACGAAGGGCGCGCTCGTCGGTGCGATCGTGCTGGAGAACCGCGCCGTCTCGGGTGCGTTCACGGAGCGACGCGTCGAGGTCTTGCGCCTTCTGTCGACCCAGGCCGCGATCTCAATCGAGAACGCCCGGCTCTTCGATCAGACCACGACCCTCGCTACCGCCTACGAGCGCTTCGTGCCGAAGCAGTTCCTCGAGCAGCTGGGCAAGTCCAGCATCCTCGAGGTCAAACGCGGCGACTTCGTGCAACGAGAGATGAGCGTACTCTTCTCCGACATCAGGTCCTTCGCGAGCCTCGCGGAGCGTCTCGGACCGGTCGAGACCTTTCAGTTCGTGAACGACCACCTCGGTCGTATGGAGCCGTCGATCACCCGCCACGGCGGCTTTATCGACAAGTACATCGGCGACGCCATCATGGCCCTCTTTCCCGGCGACGCGGACAAGGCGGTGGCCGCGGGGATCGACATGCTCCGCGCCGTGCGCGAAGCCAACGAACAGGCATCGCGCGGTCCGGGCTCTCTGTCCCCGACGGCGATCGGCGTTGGTATCAACACCGGGCTCCTGTCCCTTGGGACCGTCGGCGGAGAGCGGCGACTCGACGGCACCGTCATCAGCGACGCCGTGAACCTCAGCTCCCGGCTAGAGGGGCTCACCAAGGAATATGGGGCGCCGCTGCTTGTCAGCGAGTTCACCTGGGCCAAGGTCTCCTCGCCGACCCGTTTCAGGGGCCGTCGGATCGACCGGGTGCGGGTGAAGGGACGCATCGAACCAGTGGACGTCATCGAGGTGTTCGAGCACGAAGATCACGAGGCGGTGGCACGGAAGCTCGCAACTCGCGGTGACTTCGAGGCGGGAGTCTCTCACTGGCTGGCTGGCGATAAGCGGGCGGCTGCGCAGTCCTTTGCGTCCGTCCTGGCCGCCGATCCCGGAGACCGTGTGGCGTTGAGGTTCGCTCGCCGTTGCGATGGGGAGAAACTAATGGTTGCAGCGGAGGGAGAACATGGCTGACTTTCGTTTGGGTTTCGAAACGGCGACTCGAGAAGTCGCGGAGGCGCTGTGCGAACGTCAGGGTGACGTGCCGCCCTCATGGCTGCGTGGTCGGTTGCTTCACAACGGTCCCGGGCTCTTCGATGTGGGTGGTCACAAATACCGTCATGCGTTCGACGGCTTGTCGTTGCTGCATGGCTTCGAGATTACGCCGGAAGGGCAGGTCGTCTACTCGAGCCGCTATCTCCAGAGCCCCGACTATACAGACACGATGGAGCGCGGAGAGCCGGCCTACACCGAGTTTGCCACGGTCCCCGAACGCGGCTTCCTCGAGCGACTCAAGGCCGAGCTCTCCCCCGCCTCGCAGTTTGGCCTGAACAACTCGATCAACGTCATTTCCCGCGGCGCCCGTGTGCTCGCACTCGGCGACGTACCGACTCCGATTGAGGTGGACCCTGCGACTCTAGAGACGCTGGGCCAGGTACACGAAGAAGGGGACGGACACCTCCTGCTGCTCCGCACGGCGCACCCCCTCTTCGACCCCGCCACCGATGAGTGGGTCAATGTGGGCCTGGGCGTGGGGGTCCTCGGGATCGGGTACGTAGTCTACCGGCAGTTCGGTGACTCCAACGACCGCGAGCCGCTGGCGTTCGTCCCGCGGCTGCGCCCGACCTACATGCATTCGTTCGCGCTGTCCCCGCGCTACGTCGTGCTCACGGAGCACCCCTGGCTCGCCTCGCTGGTGGAAGTCGCCTCCATGGGCCTGACGTCGCGGCCCCTCGTGGAGTGTTTCGAGTGGGACCCCGGCGCCAAGACCACGTTCTTCGTCATCGAGCGAGCGACCGGTGACCTTGCGGGCACCTTTCACTCGGATCCGATGTTCGTCCTCCACCACATCAACGCCTTCGAGGTGGATGACAAGTTGGTAGTGGACGTGGCCGCCTACGAGGACGCGTCCATCATCGACGACATGTACCTCGATCGGCTGCGAGGCCCCGACGGTGCCGCGATCTCGAGGTGCGCCCCTCGGCGCTTCGAGTTCGACCTCAAAGCGGGCACGTTGTCCTCGCGGGAACTCTCGAACGAGATGGTGGAGCTCCCGCGGATCGCGCCGGAGTATGCGCTCAAGGACTATCGCTTCGTCTACGGCAACGGCGCTCGCCTCGGCGGGGCCCCGGACTATGTCAACCAGCTCACCAAGCTCGATGTTCGCACCGGGCGCACGTGGCTCTGGCACTCCACCGGCTGTTATCCGATGGAGGGCGTCCCGGTTCGACGGCCAGGCGCCAAGGCGGAAGACGACGGTGTGCTCCTCGTCATCGTTCTCGATGCTCGGAACGACAACGCCTTCCTCCTCATCCTCGACCTCGCGACGTTCGCGGAGAGAGCGCGCTTCGTCGTTCCGGTTGCAATACCGTTCGGTTTTCACGGCACGTTCCTGCCAGCACCAGCAAAGCACATTCCCCCCAGAGAGCCCACGTTGGACAAGAAGCGCATCGCCATCCTTGGCGGCGGCCCCGCCGCCCTATCCGCCGCGTTCCACCTCACCAAACAGCCCGGCTGGGAAGAGCGCTACGAGGTCACCGTCTACTCGCTCGGTTGGCGCCTCGGAGGAAAGGCGGCGAGCAGTCGCAACCCGGACGAAGGCGAGCGGATCCAGGAACACGGGATCCACCTGTTCGCGAACTTCTACTTCGAGATGTTCGCCATCTTGAAGGATTGCTACGCGGAGCTGTACGGACCTCCCGAGAAGCCGCTGCCCACCACGGAGCCGGTGACCCAGCTCTCGAGCGCCTTCATCGGCTCGAACTTTCAGCACTGTCCCAGCTTCTACGATGGCAAGTGGCACACCCAGGTTTCGTGGCTCCCGAACAACGACGGGACCCCGTGGGACGGGCATCTGCCCGCTCCATGGACAATTCTGCGAGAGGGCGTGAACCTGCTCTACTCCATCTTCACCGGCCAGCCCCCGCCATCGTCCGGCGGGAGCGACAACGTGCCGAGCGGCCTCTTCGCTCGGCTGATGCATGAGGTGGAAGCCGTCGCGGGAGAGTTGCTCGACGCGGCACTGGGCAAGCTCCTCGCTGAGGCCAGCACGGCACTCCACGAAGTGGGCGAAGAGGTCGTCAACTCCGTCCCGAAGATCGTGGTCGAGGTGTTCGACGCGGTGCTCGCCTTCGTGCGCTCGGAGTTGGGCAAGCTCGCGACCGTCACAGACCGCACTCGCTGGATTTACGTTCAGGTGGAGTTCTTCGCCACCGTTCTGCGGGGCGTGGTCGAGGACGACCTCCTCAACAAGGACATCGATAGCATCGACGGCTACTCCTACGTCGACTGGCTCAAGAAGCATGGCGCCACCGATGTGCTCCTCACCTCCGGCATGGCACAGGTCGTCCCGAACATCGGGTTCAACTACCCGAACGGGGACTCGACCAAGCCCGCTGCATTCTCTGCGGCCCCCTATGTGTATTTCGTGCTACGCCAGATCGTGGCCAACGGCTCCGCGCTCTACTTCTTCGCTGCGGGCACCGGTGACACCGTCATCGCGCCCATCTACCGAGTGCTGGAAAAGCGTGGGGTGAAGTTCGAGCTGGTCACGAAGGTCAAGGACATCGTGCCATCGAAGGACGGCCGCCACATCGAGCGAGTGGACATCGAGGTTCAGGCGTCGCCGAAGAAGGGCAACGGCCCCTACCGTCCGCTCCACTGGGTCAAGGGTATGGCGTGTTGGCCCGACCGCCCTCTTTACGATCAACTCGAGCAGGGCGCTGAGCTCGAAGCTCAGAATATCGACCTCGAGTCGTGGTGGTCGCCGTGGAAAGGCAAGCGACGCCTGCTGCGGCGCGGCAAGGACTTCGACTTCGTGGTCATGGCGATCCCGACCGGCGCGCTCCCGCACATCGCGACCAAGCTCATCGAACAGAAGAAGGTCTGGCACGACCTCAACACCTTCATCACTGCATATCCGACTCAGCAAGTGCAGCTCTGGCTCGACAAGACGGTGCAGGAGCTCGGTTGGGAGTATGAGCTCCCTCCCGGCAACAAGGTGGTCGGTGCGACCTACAACAACCCGCTCGTCTGCTACTGCGACTTCACCGACCTCCTGAAGTGGGAAGACTGGCCCAAAGACCGCCCACCCAAGTCGATCATCTACTTCTGCGGCCCCATGCAGGCGCCGAGCCAGTGGCCGGCGTTCTCCGATCACACGTTCCCCGCCATTCAGGGCGAGCGGGTCAAGGCCACCGCGATCCAATATCTGCGGACGATCTCGGGGCTCCTCCCGAACGCGAGCAGCAATCCCACAGACCCCCAGTGCCTCGACTTCGAGGTCCTTCACATCAAGGATGAGGACGAAAACGCCAGGCTCACGGGCGAACAGCGCTTCGAGAAGCAGTTCATCAAAGCCAACATCGACCCGTCGGAGCGATACGTGTCGTCCTTGCCCGGGACCGTCCAGTTCCGCCCGAAGGCGTGGGAGTCGGGCTACGAAAACCTCGCCATGGCAGGCGACTGGATCTACACCGGCATGAACATCGGCTCCATCGAGTGTGCGGTCACTGGCGGGGCGTTGGCCTCACACGCGCTCACGGGATCGCCCACACTCGCGCAGATTAGCGGCTACACCTTCCTGCACAAAGGCCTACAGCCGGTGCCGAAGCCGCTGATGGAGAACGACGAAGGATAGCCCAGCAGGGGAGATGTCTCTTGGTCACACGAGTACCGATCAGCCATGAGCCGGCCCAGGACGTGGTCTTTCTGCTCCCCGGGTTCTTCGGGTTTGCGCAGGTGGGGCAGTTCTTCTACTACGCCGACCGCGTCGCCGCGGTGCTCGAGTCCGCGCTCTGGACGCGGCTCGGCCGGCGTGTCCCCGTCTGCCTCCTCACCACGGAACCCACCGACCCGCTGAGAGACCGGCAGGCGTTCCTAGAGGATCAGCTCCTCGCGTACCTCCCCTCCGATAACCGGGGTCAGCTCAACGCGGCGCCGGATGCGAGGATCCACCTGGTCGGACACAGCACCGGTGGACTCGATGCGTGGCTCCTCTTGGCCCGAACAACCCTGAGTGGCGCGCCCTGGTCCCACCCCATGAACCGGCTTCGGGAACGAATCCGCTCCGTGCACGCGCTGGCGGCGCCGTTCTACGGCACGCGCGTCACCCTTAGCCCGTTCGCTCGAGCGCTGGCGGCTCACTCCCTTGGAGCTCTCCTCTCCGTCGGTCATCTGAAAGACGTGCTGACCACGGGGCTGGAGGTCCTTGGCCTCGGGGCCGGGCTCCTCGCTCAGCCCACCTCGCTGATCGCCCTGGCGCTGGGCTCGGTGGTCGAGACGCCGGATGGTCGCGAGGACGCGGTGAAGCTGCTCTTCTCGGTCTGCAACGACCGCGGGCTCCTCGCGGACCTCAAGCCCGACGCGATGGCGGAGCTGCACCGAAGGGTCGAGGTCGATCACGTCGCCGAGGTCACGTGCTACGTCACGGTCCCAGCTGACGGGCTCCTTCGCGACCCGGACAGCGTGGAGTCGCGGTGCTTCGATCTCATGTACCGAGAGGCGTCCGGCCCGTATGACTCGGCGTGGGCCGCCGCCGCCCACGCCGCCGAGACGCGGCTGGCCCACGGGCTCCGGCAGGGCACGCTGCCTGTCATCGGCCACCCGGGCGTCACGCTGCGGGCCGTGGACGGCGTCGTGAGCGACGGCATCGTCAACAGCTGCGCGCAGTGGCTGGAAGGCGCAGCGCTCGGCGCGGTCGTCGTCGCTGGGCACATCGACCTCATCGGACACTACCGACGCGTACTCCTCGAAGTCGGTCCGAACGCGCAGCCGGAGCCCCAGGTCGTCAATCGAGGGCTGCTCGACAGTGGGTCCTGGTTCGGAGATCCAGAGCTGACTCGGCTCTACGGCGCCATCGCGGCTTCGATCGCCGCCAAGGCATAGTCTCCTCGCTCCTCCCGGAGCAGAGCCGCGGCCTATCGGCCCGCGCGCACCCGACGTACAGCGATCAGCAGGAGCGCGAGGCCTAGGACCCACGCGGAGCTCGCCGGCTCCCTCGCGGCGTCGCAACCGGTGGCGGTCTCCGCCGGGAGCTCGCCGGGCGTGACCGGGCCGACGTCTTCCGCGGGCGTGGGCTCGGGGCCGTCGGGATCGTTGCCGGGCCGCGCGACGGGCAGGATGATCGGCGCCACCACGGCCTCCGGGCGCTTGGTCCAGCGCGCGCGCGGCGCCGGGGGCGGTGGCTCACCGGCGACGCCGGGCGGGGCGCGGTAACTCGGTGCGTCCACGGGCAGCGACGGCGCGTCACATGCCGGGCTCGGGACGGCGGCGATCACGGCCTCGATCGCCACGGCGAGATCGCGCTGCGTCTTCGCCACCGCGAAGAGGCCCTCGGCCTCGGCCTTGTAGTCGTCCGACTGGTCGAACGCGAAGGCCAGCTTCTTGAGGGTGGCGAGGTCGGCGTTGACGAAGCCGTACAGCTCGATCATCGCGGCGTGCGACAGGAACGTGTGCACCGCGACGTCGAGGTCGAGCGCGCCGCCCTGACCGTCCGGTCGGTACTCGACGTGGGTCCACGGCACCGACTGCGCGACCACGCGCCCGCTCTCGCAGAGCCCGCCCTGCCCTCGCACGTTGTTCACATACGTGCCCACATACGACAGGTAGGCGATCGAGGCGTCGATGAGCAGCGTGATCCCGAGGCTGGCGATGCCCTTGGCGATCCCCGCGGCGCCGAGGCTAGCCATGAGCGCGGCCGAGCCCTCGCCGATCGCCACCTTGAGCGCGGTCTTGGCTGTGAGCTGCGCGATGAAATAGGCCGTGAAGCCCCGCTTCACCGCCGTCCAGAGGACAGTCTTCACACCCTTGGTGAGGGCCTTCTTCACGGCCTTCAGGATCAGCTCCTTCTTCAGGATGGAGGCGATCGAGGTGTAGGACTCGGGGGAGGTCTTTGCGATCACGTCGTGCACGAGATCCACGGCCTCATCGAGGCGCTGGCCCTCCTCCTCGATCGCCAGGATCAGCCGCTCCGTGACCACGTGGTCAGACAGGTAGGGCTCTCCCTGGAGCAACGGCGAGGCCTTCATCAGCGCGCGACTCACGTCGTCCAGCGCCTCGTATCCCTTCGTGATCCGGGTGACCGCGGCCAGCGTCTCCTCGCCCACCCGCGCCTCGGTCTCGTCCAGGAAACCGACCTCCTGGCCCAGCCACACCGCGAGGCCCTTGCCCGCCTGGAAGAGGTCGTCGATGAGCTCGCCCACGAACACGAAGGGCTGGGTGATGTAGTACGCCACCTGCAGGTGGTTCTCGTTCTGGTACCAGTCGAAGCCCTCTTGCAGGGCCACGTAGGTGCCCTGATACCAGGGATGCTCCACGATCAGATCGCGCCAGACGAGGAGTCCCAGGAGCACCTCCCGGCGCTTCGCCGGATCGCACACGGGCGCCCCGTCCGCGTCGTAGACGTCTGCCGCGACCACCGCGGGGAGCACGACGGCGGAGCCATCCGCCATCGGATCGACGGCCAGCGCGAAGTCCAGGGCCGCCGAGAAACTGGCGCCCTCGACCACGAGCTCCGTCGCGGTGAACGTGGTGACCGGCCCCATCGCCGTCACTGCGGGCTCCACCACCGGGATCACGATGTTGTCGGCATTGACCACCACCGTGTCCACGAGCGTGATCGGGATCACGCGCTCGGTGACGATGGGGTAGCTCTCCACCACCGACGAGAGCCCGCCCGAACGAAGCACCAGGGACCACTCGTGGGCGCCGGGCCGGAACGCCCCGTCAGCCGAGGTGGTGCCGAGGTCCGTCGAGCCCGCGAAGGTGACCGTCTGGCCGGGATCGATGTCTGAGTCCTGGGCCCATCCGAAGTCGACGACGGGCTCGTCGTCGAAGCGCAGCTCAACCCAGACGTCCTCGAGCTCGGCCTCGGAGAGGTTCTTCACGCTCACCGTTATCGGGACGGCCTGCTGCCCGGGCGCCCCGATGGAGGGGATGGTGGAGGTGATCTGGACCGCGGGGAACGCCACCGTCACAGCCTGCTCGAGCGCGTTGTCTTCCTCTGAGGCCTCTTCGTAGGACTGGTCGGAGTCGACTACCACGCGGACGATGTGCTCTCCGGGCGTGGTGAAGACCACCGCGTGGGTCTCGGGATCGCTCTCGTCCGGGTCGAGCCCGCAGGCCAGGGTCTCTATCCCGGCGGGGGCGCCGTCCACGAAGTACGCGACGCGGATGTCGCCACCGAAGCAGAACGCGGAGTCGACGGTGCCGGGGCCCGCGTTGCGGAGCACCGCGTTCACGGTGACCACATGGCCCACGGAAGGCACGGGCGGGTCAAATGTGATCGACTGGACTACGAGGTTCGGGAGATCGGCGGCACCAGCCAGGGACGCGATCAGAGCGGCGGCAATCATGCCTGATGCCTACCGCACAAACGCGCGTTTCGCCACGTGAACTACACCCGTGAGGTGCCCGCGCGGGAAGCGTGGGCGAAGCGCTTGCGGCCGCACCTACCAAGTGGTAGACAGCGGACGTGAGTCAACCCGACCGAGACGCCCGCACGGAGATCCTCGAGGCCGCCACGCGGCTCATGGCCTCGCGCGGCGAGACCGGGACGTCGTTGCAAGACGTCGCCGACGCCGTGGGCATGAAGAAGCCCTCGATTCTCTACTACTTTCCGTCCAAGGACGCCCTCCGCAAGGCGGTCATCGACGGGCTGCTCGAGCGATGGTCCGAGCTGCTCCCTCGCCTCCTGCTCTCAGGACACGCCGAGCCGCGCGCCCGCTTCGACGCGGTGTTCACCGAGCTCGTCGGCTTCTTCGGCCGCGACCCTGACCGCGCCCGCCTCCTGGTCCGGGAACTCCTTGACCGACCGGTAGAATTGGAGCGCTACCTCGAGCAGAAGGTGGAGCCCTGGCTCAAGGTGGTCGTGCTGGCGCTGGACTCGGGCAAAGCGCGGGGGCTGGTGCGCCCCGACCTGGATGCCCGCGCATACACACTCTCCATCACGACGCTGCTGCTCTCCGGCCTCGCCACCGCGAGCGCGTTCACCACGCTCTTCGGCGGCGACGCAGAAGCGGCCCAGCAGCGCCTCGTCACGGAGCTCTCTCGCGTGGCCCACGCGGCCCTTTTTCCCGGCTGAGCCCGCGGCCCGATAGGAGCCGCTCGTAGGTGTGAAATGGCCAACGACTTCTTCGCCGACAACGCCGACCTCCAGTTCTACGTGAACCACTGGCTGGACTGGAGCTCCCTGGTGGAGCTCACGGAGTACCTCGGCAAAGCGCCGGACGCGTACCCGAACACGAAGGAGGCTCTCCTCGCGTACCGCGACGTCCTCTCCCTCATCGGCGAGTTCGCTGCGGAGCGCATCGCGCCCACGACCGCTGCGATCGACCGCGAGGGCATGGGCTTCGCGAACGGTGAGGCCGTGGTGCCGCCCACGCAGGCGAAGCTCCAAAAGGCGCTGAACTCGCTGGAGCTCCACGGCATGTGTCTGCCCAGGGAGCTGGGCGGGCAGAACCTGCCTTTCACGGTCTTCCTCATGGGCGCGGAGATGCTCGCGCGGGCGGACGTCTCCGTGATGTCGCACTTCGGCTTCCACGGCGGCATCGCCATGGCCATGCTGATCTACTCGATCCGAGAGGGCACGACGGAGTTCGACCCCACCACCGCGCGCATCACGAAGACACGCTTTCAGAAAGAGATCGACGAGATCCGGCGCGGCAAGGCCTGGGGCTCGATGGACATCACCGAGCCCGACGCGGGGAGCGACATGGCCCGCCTCCGCACCACCGCGCGGCTGGGCGAGGACGGTGTGTGGCGCCTCTCCGGGCAGAAGATCTTCATCACCTCGGGCCACGGGAAGTACCACTTCGTGATCGCTCGGACGGAGCCCGAGGCCGCGGCCTCGGACGACCCGGCAGCAGGACTCGCTGGCCTCAGCTTCTTCCTCGTGCCTGCCTTCGACGAGGACGGCAAGCGCATCGTCTCGCTCGACCGCCTCGAGGAGAAGCTGGGCCACCACGGGGCCGCCACCGCCGCGCTCACCTTCGAGGACGCTCCCGGCCAGCTCGTGGGAAAGCGGGGCGAGGGTTTCCAGTACATGCTCACGCTCATGAACAACGCCCGCCTCACCGTGGGCTTCGAGAGCATTGGGCTCATGGAGTCGGCGCTGCGAATGGCCAAGGCCTACGCCGCGGAGCGGCGCTCGATGGGCAAGACCATCGACCGCCACGAGCTCATCGCCGAGATGATCGACGAGCTCGAGACCGACATCGTGGGCCTCAGGGCGCTGGCGATGCACGGCACGGTGTCCGAAGAGCTGTCGCAGAAGATTCAGATACTGAAGACGTCGGGCTTCGCCTCCGCCGATCCGCGCGTGGCCGCCTACACCGAGGCGCTCGAGCGGCACAAGGCCGAGGCGCGGCGGGTCACACCCCTACTCAAGTACCTCGCAGCGGAGAAAGCCGTTGAGGCCGCGCGGCGCGGGATCCAGATCCACGGGGGCGTGGGCTTCACCCGCGAGTTCGGCGCGGAGAAGCTGCTCCGCGACGCGATGGTGTTCCCGATCTACGAGGGGACCAGCCAGATCCAGTCGCTCATGGCGATGAAAGACACCCTGGGCGCCATCATCAAGGACCCGAAGGGCTTCGTGACCCGGCTCGCCCAGGCCCACTGGCGCTCGCGCTCGGCCAAGTCCGAGCTCGAGCGCCGCGCCGCGCGGCTCGAAGCCAGCTGCCTCGAGGCCCAGCGCCACCTCGTGCAGCGCACCGTGGCCGACAAGGCCCGCTCGCTCCAGGGCACCCCGCTCACGAAGTGGCCCAAGGCCTTCTCGAAGAACTGGAACCCGAAGCGCGACTTCTCGTTCGCACTGTTGCACGCCGAGCGCCTCACCCGCCTCCTCACGGACTCGGCGATCGCCGACCTCCTGGTCAAGCAGGCGCTGCGCTACCCGGAGCGTCGCCAGTGGGCCGAGCGCTGGCTCGAGCGGGCGGAGCCACGCTCCCGCTTCCTCGTCGACGAGATGCAGTCCACCGGCAACCGGCTCCTCGCGGAGCTTGAGGCGGCCGCAGTCAACCCCGCCAACACCAGGGCAGGTTAGATCCATGAACGCGTTCAAGTACCTCGCCGATCACGGCCCCGTCCTCCGCGGCCTCGGCAAGACCACGCTCGGCGCGGTCCAGCAGGGCGTCGCGCAGCTCATGGGCTCCCCCGCCCCTGCCCGCGACACCCGGCCTCCCGGCCCCGGACCCGAGCTCACCGCGGTGCTGCCGCCTCGGCGCGCGGCGCTCGTGCAGGACTACTTGCGCCACGTTGGCGGCGACCGGGCCGGCAAGTCGCTGCCGCCGCACCTGTTCCCCCAGTGGGCGTTCGGCCTGGCGGCGGAGACCCTGATCGGGATCCCCTACCCGATCGCCAAGGTAATGAACGGCGGCTGCAGCGTCACCGTCGCCGCGCCGCTCCCCGCCGACGAGCCCCTGCACGTGCGCGTCTGCCTCGAGAGCATCGACGACGACGGCCGCCGCGCCGTGCTCTGCCAGCGGGTGATCACGGGCACGCCGTCTTCGCCGGACGCGCTCACCGCGCGCCTCTACGCCGTGGTGCCGCTCGGGGACCCGAAGGCCCCGAAGAAGGCCGGCGGCTCCCGCGAGCGACCGCGAGTGCCCGCCGGCGCCAGAGAGCTGGCCCGCTGGCGCCTCCCCGCGAACGCGGGCCTCGACTTCGCGGCGCTCACGGGAGACTTCAACCCCGTGCACTGGATCGCGCCCTACGCTCGCGCCTTCGGCTTCAAGAACACGATCCTGCACGGCTTCTCCACCATGGCGCGCGCCTGGGAGGGCGTGCAGCGCCACCTCTGGGTGGGCACGCGCGAGATCGCGGCCTGGGACGTGAAGTTCACACGGCCGCTGGTGCTCCCCGCCCGGGTGGGCCTCTACGTCGCCGGAGACACGGTGGCGGTGGGCGACGCCCCGGGCGGACCCGCCTACATGCTCGGGACCTTCAAGTAACCGGCGTGAGCGAGGGCTGCCTCCCATGCCCCCGCCGCGGACCAGAAGCGCGAGACGCGCGAGCGCCCGCCGCCGTCAACCCGTAGTCCTCGTGGGCACGCCCACACCCTGGAGCTGTCGATGAACGACCTGCTGCTCGAGATCGCGAAGAACCCCATGGCGCGGGACCTCGTGAAGACCCTGGGCCTCCCGCTGCCCATCCCGGAGCCGCTCCGGCGGATGAAGGCCCCTGCCCCGCCGCGGGTACTGGACGACAAGGTGGTGGCCTATGCCGGGATCGAGGGCGCCGTCACACGGGCCGTGGCGCGCACGCTGGCCCTCGGGGGCGCCTTTCCCCGCCTGATCGGACTCACCCCGAGCGAGCCCTTCCAGGCGCTCGGAGAAGCCTATGGCCGGCCCGCCATTCAGCTGCCCGACGTCCCGCCAGAGAAGCCGCAACGCCTCGACGGGATCGTGGTGGACGCCACGCACTTCGCCCGCCCGGAGGACCTCGGCGTGCTGCACGACGTGTTCAACCCGTGGCTCGCGGCGCTCGGCCGCTGCGGGAGGGTCGTGGTGCTCGGGCGGCCGGTCGACGCCGACATGTCGCCCGCGCACGCGGCGGTCCAGGGCGCGCTGGACGGCTTCATCCGGAGCATCGCTAAGGAGGTGGGCGCCAAGGGAGCCACCGCCACTCTGATCCGCGTCCAGTCCGGCGCCGAGGGGCGCCTCGAGGGCGCGCTCCGGTTCGCGCTCAGCGCTCGCAGCGCCTACACCACGGGCCAGATCCTCACGGTCACGAACGCGGTCGCCGACGCCGTGGACCCCGGTCCCGAGACGCGCCCGCTCGAGGGCAAGGTGGCGCTGATCACCGGCGCCGCGCGCGGCATCGGCGAGTCCACCGCACGGATCCTCGCGGCCGAAGGCGCCAAGGTCGTGCTCCTGGATCGCCCCGAGGACGATGGGCCCACGAGCCGCCTCGCGCGCGAGCTGTCCGGCGGCATGATCCTCGAGGACATCACCGCGCCGGGCGCCGCGGACCGCATCGCGGAGGCGCTGGACACCGAGTACGGGGGCGTGGACATCGTGGTCCACAACGCCGGTATCACGCGGGACAAGACGCTCGCGCGCATGAAGCGATCCTACTGGGATCAGGCCGTTGCGGTGAACCTCACCGCGGTGCTCGACATCACCGAGCGCCTGCTCGGAGGCACGCTCCACGACGGCGGGCGCATCATCGGGCTGTCCTCGATCGCCGGGATCGCGGGAAACCGTGGACAGACCAACTACTCCGCGTCGAAGGCTGGCATCGTCCGCTGGGTGAGCCAGCTGGCCCCGCGAGTAGCCGCGCGAGGTATCACCGTCAACGCCGTGGCCCCCGGCTTCATCGAGACCCGCCTCACCGCGGCCATGCCCATGGCCGTCCGTGAGGTGGCGCGTCGCCTCAACTGCCTCGGCCAGGGCGGCCAACCCGAAGACATCGGGCAGGCCGTGCTCTTCTTCGCCCTCCCCGAATCCCACGGCGTCACCGGCCAGACCCTGCGGGTCTGCGGCGGTTCGCTCGTCGGCGCCTGAAAAGGAACTCCACCATGGCTCAGAAACGCCCCACCACCTCTCGCCGCCGCGCGGTCATCGTCGGCGGCGCCCGCACCCCGTTCGTCAAGGCCTTCGGCCCGTTCATGCAGCTCGACACGATCGCGCTCGGCGTCCGCGCCGTGCGCGGCCTGCTCGAGCGCACCGGGATCTCGCGCAGCGAGCTCGACGCCATCGTCTGGGGCGGCGTGATCCTCCCGCCTGGCTCGCCCAACGTGGCCCGCGAGATCGCGCTGGACCTCGGCTTGCCCGCCTCCGTCGAGGGCATGACCGTGACCCGCGCGTGCGCGTCCGGGCTGCAAGCGATCACCTGCGCCGCGGCCGCGATCGAGCGCGGCGACGCCGATGTCATCATCGCCGGCGGCTCCGACTCCACCAGCAACGCTCAGCTCGTGCTGCCAACCAAGGCCACGCACGCGCTCGCCCCGCTGGCGTTCGGCAAGGCCGGCCCGGCCGAGGTGCTGCAGGTGCTCTCGCAGCTCATGCCGATCACCGAGGTGTTGCCACAGCGGCCGCGTATCGCGGAGCGCAGCACCGGGCAGGTCATGGGAGAAGCCGCCGAGGAGATGGCCGGCCGCAACGGGATCGCCCGCGAGGCGCAGGACGCCTTCGCGGTGGCGTCGCACCACCGAGCAGCGGCCGCCATCGCCAGCGGGCGCTTCGACTCCGAGGTGATCCCCGTCGAGACGCGCTCGGGCCTCGTGGCCACCGACCAGATGGTCAGGGGAGACACCAGCGTCGAGAAGCTCTCGAAGCTGCGCGCCGTGTTCAAGAAGGGCGGCACCCTCACGGCAGGCAACTCGTCGCCGCTCACCGACGGCGCCGCCGCGGTGCTGGTGATGAACGAGGAGAAGGCCCGGGCGCTGGGCCTCACCCCGCTGGCCGCTCTCAAGAGCTGGAGCTACGTGGGGGTGGATCCGGCCGATCAGCTGCTGATGGGTCCCGCCCTCGCGGTGCCGAAGGCGCTGGAGCGCGCGGGGCTCCAGCTCTCGGACATGGACTTCGTGGACATCCACGAGGCCTTCGCGGCCCAGGTGCTGTCGGTGATGAAGATGATGGCGTCCGAGGCCTTCTGCCGCGAGCGCTTGGGACGCGCCGCCGTGGGCGAGGTGGACCCGGGCCGGCTGAACGTTCACGGGGGCTCGGTGGCGATCGGCCACCCGTTCGGTGCCACAGGCGCGCGCATGGTGATGACCATGGCCAACGAGCTGGCTCTGAGCCACAAGCGCTACGCGGCGCTGGGCATCTGCGCGGCCGGCGGCTTGGGCGCCGGCGCCGTGCTGGAGCGCGTGGACTAGCTGCCGAGGCAGAGGCGCCTCATCAGCGAGGCTGGACCGGCCCCTCGAGGTACCGGAAGCGGTCGGTGAAGCCCAGCCGCAGATACACGCGCCGCGCCGCGTCGTTCTCGCGTGCCACGTTCAAGGTGACCAGGGAGACTCGCTCGAACAGCGACTGCAGGAGCCGCGCGGTGCAGCGACGGCTGAGACCCTGGGATCGGTGGGCCGGATGGGTCACGACGTTGCCGATAGCGGCCACGTCCCACTCTTCGCTCACAACGTGAACCCCGGCCACGCTCACCAGCTGCTCGCCCCTGCGGATCCCGAAGTAGAGGCCCTGCTCGAGCTGGTAGGGCTCGAAGAAGTGGTCGGGGTAGTGCCGGTATAGCGCCATGAGCGACGCCGTGTCGGCGTGGCCCACGGGAACAACCTCCGAGAGGTCTTCCTCTGGCGCGACGAACGCGTCGGCGTCCAGCGCCATGCGCTGCATCTGGCGCAGGCTCTCCACGTTGTAGAGCGCCTGAAACGCGGGCAAGTGGTCGAGCGCCATGCTGGCGAAGAACCGCCTCGGCAGCGCGTGCGCCAGGGTCGGTGAGCGGAGCACCGCTTCGACGGCGTCGGCCTCGCCGAGCGTGAGGAGCACCGGCACCCGGAGCCCCGTGTAGACGAGGCCCAGCCCTGTGACGTGGCCGGCGGCGCCCACCTCGCGCGCCGCAAACCACCGCGAGTACGGCGAGAAGCGGGGATCGAGGTCGCCGATCGCGTAGGCCGCGCGCACGCGGTCGAGCCCAAGGAACGCATGGAGCGACGCGGGGTCCGCCTCCTCGACCGCGTGGTGAATGCTGGTAATGCGCGGAGCCTCGGTCATCGTCACGCCTCCACCCGGCACACGGCCACGCGCTCGGGTTAGTTGGCCCTCCCACCACCACTGTAAGGGCCGCGCTGTCTACCAGACGGTGCGCTCGCTCGCAAGCCGAAGTGGGCCGCGATCCCGAGGGGCCACGCCCTTCGCCTCCGGTTCCGCGATGCGCGTCGGGCGCGATCGCGCCGGTCTTGCGGAAACGATTGACCCAGCCCAACATCGGCCCGGGCGCGGACGCCCCCCAGCTCCCGAATGAGGGTCAGCCGGGGACCGACCGCCAGGGGCTCCTGCCCCCGCGTGCCCGCGCCGTTTCAGGGGGTCGCGCCCAACGCGAGGTACGAGTGGCCGAGGTGGTGCTGGACAAGGTTTGGAAACGCTACGACGGCGACGTCGTAGCCGTGGAAGACCTCTCGCTCGACATGCGCACTGGAGAGTTCGTCGTCCTGGTCGGGCCCTCGGGCTGC
>SXOO01000094.1 GCA_005776725.1 Pseudomonadota bacterium | reverse complement strand
GAGGCCGACGAGATGCTCGACATGGGCTTCCGGGAGGAGCTCGAGCAGATCCTGGAGGCCACGCCCCCCACGCGGCGTACGCTCCTCTTCTCGGCCACCATGCCCGATGGCATCGAGCGCCTGGCCGCGCGATATCAACGGCAAGCCCTGCGAATCGCGCAGGAGGACGCCAGCTCCCCCCACGCCGACATCCGCTACGAGCTCTGCGCGGTCGCCGAGCGCGAGCGCGAGCACGCGATCGTCAACGTGCTCCGCGAGCGCGAGCCGAAGGGCGCGCTGGTCTTCTGCGCCACGCGCGAAGGCGTAGGGCGCCTGGCCGGCGCGTTGGCCGAGCGTGGCTTCGGGGCAGTCGCCCTCTCCGGCGATCTCACACAGGCCGAGCGCGGACGAGCGCTCTCATCGCTGCGCGACGGCCGAGCCCAGGTGCTGGTGGCCACCGACGTCGCCGCCCGTGGCCTCGATCTCCCCGCCCTCGACCTGGTGATCCACGCCGACATCCCGAACGATCCCGCGGTCCTGCTGCACCGCAGCGGGCGGACGGGCCGTGCTGGTCGGAAGGGCACCGCGCTCATCCTGGTCCCGCCCGTGCGCTGGCGGAAGACGGAGCGGATCATCCACCTCGCTGGCGTGGAGCCCACCTGGGTCGACGTGCCCACGGCGGCCATGATCCACAGCAAGGACCAGGAGCGGCTGGCGCAGGAGGCGCTTGCGGCGATCTCGGACGATCAGGAGATCGACGACCTCGAGGTCGCGCGGATCATCCTGGAGAAGCAGTCCGCAGAGCAGCTCGTGGCAGCGTTCGTGCGCACGCTCCGAGCGCGCCGACCCGCGCCCGAGGAGCTGGTCGAGACGCGGTTCATGGTGCAGCGCCTGAAGGGCCCGAAGCGCCCTGTGAAGGCCCCGGTCCGAGGCGCTGCCGAGCCCGCTCGGCCACCCCACCCGGAGGCGCGACCGGCTGTGGGACCGCCCCCGCGGGAGGAACATGCCGCCGCGCCCGGTGCCGACGAGCGGTCACACCCCGGCGAATTCACCGGAGCGCGAGAGCGCGGAGGTGAACCGGGCCGGGGAGCTCTGCTGCCCCGGCCCCAACAGGAATTCACCGGAGCGCCTCGCGAAGAGCGGGTCTGGGACGGCCCGCCGGGTGGAGCACCGAGCCCTCGGGGTCCCGCCACCGAACGGGAGCGCCCGCCGCCGCGCGCGCAGGCTCCAGGGATCTGGTTCCGGATCTCGATTGGCCGCGCCCGTGGCGCTGACCCCAAGTGGCTCATCCCGCTGATCTGTCGTCGGGGCGGGATCACGAAGCGCGAGATCGGCGCGATCCGAGTGCTCGCGCGCGAGACTCGGTTCGAGATCGCGGTGGACGTGGCCGACCGCTTCGCGCAGTCCGCCGTGCCGTTTCAGGCCGACGAGCCCGACGTGGAGATCGCTCCGCTCGACGGGATCATCTTCGAGCCGAACAAGCCGCCGAAGCGCAAGTTCAAGAAGTTCTGAGCGCCTCCCCAGCGTGAGGATGCGGCCTGGAAGCCGCTCGGCGCCGCGCGTGCGCTCGCCTCGAGCGAGCGGATATGGCACCGTTCTCACATGAACAAGCGCACTCTGCTCCTCCTAGCGGCGCCTCTCTGTCTTGCCTGCGACGATACGACCGCCGAGGTCGGCTTGTTCGCCGGCGATGTCACCGCCGCCGACGCGGTCGATACCACCGCACCGAACGCGGACGCTGGCGTCGAGGAGGACGACAGCAGCACCGGGGATGTGCCGCACGACACGGCGGAAGAACCCACGGACACCCACGCGCTGCCTGACTGGTTCGAGAACGCGTGCACCAGCAACGCGGATTGCGGCGGACCCGATGGGAGCTCGGGCTTCTGCGTCGCCGACGCGAACGGGCAGCGTCAATGTACGATCGCCTGCGTGGATGACTGCCCGGCTGAATACGACTGCGTCGCGATACAGAACGTCGGCGGAGCCGACGCCGTCCTCGCGTGTCTGCCAGGCCTCGATCCTACCTGCGACCCCTGCGAGACCGACAGCGACTGCGTCCTCGCAGGCGCCAAGTGCCTGCCCGTTGGCGGCAAGGCCGGACCCTGGTGCGTGGTGGCCTGTGGCTCCGAGGGCGAGTGTCCGGGTGAGCTGGAGTGTGACTCCTCGTCGATGTGCATGCCTGCGCTCTGCGAAGCCACCGAAGACCCGGATGCCGACAGCGACGGGGTTGCAGACACGCTGGACAACTGCACGTCCACGCCAAACACCGACCAGGAAGACACTGACCAGGATCAGCTGGGCGACGGTTGTGACACCGACGACGACGGTGACGGGGATCCCGACACGTCCGACTGCGCGCCGCTGGACGCCGCGATCGGCGCGCTCGCGGACGAAGCGTGTAACGGGGCGGATGACGACTGCGACTCCGAGATCGACGAGGGCTTCTCGAACGTGGACGGCGACGCTTCGGCCGACTGCCTGGACACCGACGACGACGGCGACGGGGCTCCCGACGCGTCCGACTGCGCACCGCTGGACGCCGCGATCGGCGCGCTGGCGGACGAAGCGTGTAACGGGGCGGACGACGACTGCGACTCCGCGACCGACGAGGGTTTCCCGAACCTGGACGGCGACGCGTCGGCCGACTGCCTCGACACCGACGACGACGGCGACGGGGATGCCGACACGTCGGACTGTGCGCCGCTGGAAGCCGCGATCGGCGCGCTGGCCGAGGAAGCGTGTAACGGGGTGGACGACGACTGCGACGCCGGGACCGACGAGGGCTTCCCGAACCTGGACGGCGACGCGTCGCCCGACTGCCTGGACGACGACGACGACGACGACGGGGATCCCGATACGTCGGACTGTGCGCCGCTGGACGCCGCAATCGGCGCGCTCGCGACGGAGCTCTGCAACGGCCTCGACGATAACTGCGATCAAGCAGTCGACGAGGGCTTCGACGATGGTGACGGGGACCGCTTCGCGGACTGCGTGGACCTCGACGACGACAACGACGGCGTGCCCGACACCGCCGACAGCTGCCCCAGCGTCACGAGCTCAAACACTTGCGACGACGGCAACGCATGCACCCTAGGAGACATGTGCTCGGGCGGCGTGTGCCAGGCAGGGGCGACGTCCGCGTGTAACGACAACAACCCCTGCACCCAGGACACGTGCACCGCGGGAAGCTGCGCGAACACCATCGACGCGGGTGCGTGTCCGCTCACGCTGTTCTCGGATCAGCCGGCCTTCGAGGCCCGCACCTGCGGCTCCTACACGAACCTGCACATCACTGGGCCCACGGAAGGCCACTTCGTGGCGGTAAACGAACCAACCATCCAACCCTCGTATGAGAGCCAGGGGGTCGTGTTCCGACCCTTCGGGACCTCGGGTGTGTATCCCGTGATCTACCGGGGTCAACAACACCAGATCGCGCTGCCAAGCCACGATGGTCTCATCGTCAATCTGACCTCGCCGTATTCCGCCGCGGACCTGGACGGTCGCGCGATCAAGGCGGACTTCAAGTTCCCCCAACACGCTGTGGGTGTTTGGACGAACGTTGGCGACGGCGGTCACATCGATGCCTTCAGCGCGAACGGCACGTTGGTTGCGAGCGCGCCCATCAGCTCTGGCGGCTTCGCTGGGCTGGTCTCCCCCGTGCCGTTCGTGAGCGTCGCGGTGGTCAACACCTTCGACGGCGACATCGTCTTCGGGATCTACGACCTGCAGTTCGCCAACTGTATCGACTAGAGCGAGCCGGGCCGGGGATTCAGCGGCCGCTTGCCCGGGTCGTCGCGCGGTGGCTCGTGCACACACGCACGACAACTTGTTGCTGACCGCCGCCCCGGTCGCGCGGCTCGTGACGGCTCAGTAGACGAGGTACCAGCCGCCACACTCGCCGAGCGCTTCGCAGTTCCCTGCCGCGACGGCATCGAGGACACAGCCGACCGCCGCCACGTCGAGGCAGGCCACCGTGGTGGACATCTCGCAGTCGATGGAGCACTGGCCGGCGAATCCGTCCTCGCGGCAACCGGCTGCCAGGTTGCACACGGTCCTGTCGGAGGCGGCTCCGCACAACGCGGATGCGCCCTGGAACGTGATGCACCCCTCCTCGTCGTATTCGTACGCAGTTGGGTCGGCTCCGTCGGCTCCGTCCGCGCCGTCGGCCCCATCCCCGCCGTCGGTGGCGTCTGCGGCGTCCGTCGCGTCCGCGTTGTCGGTGGCGTCGCCGCCCTCTGTCGCGTCGGTGGCGTCGCTGCCGTCTGCCGCGTCGGTGGCGTCGCTGCCGTCGCTGCCGTCTGCCGCGTCGGTCGCATCCGCGCCGTTGGTGGCGTCGGTCGCGTCGGTCGCATCTGCGCCGTTGGCGGAGTCTGCCGCGTCGGTGGCGTCTGCCGCGTCGGTGGCGTCGGCCGCGTCAGCCGTGTCTCCACCAGAGACCTCCTTGTCCTTGGAGCTCTTGGTGCTGCTCTCGCACGCGGCGGCCGCGAGCACCGCCATCACGAACCAACGCTTCATTGCACACCCCCGAGATCACACTTGCCAGAGGTCGGCATGCACTGCCGGCCAGAGAGGAGGTCGGAGCCGGCGGCGGCAACGGCCGCGCATCGGTACCCGCCGGGACAGCCTGTGTCGTCCGTACACGCCGCGGCGCAGCCACGCAGCCCACCGAGGCCCTTGATGCAGAGGTTGTCGGCGCCGGGGCAGTCGCCGTTGCTCTTGCACGACTGACAGAGCGACGCGGCGTCGGCATAAGGCGACAGGCGGCCGTTGTCACTGAGCCCGTGGATCCCGTAGATGACGTCCCAGCTTCGCCCGCTGTTCATCTCGGCCAGGATCTGGTCGTAGCTGCGGGGGACGTGCCCCTCCTTGCCTGCTGCAGTCAAGTTGCCCACGAGCTCGGTGGTGACGCGCGTCATCTCGCTGAGCCACGAGAAGTTCACCGTGGTGATGATGTCGAGGTTCGCCACCGACTTCCGCGGGTTCTGGTACATGGCATCGGCGTACGACGTATAGGTCTTGCAGCCGTTGAACACGAACAGCTGGTACTTCTCGGGGAGGTCCAGCTCGTCGAAGGCGCTGGCCGCGATCGCGTGCCGCGGGTTGTAGTGCACCACGATGCCGCTGTAGTTCGTGTCGTATCCCGCGTGGCCGTCGTACATCACGATGTCGCGCGTGGCTGCGGACGCCTTGTACGCCGCCAGGAGCCCGTCGAAGCCGACGCCCTCCTCCTTGTGCATGTCCGGATGGAACAGCGACACCTGAACCGCGACGGTCTTGCCGTTGGCGTTCAGCTCGCCGGTGAACGGGCCGCTCGTGGTCCGCAGAGACTCGAAGTCTGCTACCGGCGCGCGGAGGTTCAGCTCGGTCTTGAGGCTGTCGAAGATGTCTCGCGCCGCCTCGAGGTCGAAGCGCTCCTCGTTGTAGTCGCCGCCGACGTGGATCGCGATGTCGAGGAGTCCGTCGTCGAACATGGCCGAGTAGTCCGGATAGGCGTCCGGCTCCGAGGGCTTCGCGGTGATCGTGACGGTGAGGGTCTGCAGCTGCTCCGCCGGCAGCGTGTCGGCGTTGAAGTGCTTGTAGGTCTTGGAGTAGCTCCCGGACTCCAGCTCCTCCCGCCGAAGGATGGGGAGGCGAAGCGCAAACGCACCGGACGCGTCGATGGGCACATCGCTCAGCAGGTCGTTGGGTCCCGCACACTCGGCCTCGAACTCGAAGTCGAAGGTGCCGGGGGCATCCGCGCGCTCGGCGATCGCCAGGGACTCGAAGGTCTGCTGGCGCACCGTCGTGCGGAAGTTGCCGTAGGTGAAGTTGGCGTCGCTGCGGCCCTTACCGGCGAGGTACTCGTACGCGAAGTAGCTGATCGCCTTGAAGCGAAGCTCCACCAGCTCTTTGGCGCGCGCGAGGCGGGCCTCGCCCTCCAGCGTGAGCTCTTCTTCGCCGAGGACCACGGAGTCCTTTGCGACAAGCGCGTACTCTTTGCCCTGCGTGCTGCGGTAGTCGTCGGCCTTGCCCTCTGGGACGTACTCCAGCGGTTCGTCCCCCACGGTGAGGAGCGTGGCTTCGCCTGCGGAACATCCGAACATCAGGGTGGCAGCAATGAGTTTGCGCATATCGAGTAGACCCTCCAGAGCGGCGTTGGAGGGTAGTCGTAACGCCTAGGGCGGGCCAGTGGAATCTGGCGCTGGTGGCGTGCGGAGACAGCTGGGCGCGGCGTCAGGGGACGGAGTAGGTCAGCTCGAAGGCGAAGGTGCCAATGAGCGCCTGACCGTTCGGGTCGTGCCAGCGCCGACCGTCGATGACCAGCGGGCGAGAGCCGGGCGTGACGTAGGTATGTCCGGAGACGAGCGCCTCGTTGCCCGTCTTGGCCACCCACAACACGGTGCGGTGCTCGCAGTTGCCCGCACCGCGGCCGGCGTTCAGGTCCCACCGCGAGCCGTTGCAGCCCTCCTGCTGCGCTTCCAGCTCCAGCGTGGCGGGAGCCCCAGTGGCCGCGTCGATGACCGGGACCCGCAGCCTCGTTGGCCCCGCCACGCCGTCATCCCACCAAACACGTGTGGTGGGCCCCACGCTCGCATCGCGCACGAGGAAGTACATCGACGAGTTAGGCGTGGTCAGCGGCGCGCTCTTCTGGAGCGTGGCCATGTTCAGCGGCGTACGCGCCAGGACCTCGAGGTCGATCACCACGGGGAGCACGTCAGGCCCGTCCACGCCTCCTGAGATCGTCAGCTCCAACGGGCTGGCGCTGTGCCAGCGCCCCGTCGAGCTGCCCTGCATCTCCGACCAGGGAACCCAGAGCACCACGCGCTCCTCGAGGTCGGGGTCGTCAGCCCAGGGGGTCACGTCGCGGAGGCTCCCCGAGAAGCGCTGCCCGCGAGCCGTGACGACCCGTTGGCCGTGAAGGGCCACCACGCGCGTCTCTCCCGTGGCGCTGTTCACGAGCGACACCGAGAGCGTCGAGACGCCGCCCAACTCGCACGTGGTCTGTGCAGGCGCGCCATCCCAGTCGACGCGAAGGGCTTCGGGCCATTGCCCAATGGTTCCGGCGCCTTGCCAGGCGGCGGACGCTGCCCGCGCAGTCACCGACGGGCCAACATCCGGACAATCGACGCCCGCATCGCACACATCTCGCACCGTCAGCGCGCCCGCGCCGCGCCGCCCTTTGCCGTAGCGGCGCACGGGCGGGAGCGCGCTCGGGGGCTCTCCGATGACGCGGCTGGCCATGAGCGTGGCGCTGCTGGTGTCGATGTTGGGCCAGCCCTGACTCGAGCGATAGAGCGAGACCGAGAGAGGGCCTCGGGAGAGCTGGAGGTTCATGGAGAACAGCCCTAAGTCGAGCGGGTTCGTGCTGTCCCGGTCGATCAGCCAGCGGTCGAGCGTCCCATCGACGTACGTCACCTCGACGAACCACTGCGCCCCGACGAACGCTGTCGGCATCGGCGCCGCGTCGAGCGGGACGCCCGTGAAGACGTTCCCCGAGGCGGCGAAGATGGGCGGATAGATGAGGGTGGAGTCGGGGGTCACGGACAGCGTGCCGATGACCGTCGCAACGGGCACGCCGGTAGCCCTCACAGCGCCGAAGCGCGCGTCGGGGGTCACGAGAGTGTCCACGCCGTCGACGCGCTTCCAGAGCCCGGGGACGCCGCTTCGCGTGTCGATGGTGGCGGCGTCATTCGCCCAGTCTTGGATCTTCTGGGCGTGATAGGCCGTGTATCCCGGGAAACACGAGACCTGGTCGGGCCCCTCGCCGCCGTTCATCGGGTCGCGCTTCCCGACCAGCTCGCCGTTCGTTCCCGTGACCGGGCCGGAGGGGCCCACGCGGTACCAGGTTCGAAGTCCCCGCTGGGCCATGTCCACCGGGAGGGGGTGACTGGCGAGGCAGGTGCCGTCCTGGGGGTATTGGGCGGCGATTCCCCATGAGGCGGCCGCGCCGGTGGTGAAGTGCGCGAGGGTGAACGAGTGGCCGACTTCGTGGATATAGCCGTTGCCGCACTCGTCCGCCCACATGGCCGTCCACCCGGTCCATCCCGCGGCCCAAGGCGCGTCGTCGATGTCGTGAAAGGCACCGTCGGTCCCGAGGAACCAACCCATCGCGACGGAGGTCCCGAAGGTGTAAGGCGACGAGTCACCATCGGATTCGCCCGTCATCGCCAAGCCTCGGCCGGTGTTGGCCAGGCTCTGCCTGAGGGCCATCTGGTGCTTGAGGAGGGTCCAGTGGTCGGCGTCGGTCGCCACGGCTTCCCGCTCGACTTCGGACGTCACAGCCGCGGGCCCGGCTTCCGTGCGGACCACCATCGCGTCCACGATCCAGTCGACTGAGTCGACGAGGCGCAGCTCGGCGAGCGGAATCGATGCGAAATGGTCCCGTACGAGGGTGCCGCCTTCGAGGGTGCGCGTGTCGGGAACGGCGCCATGGCCGAACAGCACCACCTTCGTCCGCGTAATGGTGGACGTATGCGGCTCCGCGAGGGGCGGAAGCTCGACCGAGAGGACGTGTCGCACGTCGGCGTCGTTCCAGCCCAGCTCCAGCTGCACGCCGGGCTGGACCCAGGGCCACGGGAGGATCGCCGCGAGCGCGTCGCCCACTCCGACGTCGAGGTCTACGTTGGCGATCGCGTTCTCGAGCACCGGCAAGTTCTCTTCGACGTGTCGAAGCGGGAGCACACCCATGACCACTCCGTCCCGGCGCGCGAGGAGGAGCGGCTCGCTGCCTTCCGGCGGCGCGACGTCTGGCCAGAAGAGGACGGCGGTGTCGCGCGCTTCAGGCGGCTTCGGGGCCAGGCGTTGCTCGACATGCTCGGTCAGGTGCGTGTGGCCGAACGCCAAGCGCCCGGTGAGCGGCGAGGTGGAGGACGCCTCGGGCCAACTCAGGGCCGCGAGCCGCAGGTCCTGGCACGCTGCGAACGGGTCGGTGGGTCCGGCGTCCGGGACGTTGGCGGTGTCGGGGATCTCAACGACATCCGGGGCCTCGTCGAGGTCCGGAACCTCGAGGACGTCTGGAACTCCCTCGACGTCGGGGACCTCGAGGACGTCTGGAACTGCCTCGACGTCGGGGACCTCGAGGACGTCTGAAACGCCCTCGACGTCGGGGACCTCGAGGACGTCTGGAACTGCCTCGACGTCGGGGACCTCGAGGACGTCTGGAACTGCCTCGACGTCGGGGACCTCGAGGACGTCTGGAACTGCCTCGACGTCGGGGACCTCGAGGACGTCTGGAGCTGCCTCGACGTCGGGGACCTCGAGGACGTCTGGAGCTGCCTCGACGTCGGGGACCTCGAGGACGTCGGGCACCTCCTCGATCTCTGGGACCTCGAGGACGTCCGGGAACTCCTCGACTTCCGGGATCTCGAGGACGTCGGGGACCTCCTCGACTTCGGGGACATCGGGTACTGCCGCGACTTCCGGTGTCTCGGCGACGTCCGGCGCTACTGTGACGTCCGGTGATTCAGGGGCGTCTGGGACCTCCACCACATCCGGGCCCTCCGTAGTGTCCGGCCCCTCCACGGCATCCGGGCCCTCCGTAGTATCCGGCCCCTCGGCCGTGTCCGGCCCTTCCGCGGCGTCCGCGCTCGGACCGCTGTCGGGGCCGTTCGCCGTGTCGACGACCCCGGAGTCGCCTTCCGTCCCGGGAACGTCCGGCGCGTCAGGCGAGACGCCACTGTCAGGGGCGTTGGCTCCGCCGATGCCGTCGGAAGCGGCCGCGTCGGAGACCGGCGAGCCGTCAGCGGCGTCCGTCGTTGCGTCGCCGGGTACCTCGGGAGCCCCGAGCTCGGTGCAGCCGAGCAGGACCGCCGCTGCTAGGAATCGGAACAACGGCTTCACGTACCCTCGAAACACGCGGAGCACCAAGGTCTCCAGCCCGGCCAACCTACCAAACGCGTCAGGTCCCGCCACTCCCAAACGGGCCGAGGCCCGCTCGACCCAGCGAGCTCGATGGGCGCTCCCGCCCGCGTGCCAGCCAGCCATGTTAGGGTCCTCGGCTTGGCCCCGTGGCCGCCCATAGGAGCACGCATGAATCGGAATCCGGAAGTGGACGCGTGGTTCGAGCGCTACGACAACCCCATGAAGGCCGCTGTGCAGCGCGTTCGTGAGATCGCGCTGGCTGCGGACCCCCGCGTGACCGAAGCGGTCAAGTGGCAAGCCCCGACCTTCATGTACAAGGGCAACATCGCCAGCTTCTTCCCGAAGGCGAAGATGCACGTGAGCCTCATGTTTCACCAGGGCGCCGCCATCCCGGGCCAGCATCCCCTCCTCGAGGGTGAGGCGGACGTGGGGCGTTCGGCGAAGTTCGTCAGCCTCGACGACGTGGAGCGACGCCGTCCCGCGCTCGAAGCGGTGATCCGCGCGTGGTGCGACTGGCGCGACTCGGCGTGACCCGCCGGTGCGGCGGAAGCCGCGCTCAGTGCGTCTCCTCCAGCGGGACCTCCTCCACGGTGGCGAGCACCTCCTTGGTGGAGAGGATCCGCAGGTCGTCGTTCCACGGCACCTTCACGCCGGCGCTCTTCGGGAACAGGACGAACGCACCGTGGGGCACCCCCGACACGTTGGTGCCAAGGTCCTTGTCGTCCTCCACCGCGAGCGAATCCGCCTGGGCCCGCGCCACCTCCACGACCTCCCCGTAGAGCGCCTCTGCGTGCCCGTCCTTGGCGCCGGCCGGCAGATAGAGCCCCGACTCGTGGAGATCAGCGCTCTTGATCACTCGCACCAGGACGCGTGGGCCGATGGGCTGGATGTGACGCGCGACGCGCTTCGGGGTCTCGATCATCGGGGCTCCTGCGCGCCCCCTCGGGCGCGGCGCGCACGATCGCAAAGGGCGCTCACTCGCGCAACAGCTCGACCCTCCTGAACAAGACGGTTGCTCAGTCGCGCCGTTCGTTACGACACCTCGCCACGAAGCCGCTCTCTTATGGCTCTCAGTTCCACGACCACGGGCTTGTCTTTCTCTCGCATGAGGGCGGCCTTCGAGGCGATGAGCGCGTCGAGCCCCAGCACACGCATCGGTCCCCCGTAGACGTCCTCCGCGACTTCAGACGCGGGCAGAAGGTCGTCGTAGGTCCCGCCTGGGATCTCGCGGAGGATGTCCAGCCGCCCGAGCGTGGTATCGAGGAGAACCATCCGAAACGCGGTCAACTTCTCGGGCTCCCCCTGCAGAGGAATGCGAGATGGGTGGTTGTGAAACCGGGGCTCGAAAGGCCGGAGTGCCCCAAGGATCCGCTCCCAGTTGCATAACGTGAAAGGAGCGAGGACATCGAGATCGAAGGTCATGTAGCTCGAGCCGTGGATGAGCGCGGCCACGCCCCCGATCAGGATGAAGTCGACCTCCGCGTTTCGAAGCGCCTGCAGCAGTTTTCAGTCCGCTGGACAGCCACGTCTCTCACCCACCGAGTCCTCCAAGACGGGAGAAGAGACACTGGAATCCTTGGTCGCCGAAAACGCGTCCCTCAACTCTGCCATCTGAATCAAAAGTGACTGCAGCCGCTCCGCGCGCTGCCCAGGTGTCATCGCCAGGCTGACCTCGATGAGCGTCATATCGAGACCGTAGGCGACCGCGGCATCCCAGTCCGGCCCGTAGCTCGAAGCGCTCGCCGGGGTGGTGCCATCCCAGTCGTCGAGCGTTGAGACGTTGACTGAATGGTTCAAGCTCATGAGGGCCATCGTACCCAGCGGCCACCCCGGAGGCAAAGCAGTCTCGATTGGTGTTCCAGGCCGCGTTCGGCCTGGTTGAAGTTCGGACCACTGTCGTCGCGTTGTCGCCCACGTGCTTGTGGGGCTCACGGATTCGCAATCGGTGACCGGTTTCTCGCGACGCACACGCCTTTGAGGGCGCCCCTAGCCTGGCCGAGCGGCAAGACACAAGTCAGCAGGCCTCGATCGACCCCTGATGGCGTGGCGCCCTTCCGCCCGACGGCGACGGGGCGTACGATGCCCGCTGGTGGGAGGGCCCGCGGACTCGTTCTCGCGGTTCCCGGCCCAACTGGCGGGGTGGAACCCGCAGGGTGTTCGGCGCGCGGCCGCGGTCGCGGGTGTCCGGCCGACTTCAGGGGTGTCTGTCGAGCGGCGTTGCCGGTCGAGCGTTCTCGGACGCCGGCCACAGCGCGACGCGCGCGGGGTACCCGACGAGGTCGTTCGACCCGCGACCAACTTCGGCGGCGCGTCTCCCGGCGGCACGCTGCTCCCGTCCACGGTCCGACTCGGCGCCGCATCCGGCGACCGCGCGGCTCCTCTCACCAGCCACCCCTCTCACGAGATCGCACCTTGCGCGTCCTCACGACCACTCGCCCCGACTTCCCCAGCGTGCTCGAAGCGTTGCTCGGCTCGCGCTCCGAGCCCGCGCCTTCCGAGGCCGTACTGGCGCGGGTGCGCGGGATCATCGCGGACGTGCGCTCCAACGGCGACGAGGCCCTAATCCGCCTGACGCGCGAGCTCGATCGCTGGGACGGCCAAGAGCTGGTGCTGCCCACTCGGCTCCTCCACGAGGCGCGCGAGCAGCTGCCCGCCCGTGTCGTGGCCGACCTCGTGCTTGCCCGAGACCGAATCGCTGCGGTCCACCGCCGGCAGCGGGAGCGGGACGTCGAGCTAGACGCGGAGGACGGGGTCTACCTGGCCCAACGCCATGTGCCCCTGAGGCGCGTGGGCCTCTACGTCCCCGGGGGGACCGCAGCCTACCCGTCCAGCGTGCTCATGAGCGCGGTGCCGGCGAAGGTCGCTGGCGTGGATGAGGTCATCATGGTCACGCCTACGCCGGACGGGGTCGTGAACCCCGTGGTGCTCGCCGCCGCGGCGCTCGCGGGCGTCGACCGGGTGGTGCGAATCGGCGGCGCGCAGGCCGTGGCGGCGCGCGCTTACGGCACCGCCAGCGTGCCCCGGGTCGACAAGATCGTCGGCCCCGGAAACACCTGGGTCGCCACCGCCAAGCGCGAGGTGTTCGGCGCCGTGGGGATCGACAGTATCGCCGGGCCCAGCGAGCTCTGCGTCGTGGCCACGCCGGACGGGGGCGCCTCACCGCGGGTCTTGGCCGCCGACCTGCTGAGCCAGGCGGAGCACGACCCCGCTGCAATGGTCAGCTTCCTCTCGCCCGACGCCGCGCTGGTCGAGGCGGTGGTCGCCGAGTGCCGCGAGCAGGCCCGGGCGCTGCCGCGCGCCGCGATCGCCGAAGCGTCGCTCCGCGACTTCGGGATCGCCGTGGTCACCCGCTCGCTGGAAGAGGCGTTGGACCTGGCCGAACGCATCGCCCCCGAACACCTCGAGCTGGTCGTGCCCCACGCCGAGCGCCTCGCTGGGCGTTTCCGCTCAGCCGGGGCCATCTTCTGCGGCCCCCACACGCCGGAGGCCGTGGGCGACTACCTCGCCGGCGCCAACCACGTCCTGCCCACCAACGGTACGGCCCGCTTCTTCTCGCCCCTCGGGACGAGCGACTTCATGCGCCGCACCAACGTGATCCGGTTCAATCGCCAGGCCATCGAGCGGCTCGGTCCGCCAACGATCCGCTTGGCGGAGCTCGAAGGTCTCGAGGGCCATGCGCGCAGCGTCCGCTTCAGGCTGGAGCCATGAGCTCGATCTCCACCGACGCGTTCCCCGAGCTTCGCGGGCTTCTTTGGCAGCGCGATCAAGAGATCGGGCGTGCCCGCCACTCGCACCACGTGGATGCCGCGTCGGACAACATCGGGCTCTTCTGGCAGGAGCTGGCCACTCGCATCGAGAAGGACGACGAGATCAACAACGTGCTGAACGCGCTGTCGGAGGCTCACTCCGACATCGACCTGCTGCGCGGTCTGCGCGACCGGGCCCTCGGCTCGAAGGAGCCCGAAGCGCGCCTCCAGGTGAGCCTGCTCGAGCGTCTGATCCAGCTGCTGCTCACAGCCGAGTCCGCCCTGCAGCGCCGGCTGGCCGTGCTGCGCGAGCGCGCCTTCCAGTACTACCTGCTCTACAACTTCGCGATGCCGAGCAAGGTCGACGAGAAGATGAACAAGGACAAAGACAAGGATAAGAACAAAGAGAAGGAGGTCCGGAGGGCCCTCGACGACAAGCGGCCCGAGGCCAAGAAGGTCGATCAGAGGCCGCAGGAGAAGCGCGAGAAGAAGGTCGAGGCCTAACGGCCCGGCGTCATACCGCGCTCGGCACGCGCGACGTCAGTCCCAGCTCCACCAGCGGATCACCGGTCCACAGGCGCCCGCGGAGCATGTGCGACAGCATCCGAAAGTCCGACACGAACGACCAGAGCGGATATTTGAACGTCGCAGGGCGGTTCTTCTCGATGATGAAGTGCCCGGTCCAGGCCATGGCGTAAGCGAACACCACGCCCGCGGGGAAGGTGAGCGGCGCCGCCAGCGACGGGGCGAGCACGGCCACCGCCATGTGCGCCCAGTTGGGTCCTTCGCCTTCGCCCTTGCGAAGCCCCAGAGCCACCGCGCCGCCGAAGACCGCAAACGCGGCGGGGAAGATGAGCGGGCTCGCGGCCACGCTGAGGCCAACGCAGGTGAGCCACCCGGTCGTGCCCAAGAGGTGCAACCACCGGCTGCGCGGGTCGCGGTGCTCGTAGAGGTAATAGGCCCAGAAGACCTCGTAGTCCTTGATGCGCTCGGCCATGTGGTCCTCCGTTGAAGCTGGAGTTGGGCAGGACATTCCAGCGGTCAGGCACGAATAACCGCGCGGAGGTGTCCGCGGCAAGTCCGCGGCCCAAGAGGGCCCTTGAGGGCGCGAACGGGGATGATCGCTGGAACGCCGCAACGGCGCGTGTGTCCGTCCGCCACCATACGGGCGCCGTGGTACCGTCGGGCCATGTTCCGATCGCACCATCCCCGAAACGCCCTCTCCGTGTTGCTCATGGCCGCCTGCGCTGCCACGAACCCCAAGACCGCCGACGGCTCTGGTGACGCCTCCGCTGACGCGAGCGTCGCCGGCACGACCGATGTTTCTACGGAGGCCGACGCAGGCGCGGACGTCGCGATAGGCGAGCCGGACGCCGCTAGCAACGACTCGTCCTCGGGGACGCCAGAAGAAGACACCCACACCGCTGCGCCCGTCTTTCCAACGGCACCCGAGCGCCTCGGCGGCGAGCGACCGGCCGTGATCAACCTGCCGGAGGCGTACACAGCCGAGAAGCAGTGGCCGCTCCTACTGCTCCTTCACGGCTACTCGGCGAACGGATTCGTCCAGGACGTGTATCTGGGGATCAGCAAGCGAGCCAACGTAGACGGCGTGCTCGTCTTGGTCCCCGACGGGACGGTGGACTCCGAGGGCAACCAGTTCTGGAACGCCACGAACGCCTGCTGCGACAAGGACGCCTCCGGGGTGGACGACGAGGGATACCTGCTCGGGCTCATCGCCGAGGCGCGGAAGCACTACAACGTGGACCCCAAGCGCATCTTCGCCTTGGGCCACTCCAACGGCGGCTTCATGTCGTACCGCCTGGCCTGCTCGCGCAGCGACCTGTTCGCGGGCGTGGTGGTGCTGGCGGGCGCGATGTGGAAAGACCCGGGGTCTTGTCCGGCCGAGAACCCCGTCTCGGTTCTCCACGTGCACGGCACCGAGGATGAGACCATCCCCTACGAAGGCACCTTCGCGTACCCCAGCGCCCGGGGCTCAGCGGAGTTCTGGGCGGGTGTCGATGGCTGCGACGGACCGCCCACGCCCGCCGCCGCGACGCTGGAGCTCGACGCCAAGGTGCCCGGCGCCGAGACCACCGTGGAGACCTGGTCCGGCTGCGACGCCGGGACCTCCGTGGAGCTATGGACGCTGGTGAAGGGCAAACATCTCCCCGGCTTCGTGGACGAGAGCTTCGCCAAGGGCACCTTGGGCTTTCTGCTGGCGCACCCGAAGCCCTGACGGCTCTGCGGAAGGCGCGGGACGGCGCGGGACGGCCGGCCGCCACGTCGCGGCGTCTCAGCCTCCGAAGCGGCCCATCGCGACCACCCGCTCGAAGTGCTCGGCGGAGACCGGCGTCACCGACAGGCGAGTGCCCTTCTGCACCACCGCCATCCCCACGAGCCCCGGGTGCGCCTTCAGCTCCTCGAGGGAAATGACCCGCGGGAAGCGCTCGACGAACCCCACATTCACCGCGGACCAACGGGGATCCGAGGCCAGCGACGCGGGGTCGTAGTACTTGCTCTTGGGGTCGAACTGGAACGGATCCGGGTAGGCCTCGCGGACGATGCGCCCCACGCCTGCGACCCCGCTCGGCTTCGCGTTCGAGTGGTAGAAGAGGAACAGGTCGCCCGTGCGCATCGCCCGCATGAAGTTGCGCGCCTGGTAGTTTCGCACCCCCTCCCAGACGCCCTCGCCTGCGCGCTCGAGCTCGTCGAGACCGTAGACGTCCGGCTCGCTCTTCAAGAGCCAGAAGGCGCTCACGAGGGCACCCACGCGGGCTCGAGGTCCGTCACGGGGACACCGGCTGTGTCGCCCCGCGTCCCGATCTCCACGGCAGCCACGGAGTCCGCCTCCAGCACGCGCTCGAGCCGCCACACGCCGCCGACGCGGGTGAGGAGGCGCAGCTCGCCCGACGCCACCTTGGAGTTGAGGCAGGTGACGCCGGGGCCGTCGGGGTTGTCGTACGGCAGGCCCACGAAGCGGTCGGCCTCGGCCCCGAACCAGCCCTCGAGCCCGGCGTCGCCGCGGTGGTTCCGGAAGCGCCAGGTGAGCCCGTCCAGGCGGCTCTGGGCGCGGACGAGCTCCGCCGGCCCGTTGATGGTGGTGCGCCGCCCGGCGTCCTCGAAGTGGAGGATCGTGAGCTGCGGCGAGTCCACGGGGCCGAGCGCGATCCGCGAGGACACCGCCTCGAAGACGGCGCCGGGGGCCCCGCGGAAGGCGTTGCAGTGCACCCAGACCCAGTGGTCGGCGTTCTTCGTGCCCCAGTTGTGCCCCTGCATCCCGGGGGCCTCCTGAAAGCTCACGCGGCGCCCATCCAGCACCACCTGACCGGAGAAGCGGCCATCGAGCACCGGCGAGCTCAGCTTCGTCTTCGGGACCGCGCCCGTGTACATGGCGGGGTAGGGGAAGTGGTGGAACGCGTGCTCCGGGATGGTCCACTGGAGGTCCCACTCCACGGTGTGGCCGGCGCGATCGAGCCGTCCCTCCGACGCCCCGTGGCGGAGCGTCGATACCCCGTAGCGCGTCTCGAGCGTCTCGCGATCGATGCGGACCTGTGCCGGCGTGAACGACTCGCGCACGGCGAAGGAGCGGCCGGCAGGCGACAGGTCGAACACGATGGACCACAGCTGAAACACCGGGGCCGCGCTCCGCGAGTGCAGGATCGTGAACCGCCACCAGAGCGCGAGCTGCTCCTCCGGGAGGTTCGCCTTGAAGAAGTGGCTCTCGTAGACGCCCGGGCGTGTGGGATCCCAGCGGACGAGGTTGGCGGTGTGCGAGTCGGTGATGGACATGGCGCGACCCTGCCACGAGTTCGTTGCCGGGCCAACGCTTGCCTGCGGTTGGCTTTCGGCGGCCGGGCGGGCATTGTGGCGGCGTGGCCGAGATCATTGAACGCGAGCTGAAACTGCTGATCCCCGACGAGGTCACCTGGGCGCTCATTCGGGCCCACCTCGTGGACACCCGGCCGTCGCTCGGCGCGGTCACCCAGACCAACACGTACTTCGATACCCGCGACCGGCGACTCCTGAGGGCCGCCACCGGCATGGTCCGCATCCGTGAGGAGGACGGGGCCTTCGAGGTGACGTGCAAGGACAAGGTGCTCAGCGACGACGGCGAGCTCGTGACCCGCGAGCGCACCGACCCCTTGGAGCCCGCGGACGCACTCGACGCGCTCAACCAGCGCAAGGCCCTCACGGACATCGAGGTGGAGCTCTGCATCTCGCTGCTCCAGGAGCAGCGCGACGCCCTCTACCCGATTGGCGCGCTGGTGAACCACCGCCACCGCTTCGAGCTTGGCGACGGCTACGTCCTGGAGCTGGACCGGACGGAGCTCCCGGGCCAGACCGAGTACGAGATCGAGATCGAGCTCACCGAGGGCCACCACAGCTTCGCGGGAGCCCGCGCGGCGCTCGGGGCCGTGTTACCCGAGGCGCTCGTCGAGCCCCTGTCACCCTCGCGGTCGAAGTACCGTCGTTTCCTGGCGGCGCTCGGGCGCTGACCCGCGCCCCCACTGACTCAGACGCCCGTGGCGCGCGCCCGGCCGATCCCGTAGGCTCGATCTTCCATGCGCCGTGCCTTCCTGCTCCTCCTCGTCGGCTGCGTCGAGGTGACGATCCCTCCGCTCGGCGACACGGCGGGCGGCAGAGGCCCTGCGTTTCCGGATCCCGTCATCACTCCCTGGACCCCCACGGCGCCCGGTCTTCCCGACGGGGGCGGAGCGGACGGGGGGCTCGAGTTCCTTGATGCCGGGCCGGGCGGAGGCGACGTCGGGGTCCCAGACAGCTGCGCCACGCACTGCGACTGCCCTGGCGGCTGGGACTGCATCAACGCGCGGTGCCAGCTGGGCGCCATGGCCATCCTGTGCTGCGGCGGCACCGAGTGCCCCACCGGCGAGACCTGCTGGACGCGCGAGGGCGTGCGGGGGAGCTGCGGGCTGTGAGCACCGCCGAGCCACGGCCGTTTTGCTGGGACTCCGGCGGGCTCTCGCTCCACGCAGCCGAGTGGGGCGAACCGGCCGCGCCGCTCGTGGTCTTGCACCACGGCTGGCTCGACCAGTGCCGCTCGTGGGACGCGGTGGCGGCCCCGCTCTCGCAGCGTTTTCGCGTCGTGGTGCCCGACGCTCGCGGCCACGGCGATAGCGAGTGGGTCGGCGCCGGGGGCACTTATTACTTCCCAGACTATCTACTCGACCTCCACCGCCTCCTGGACGCGCTCGGCGCGGAGAAGCCCGTGGCCCTGGTGGGCCACTCGATGGGTGGCTCCGTCGTGGGGTACTTCGCCGGTGCGTTCCCGGCCCGAGTGAGCCACCTCGCGCTGCTCGAGGGCTTCGGCCCTCCCACCGAACCCCCAGACCTGTTCCCCGCGCGGCTCGCGGGCTTCGTCAAGACGGTCGAGGCCGCCCGGCGCGAGCCCGAGGTCATGGCGTCACTGGAGGACGCGGTGCGGCGCCTACGCCGGGCCGACTCCCTACTGACCGAGCCCGTGGCGGCGCACATGGCGCTGCACGCCACGCGGCCCGTGCCCGGCGGGATCGCCTGGAAGGCCGACCCCTTGCACAAGGCCCGGAGCGGCGGCGCGTTCGTCCTCGAGCACGCCATGGCGTTGTGGCGCCGAATCGAGTGCCCGGTCCTGTCGTTGGATGGGGAGCGCACCGCGTTTCGCTGGCCGGACCTCCCCGATCGGCGGGCGGCTGTTCGGGGTCTCCAGCATCACGTGGTCCCTGGCGCCGGGCACAATCTCCACGCTCACGCCCCCTCGGCGGTCGTGGCGCACCTCCTCGGGTTTCTCGGGGACCCGCCGGGGTGAGCGCCAGCGCGCACGGGCGGTTGATCGTGGTGCTCAACCTGAACCCGTCGGCCACGACTCGCGCGGGCACTCGGCGGATCGTACGGGCGCTCCAGCGGCTGTCCCCAACGAGAGTCGTGGAACGACACTTCCTGCGTATCGAGTCGGGCGACCTGGCGGACGCGAGCGCCGTGGTGCTGGGTCCCCAGGGTGTTCCCTTCGACGCATACCCCGCGCCCCACCGCGAGCACCTCTTCGGCCTCATCCGCGAGCTCACCGACTCTGGCCCCCCGGTCCTCGGGATCTGCGGCGGACATCAGGCGTTGGTGCTGGCGCTTGGGGGCGCGATCGGGCCGGTGCACGGGGGAGTGGCCACCGGGAGCTACGCCGGCCACCGCAAAGAGGCGGGCTTGCGCCACGTGCAGGCCAACGGGCCCGTCGAGGATCCGGTCGTTCTCTCCGGGGACTACGTCGTGAGCCACGTGGAGGGCGTCACGGCGCTCCCGGCCGGGCTGGAGTGTGTGGGCGCCGGCGACCCCTGCGCGATCCAGGCGGTCCGCCGCCCCGGCAGACCCGTGTGGGGAGTGCAGTTCCACCCGGAGCGTGGCGCGGATGGCACCGAGCTGCTCCGGCGATTCTTGGCCCTCGTTCGTTACTAGGACCGGGCAGCGCTGAAGCGGTCCACGAGGCGCGCGAGCGCCTCCCGCCCTCCGGCCGCGATCGGCGCCCCATCTCCCGGCAGGAGCGTCGCGAAGTCGATTGTGGCGAGTCGTTCGAGGCTCTGCTTCAGCGCCGGGAGGTCGTCGATCACCGCCTCGGGCAAGAGCGCGCACTCCCCGGCGGGTTTTCCGACGCACGCATCGCCCACGACCAGAAACCCGCGCTCGGCCCAGTGGAGGGCCACCTCGCCCGGCGACTTGCCGCTGGCGTCCAGCACGTTGAACGGGCCGACCCGCTGGCCCACGACCAGCTCGTCGTCCACCACCGCGCCCTGCGCCTCGGCGTGGGCGCGATCGCGCGCGTGAATCGCCACGCGCGCCCCGGTGCGCTCGCGGAGGCGAAGGCTCATCCGCGTGTGGTTGCGGTTGGTCAGCACGATTCGCGCCACCCCCAGCACCGCGAGCCGCTCCACGGTCTCAGCGTCCGCCTCTACCGGGTCCACCACGACGTTTCCGTCCTCGTGCACGAACAACCAGCCGTTGAAGTCGTAGCCGTGGCGTTCGGAGAACCAGGGCCAGGTGAAGACGCCGGGGAGAAACTCTTGCATCGCCGCAGCCTAGCCGCTTTCCGACGCCCTGAGCTTCGAGAATTTACGTTGGGGCCGGGGCAGCAGAGCTCCCCGACCCGGTTCACCTCCGCGCTCTCGCGCTCCGGTGAGATCATGTTGGGGCCGGGGCAGCAGAGCTCCCCGGCCCGGTTCACCTCCGCGCTCTCGCGCTC
>SXOO01000093.1 GCA_005776725.1 Pseudomonadota bacterium | reverse complement strand
GCGCAAGGCCTCCCTCGTGGCCACGCTGCTCCTCATGGGGGTGGCCACGGTGGCGATCGGGCTCGTCCCCACGGGCATTGGGGTCTGGGGAGCCGTGCTGCTCACGCTGTGTCGGATCCTCCAGGGCATCGGCGTCGGGGGCGAGTGGGCCGGCTCCGTGCTCGTAGCAGCCGAGTGGGGTCCCGCGCATCGCCGGGGGCTCTTCGCGTCCTGGCCTCAGTTCGGCGCGCCCGCGGGCTTGCTGCTCGCCAACGGAGCGATGCTCGCGGCCAGCCGGTGGACGGGCGACGCCTTCCTCGAGTGGGGCTGGCGCCTCCCGTTCCTGGCGAGCGTGGTGCTGGTCGGCATCGGGCTCTGGATCCGGCGTGGCGTGGAGGAGACCCCCGCGTTCACGCGCCTCACGGCGGAGCGGCGTGTCGAGCGGGCGCCCGTGGCGGTGGCGCTCTCCAAGCACTGGAAGGCGATCGCGCTCACCGGCCTCCTACGCACCGGCCAGCAGACCCCGTTCTATGTCTTCACGGCGTTCGTCCTCTCCTACGCCACACAGCACCTCGGTCTCGCGCGCAGTGACGTGCTGGTCTACGTGCTGCTGGGGGCCACGGTGTCGCTGGTGACCATCCCGCTCTCGGGCCACCTGGCCGACCGCTACGGCGCGCTTCGTGTTGTGGTGGCGGGCGCGGTGTTGATGGTCGTGTTCCCGTTCGTCTACTTCCTTGCGCTGGACACGGCGGCGCACGGCTGGGTGCTGCTGGCCATCCTGGTCGCGGCGCCGATCCACGACCTCCAGTACGCCCCCCAGGCGGCGGTGATCGCCGACGCCTTTCCTCCCGAGGTGCGCTACAGCGGGGCCTCCCTGGGCTACCAGCTGGCGTCGCTCACCGCCGGAGGACCGGCGCCCATCGTGGCGCTCTGGCTGCTGGAGAGCACCGGCGCCTCCTGGTCCATCGCGGCGTATCTGTCCTTCACCGCCATCGTCACGTTGCTCGCCGCCGCGGGGCTGGCCCGGCATGGCGACGCAGCGGCCCGCCAGGCCTGATCAGCGCGCGGTCACCGCGGCGGAACCACGCGGCGAGGTTGCTGCGCTGCTCGGCCCGCGAGTAGGCTGGGAGCATGCGAAACGCCGTCATACTCGTCCTCCTCGCCTTATCGCCGGTCGCCGGGTCGATCCCGAAGACCCTACCGGTCCAAGGCGCGCTCACGACGACCGCAGGTCTCGCGGCGCCGGACGGCAGCTACGGGGCCACGTTCACCCTCTACGCCGGCAGCGACGCCACGGCGCCCGCCGTGTTCACCGAGTCCTTCGCCTCGGTGCTGGTCGTCGACGGGCACTTCAGCGTCTCCCTGGGCACCGTGAACCCGGCGGCCAACCCGCTGCCGCCCGCGATCTTCGCGGCGCATGAGTCCCTCGAGGTCGGCGTAGCCGTCGAAGGCGGGGCCGAGCTCCCCCGGCAGCCCCTGGGCGCGGTGCCTTGGGCCTTCCACGCGCTCACCAGCGCGGGCCTCCAGTGCACCGCTTGCGTAGGCGCTGGACACCTGGCCGGCGACGCCCTCGCCGGTTACGCAAAGACCGCCGACCTCCAGGCCTACGCCAAGACCGCCGACCTCCAGGCCTACGCCAAGACCGCCGACCTCGAGGCGTACGCCAAGACCGCCGACCTCCAGGCCTACGCCAAGACCGCCGACCTCGAGGCGTACGCCAAGACCGCCGACCTCGAGGCCTACGCCAAGACCGCCGACCTCGAGGCCTACGCAAAGAGCGCCGACCTGGCCCCGTTCGCGAAGACCGCCGATCTGCAGGCCTACGCGAAGTCCTCCGACCTCGTGGCGTACGCCAAGCTCGCGGATCTGGCCCCGTTCGCGAAGTCGACCGACCTCGCCGCCTACGCCAAGGCTGGGCAGCTGCCACTCTGGAAGAGCGTGGAGGTCACGCTGGCCGGGGGCGCCACGACGGAGCTCGTCCACGGAGGCGACACGCTGGATGTACTGGTGTCTGCGTATGTGAAGGAGGCGGGGCTATGGCAGCAGGCGGCGTCCTCGAGCGCCACGGATCTGGGAGCGGACCCGGCCCACCTCATCCACTGGTCGTTCGACGGCTGCTCCTCGGCGGATCAGACGGGCCACGGCTTCGACGGCGTGGACGTGGGGACCTGGACCTGCGTGGCCGGCCAGCTGGGCCAGGGCTACCAGCACCCGGGAGTGGCGTTCACCAACGTGCGCCACACGCTGACCGTCGCCACGGCGCAGCTGGCCAAGACCCACACGATCTCGATGTGGGTGAAGCGGGCCACTCACGATGACTCGTACATCCTCTACTCGCTCGACGATGGCGGTAACCGCTACCTCCTGAGCGTCACCCAGGACGGCTCGCTCCAGCTCACTGCAAGCGGCACCACCTCCTTCGGGGGGGCCGGCACCGTTCCCTTGGACACCTGGGTTCACGTGGCCACCACCTACGATGGCGCCACGGTGCGCGGCTATGTCAACGGCGTTGCGGTCGGCGCCGCCGGCCTGTCGAGCCTCGCGGTCGGCGTGGGCAACTGCTTCCTCCTCGGCGAGGACGCCGACGGCAACTGCGTCGGGGGCAGCGACAAGGACGTCTTCAAGGGTGTGTTCGACGAGGTACACCTGTTCAGCCGCGCCCTCTCGGCCGAAGAGGTCACGCGCCTCGCCGCCAACTCGCTGGCGGCGCGTTCCCTCGTGGAGATCACGCTGCTGGATTCGAAGCGCGTGGGTGTCAAGAACGCCGCCGGACGCACGCTCGACCTCCGCCTCGTAGTGCTCGCCCACCCCGACTGAGCGCCTGCCCTCCCCCTGGGTCAACGAAACACCCCCCAAAACAGTGACCGGTGCGAGCCTGCGGGACCACCCCTAGTCTGCTGTTGTGAGCGAACACCGGCGTGGTGCCGGAGCCGCTCGCGAAACCGCTCGGCACCCCCGCTCTGGGGCCGCCGGGCACTTGCAGACCTTTGGTTGTCTGACTCAGGAGCCCTCCATGAAGACCCTGTCCGCGTTTGTTCTTGGCCTTGCGTTCGCCACCACCGCCGCCGCCGCGCCCGACCTGCGCGTGACGACCTCGGCGCCTACTGGCGTGAAGTACTACGACGTGGCGACGTACCGGGTCTCTGTGAAGAACATCGGCAACCACAGCTCCAGCGGCGGGACGCTGCAGATCGACCTCCCGAAGACCGCCACCAGCCCGCAGGTCTACACGCTGGGCCAGGTCACCTCGCTTCCGCTTGGCTGCACGTTGGCGGCCTCGCGGATCAGCTGCACGTTTGGAACCACGAGCAAGGGCGCGACTCGGAACTTCGACTTCGGGTTCAAGGCGCCATACAGCGCAGGGCCGCTCGCCTTCACGGCCCGGATGCTGCCGTCTGCTTCGAACGACCCCGCCGCGAACAATGTGGCGACGCACACGTTCGTGCTCGGCGCGCACGCTTCGCTCATCCCCGCTGGGCTGGCCACCGAGAACCGGCACTGCACCGGCACCAACCTCAGCTCGTTCTTCGAGTGTTCCCTGTTCCCCAGCAGCATCAGCAGCCACCCCACCACGTTCGAGGCCGGCGGCGTGATCTCCTTCGGCGCAGACGTCGACCCGGCTTACACCGGCACCTGGCAGCAGCCGACGTCGGACCGCCTCACGTTCCAGTACTTCGAGGCCGGCGCGCTGATGGCCGAGTTCGACGGTCGCGGCGTGGGCGGCGGGTGCTTCGAGGGCGTGACGCGCTTCCTCACCGCCCCCGGCGTGTACAGCCCCTACGTCTCGCCCTACGAGGTTTGCCCGCAGTAAGGTCAGTAAGGTCCGTCGAGGTCGTCCACTGCCCCATTGGGGGCTAGAGTGGGCGCATGTGCCTCCGCCCGCGAGCGCCCCAGCGGGCCCGAGCCTCGAAGCCCCCGCGGGCCATCGCGCCCCAGATGTTGACCTCGCTCTTCCTCGCGTGCGCGTCACCCGCCCCAGAAGGCAGCGCCGCTCCGCCGCTCGACTCCCAAGCGCCCGAGGCCCAGCAGCCCGCAGAGCCCGACGCCGAGCAGCCGGCCGAGGTCGACTCCACCACCGGCACCCGCGGGGTCGTGGACCTCGACGGCGCCTACTTCGACCACCCCTCCCCATCCACGCTCGGCAGCGGCATGGCGCGCTTCCCCAATCCCACCGAGAGCCCGATCCTGGCGCGGGTGCTCGACATCGCCGCGGAGCGGCGGGCGGCCTCGCAGGTCCCGGTGGGCTGGGTGCGGTTCTCCGGGCCGGTGGCGCCTCCGCCGCACGTGATGACCGGACTCGACGGCCCCGTCTTGCTCCTCGACGTCGACCCGACCTCGCCGGAGCGCGGCCGCCTGGTCCCATGTATGGCGCAGGCCCTCAACACAGACGCCTACGTCCCTGAGAACGTCCTGGCGATGGCCGCCCGACCGGGCTTCGTCTTGGCGCCCTCGCGCGACTACGCCTTCGTGGTGTTGCGGTCTCTGGGGGGTGAGGGGACGCCGCTGGCGCATCCGCCTGAGGTCGCCGATCTGGCGGCGCGAGACCCCAGCCACGACGCCGCGCTGCAGACCCTGGAGCTTCTGGGCCTCTCGCGCGACCAGGTGGCGGCGTACACCGCCTTCCGCACCGGCGACGCGGTGCAGGAGGAGGCTTCGCTCGCCGACGCCGTCGCCAAGGAACACCCGGTGGAGGTGGTGGGCCTCCACGTAGATCCAGACGATGGACTGCTCCACGAGCGCTTCTGCGAGCTTCACGGCGTGGTGACGCTCCCGCAGTTTCAGGAGGGGACACCCCCGTTCGATCAGGATGGGCTGTTCACCTCTGGTGTCGGCGGCCTGCCCCAGAAGCTGCGGGACGAGGAGGCCCCAGTGGCCATCACCTTGCCACGCACCCCGATGCCCCCGGGTGGATACCCGCTCGTCGTGTACTCGCACGGAAGCGGCGGCCTCTCCACGCAGGTGGTCGATCGGGGACGACGCGAAGTCCCAAAGGGACCCTACGAGAAGGGCAAGGGCCCGGGGCATGTCCTCGCCGCCTACGGGCTCGCGGCCGTGGGCGTGGCGCAACCCCAGAATCCAGAGCGGCTCGAGGGCGCGGTGAGCACCACGTTCATCAACCCCAACAACCTGGCGGCCTACCGCGACACGATCCGCCAAGGGGCGCTGGAGCACCGCCTCGCGCTGGACGCGCTCCTGCGGCTGCGCATTCCCCCCGGCCTCGTAGCGGGATGTGTGGGCCTGGACGAGGGAGAGCTCCGCTTCGATCCAGCGCGGGTGTTCGTGATGGGCCAGTCGCAAGGCGCGATCTACGCGAACATGGCGGGCGGCTCGAACGCCGGGGTCCATGGCGTGGTGCCCACCGGCGCCGGGGGGCTCTGGTCGCTTCAGATTCTCACGACCGACCGCTACGACGGGACCGCGCTGGTCGGCTTCGTCCTGGGCACCAAGGAAGCGAGGACTCACCTCCACCCGGCGATTCACGCGCTGCAGTGGGCGTGGGAGCCGGTCGAGACGGCGCTCTACATGCGTCGCATGGCGATCGACCCGCTCCCCGGCCATCCCCGTCGCCCCGTGTATCAGCCGGTGGGCCTCGGCGACACCTACTACGACGCCGAGCTCTTCGACGCCCTCGCGCTCGCGTACGGCAACCGCCAGGCCGGGCCTGTGGTTTGGCCATCGCTCCAGGCTGCGTTGGCCCTAGCGGGGCTCTCCGAGCCGGTCGAGTATCCAGTCCAGGTGCGCGAGAGCGGTGTGGTCGTGCAGTTCGAGGGCGACGGCATCGCCGACCCCCACGAGGTCTTCAGCCAGCTCGATGCGGTCAAGGCGCAGTACGGGTGCTTCCTCGGGACGCTCGCGGCCACGGGCACCGGGATCGTCGTGGATCCTTCCGCGCCCTGCCCGCTCTGACCGGCGGGTGGGGCTGGATCACTTCAGGGCCACCGGGGCACCCGAGAGGTCGAGCCCCTGGATCAGCGGTTCAGCGTCCCCGACGAGGACGATCAGACCCGAGAGGCCGCGGGCCTCCAGCGCCGCCAATGTGGCGGCAGGCACCGACGGGTCGAGGCGCGGCTCGAAGATGAACCACTCCGAGAAGTTGTGGTGCTCCGGACGGAAGCTCTGCGACCACCAGCTGCTCAGCGCGATCGGCTCCGGGGTGAGGCCCACGATGGTGGTGCCCAGCCAGTCCCCGAGCGGCGCGGTGTAGCCCGCCTGGATCCCTTTCAGGGCTTGTTGGTAGCGCATCTCGGTGGTCACGGTCACGCCGCCCGCGGTCGCCTGAACAGTGCGAGGGGACTCGTCAGGCGTCACCTCGGGACAAGCCAGAAGCGCAGCCGAGTCCTCCTGGGTGAAGGGCTCCCAGTCCAGCCCGGTCGGGCGAGGGGTAGGCCAACGGGTGACCGCCTCGAGCGCTAGATCGCCAGGGAGCACGAGTGGCCCCTCGTTGAACGGACGCCGGCCCGGAAACACGATCCGCAGCGTTACGGAGCGAGCTACGCCCAAGTCGACCTTGTCTCGAGTCTCTATCGCCCCCACCTCAGCGGGGAGCGGCCCTCCCTCGTGCTCGGCGCCAGCGAGCAGGTCCTCGAAGGTCCGCACCGACCCCTCGTCTGCCACCTCGAGCCTTGCCGTCGCTAGCGGCTTGGCGAGCCCTGGCGAGTCCAGGCGTCGCGCTTCGAGCTCGAGCCGCCACCGCATCTTGGACCGATGAGTGCCGAGCGGCGTGCCGTGTTCACCTTGGAAGGTGCAAAGCTCGAGCGTGCCTGGCCGGAGGTACGGCACGAGTGACTTCGACTCCAGACGCGGAATGGCGCGCACCTGCTTCACCACGAGGTCCCAGTCGTCTCCGACGGCCTTGTACTCGAGGTCGAGAACGGGGCCTGGGTTCTCGGGGTGAGACTCGAGCCACCGGTCTCGCACGGCGAGCACCAGATCAACGAGCGCCTCGATGCGCTCCTGAGTGCCCAGCACGGGCTCTCCCAGCGTGGTGAGGCTCGAAGACTGCACCCAGGTCAGGCTGCGCAGGCTGGGCCAGACCGCTACACGGAGCACCTCGGGCGTGGCGGTTGTGTCGGGGTTGGTGATCGACACCGCGCCCGCCTGGCTCACGAGGGTCACCTCCGTAAAAGCGCCGAGCACCGCCACCGTCGCCACGCCGTTGGCGCGCTCGATCTCATCGGGGAAGCTCGGATGGACCAGGAGCGCCATGCCTACCTCGTGTTCGACGACGCCGCGCCGAAGTCGCTCGAGGTAGGCGTTGTTGTTGTAGAAGCTCGCGAACGTCTCGAGGATCGCCCGCCTCGCGGGTCGCTCGGTGGGTCGCTCGGGCTGGCAGGCGCTGGGACCGCCGTCGTCCGCGTCCAGATCGTCGGCGAGGCAGCCGGTGTGAGACTCGTAGAGCCCCGCTCCGGTGAAGCTCTCCCCGTCCTCGACGTTGGTCGAGCTCCGAAAGCGCAGGCGAACCGTGGGGTCGAAGGCTCCCGACAACGCGCCCTGCAGCGCAAGCCACGCGGCGCCCGGGATCTCGGCGCGGTCCTCGATCAGCGCGCGAACCTCCGCGAGCGCAGCGAACAACGCCCCGAGGTCCTGCACCGGATACTCGAACGGCGCCAGCATCGCGCGGATCCGATCCGATAGGCGCTCGCCGTCTACGACGCCTGCCATGACGGCGCCCCAGAGGTCGAACGGGATCGCCCACGCCTTGGGGCTGTTGGCTGGGATCGCGTCGCGGAGGAGTCCGAAATTGGAGGCCTTTCCGCCCACGAGAGACGCATCCGCGGGGCCGAGGCCGTCGCAGTCGAGGAGCGCCGCATCCGCATGCTCTTTCACCGGATAACCGAGCGGGGGCGGCGTCTTGAGCGCCACGAGGGAGGTCAGGTCCTGGTCTGGGATCCCTTCGACGGTCACGAGGTCCACGATGCACCGGCTGGTCCCCGGAGACGGGCGGGTCCGCATGTAGACCGTCTCACCCACCAGCGCCTTCGCGGCAGCCCTGGCTTCCGCCGTCGCGACGTGAACGAACGGCACGCCATAGGTGGTGGACAAGATCGCGACGTGGGAGCTGGGTGTGGACGGAGAGAGCGAGACCACGCCCGCGACGAACGGGATCTCTGCCGGGACGCCGTCGGTGAGGAGAATGTCCTCCTCCGTCAGACGGCCGGCGGCGTAAGCAGCGTCGAGCTCGCCGCCGGCCACCTCGACGAGTCGTCCTAGCGCCCAGCCCTGGGCGTAGCACTGATCCCCGGTCGACCAGCGATCAGGCGATGTCACCTCGACCCCGCGCTCAGCGAGCCACTCCCGCCACACTGTCGCTGACGGTGCCTGCTCGAAGGTAGGCATGTAGAAGGCAGTGAGCCCCTGGTCCGGCGACCCAGCGCCGCCCGGGCCGCCGGGCTGGGAGTCCGCACGGAAGACAGCGGCGCGAACGAGCTCCACCACACGGCGCACCAGCTCCGGGTGGTAGGGGTCGTGCCCCACGAGCTGCACGCCGTACTCCAGGATCGTCGGCTCGGCCGGGAGCAGTAGCGCCCCCAAGATCGCCTCCTGCCCCTGCGCGCGAAGGGTGACGGCGTCAAAGGCCGCCGGATCCAGCCCGAGGAACGGTGGGAGCTTCTGGCTCGCGAACGGCTGGTGGAAGGGGAAGGCGTTGCTGTCTTGAAAATAGACACGTGAGGGATCGCGGAGCAGCACCGTGAACTTGACCCATCGAGTCCCGCCTTCGACCCCGAGGGCGGATACGAACGGGTCGAACGGGAGCTCCACGGACGGCCGCCAGGCCGGGTCCTCCGGAACTGCGACCGGCGCGGTCGGAACGGGCCATTCGAAGGGTCCTGGATCGGTCGGCTGAGAGGTGTCGTTGTCCACGACATCGTGGCTGGGCGACGCGTCCTGTGAGCCACCGCTCGCATCCGCGGCCGGGAGGTTGGTCGCTTCGCCGCAGGCGAACAGAAAACAAGAGACAAGAGTTGGGAGTCGCACGTCCAAACACCTCTGTGGGACCGGTACCCATACGAGCCTGGTCTCGGCCGCGCTCGAGAACCGGGCGCCGACCCGGCAACCCCGCGCGCTGAGGTCTGGCACCAGCACGCGCCATGCCAGGCGCGCCGCACCGTCACCCTTACCATGCCCGGCCCTCCGATGACCCTGCTGCCAACCCTTGCACCGGAGCGCTCACCCTTGCACCGGCCCGCTCACTCACGTACGGTCCGGCGCATGCACGCGTCTTTAGTGTCACTTTCGCGCCCCTGCGAGGCGGGTGCGTCGGACCCAGCTCCCGCGCAGAGCGTGCGGCGCCCAGGTGAGCGGCATGCGACCCCGCGGCGAGCCGCGCGGAACACCTCGCTCGGCTGCCTCCTCCTGCTGTCTGTGGTGGGCTGCATCGACAGAGCGTCCGAGCCTGTGGTCACGGCGCTTTGTGCCACGGGTGGCGCCGGGGCCTACGGATCTCCAGCAGCGGAGACCGAGGCGGTGTTCGGCGCCGCCCTCATAGACATCGAGCTCGAGATCTCCAAGCGCCGCTGGGAGGATCTCATGGACGTGCGCGCGCGGTGTGGGCTTCGGCCCCGCTGCGACGGTGGCAACCCGGCCGGGCTCACGCCGTGTTGTCCGGCTCACATCGCCAAGGAGTGGGTGCCGGCCACCGTCACGGTAGCCGGCGTGACGGTCCCGGCCGAGGTCAGGCTCAAGGGCAACCCCGAAGACTGGCGCCCCGAGAAGAAGCCTCAGTTCGTGATTCGAGTAGACCACGACAACGACGCCGCGCGACTCCACGGGCTTCGGCGCCTGAACCTCGAGGCGAGCCCAGGGGACCGGAGCCACGTCCGGAACAACCTGTCGCTGCACCTGATGCGCACGGTAGGTGTTCCGGCGCCCCGGACGAACCACGCCCGGCTGAAGATCAACGGGGTGGTCTTTGGGCTGTACGAGAACATCGAGTCCGTAGACGACGTGTTCGTGCGTGGCCGTTTCGGGGGGCGGCTCGGCAACCTCTACAAGCACGGCCTGCCGGGTGAGCGAGACGTCGGTTCGGGCCCGAAGACGGATCTCGAGGCGCTCAGGTCGCTCTTCGAGCAGGATGGCGAGACCGTCGAGAAGAACGCGCCGTGCCTCGTGGACGTCGACAACTTCCTCACGGAGATGGCAGCCGAGGCGCTCCTTCCGGCGTCAGACAACTTCCTCGCCGAGAGCTTCAACATGTTCCTCTACTGGGATGCGCGGCGAGGCTTCACGGTGATCCCTTGGGATCTCGACGACGTGGCCTACGACGACGCCTCGCCCACGACGGACCCGCTCAACCTCGCGGGCCTCAACGGCCTTCCGGCCGCGCCCGAGAACGAGCTGGGGGCCCAGTTCCGGGCGCTCATGCGGGTCCCGGCGTATCAAGAGCGCTACCTCGCCAAGCTCGAATCGATCGCTGCCGGCGCCTTCTCCACTCTGCCGGCCAAGGCAGACGCGCTCTGCTGCGCGGTCCGGGCGGAGCTCTCGAAGGAGCGCGAGGCGCAGCACCCGTGGCGCGTGCTCGACTCGTACGTCACGCTGGAGCGCTTCGAGGCCGAGTGCGCCGACCTCGTCGCCCGCCTCCAGTGCCGGCGAACGTGGCTGGATCAGTGGTTCCACGGCGAGCTGGGGCCGCTCTGCGAGCTCGGGAACCCTCCGCCCTTGTCGTGCGCGAACGAACCCCTCGGAAACTCCGAGGGGCTGGTCCTCAACGAGCTCTCGGCGCTCAGCGGTCGTGTGGAGCTGCTCAACACCGGCGCGGGCGAAGCGAGCTCGGCCGGACTCTCCATCAGGACGAACGGGCGCACATCGGCCCTCCCACCGCGGCGAGTCAGCGCGGGCGGGAGGCTGGTCTTCGACCGGTCGGCGCACGATCTCGACTTCCCCGAGGCGGGCACGCTGGAGCTCCTCGGGGTGGACGAGGAGCCAATTGACTCCCTCAGCTGGTGCGCGGGCGTCGCGGAACAGTCGGCCTGTCGGTGGCCGGATGGCGGCGAGGGCGAGGGCGTGCCGTGCTCCCCCACGTTCGACGCTCCCAACGCCTTGTCCGCGGCGGGCCCGATCGCCGAGGTGCGGGCCCTGCCCTCGGCCACGCTGTGCCCCAAGGAGGGATGCAACACGGCCTTCGAGCCCACGGACCTCGCGCTCGGCTCGGGTGATACGGTCTGGGTCCTCGCGCCGGCGTGGCACAGCGTGCTCCAACTCTCCCCCGCAGGGGAGCTCGCCCGCTTCGGCGGCTTGCCCGAGCCCACTGGGATCGCCAGCGACGCTGGCGGACAGCTCTGGGTGGTCGACGCGACGTCGCAGTCGGTCCGCCGCCTCGATCCCACCGCTGGCTGGGTGAACACCGTGGTCTTCGACGACACGCTCCTCGGCTCGCCGCGCGACCTCGCTTTCAGCGGCGCGCAGTGGCTCCTGGTAGACAACAACGACGGTCTCTACGCGTTCGACGGGATTGTCCCAGAGAGTGGTGTGGTCCTCGCCTCCCAAGTGAGCATCGCTGGGACCCTCGGCGCGCTCTGGGATGGTGAGAACATCGCCCTCGACCCCTCCGACGGAACCGCGTTCGTCACCTCCGAAGACACCGGTCAGGTCTTCGAGTTCTCCGCCGTCCCAGGCGCTGGGGCGGTCGTCTTGGCCGCCTCGCCGGCCTCGCTCAGCGGCAAGCCAACGGCGATTGCCATCGACCCCGTGCGGCGCGCGCTTCTCGTGGCCGACAACGCAAGGGACCGCATCCTCGTGCACGACCTCGCCGCCACCGCTGACCCAGAGTTCGGGCTACGTGGCACCGTTGGCGCCAAGGGTGACGGCTGCGCCGATCTCGCGGGTCCCGAGGGGCTCGCCACGGACGGCGTGCGGATCGCCGTGTCGGACACCGACAATGGTCGCGTCATCGTGTACGAATCCTCCACCGTCTTCGAGGCCCTGTCGTGGTGATGAAGAACCTGCGCAGCCAGTTCGCCTGGGCGCTCCTCTCGGGGCTCGCCTGCGAGTCGGCCGGCACCGAGATCGAGGCAGATCGCTCGATCGTGATCAACGAGGTCGCCTCCACGGACGGTGACCGTATCGAGCTGCTCAACCGCAGCTCGGAGGTCGTGCACCTCTACGGTTGGAGCGTGATGGACTCGGATCGCGACCCGACCAGGTCCTACGTCTTCCCCGACGGCACCTACATCGCGCCGGGTCAGATCGTGGTGCTCTACAAGGGCGACCATCACACCTTCGGCCTCGGAGACGCGGACAGCGTGGTGTTGGCCGACCCGCTTGGGGCGGTCTCCGACGAGACCTCGTGGAAGACCAACGCGGCGCTGACCTCGTGGTGTCGGGTCCCAGACATCACCGGTCCGTTCAAGACGTGCGTCCGCCCCACCTTCGGGAGCCTGAACCCGGTGCCGGGTGACGACGGCGCCGGAGCGGCGATCACGCCCACGCTCACCATCAATCGCTCCGCGGATGTGCCGCTCGACACCCCAGACGAGCTCGGCTTCGACGACAAGGGCCGGCTGTGGCTCGGCATCCCGAGCCTGCTCCAGATCGCGATCGTGGACGCCACTGGCTCGAAGGTCGGCACCGTCGGAGGCCAGGGAACAGGCCCCGGGCAATTCTTCGACGACGGCGGCGCCTCCGGCCCGCACGCAATCCGGATTCGGGGCGACCGTGCCTACGCGACCGACCGCTCCGGGGCGCGCGTCAACATCTACGACGCCAACACGCTGGAGCCCGTCGGCACACTCCAAGACGCCTCGTTCGCCGATCCGAAGGGCCTTGCGATTGAGGCGGGCGGCGCGGTCTGGGTCTCGGACTCGACCACGGGCACCGTGACGCGTTTCCGCGCGGACGGGACGGCGGAGCTTCACATCACCGAGCTCGACGAGACGGTCACTGACCGCAACGGCGTCGCTTGCCAGATCCCTTGCGGGGCGGAGACGTTGGCGCTCGACGAGGAGCGACGCCGCCTGTTCGTAACCTCGTCCGAGGCAGGCCGCATCGAGGTGATCGACCTCGACGTCGGCGAATACACCGGGCAGTACATCGCGGGGCGACAGGCCGAGGACAAGGCCGAGCCCGGGCGCGTGTTCGACGAGGTGGAAGGCATCGCCGTAGACGCGGAGAACGACCTCCTCTTCGCCGTCGACGAGAACAACGGCCGAATTTTGGTGTTCGACCTCGCGGCACCCACGCTCTTCGATCCGGCGGCGGCGTTCGGGTTCATCGGTTCGTTCGGTCGTGGTGGGGAAGCCCCCGGGGAGTTCCGCGCCGCGGATGGTTTGGACCTCAGGGGAGGCCTGCTGGCCGTCGCGGACCAGGAGAACGACCGGATCCAGGTGTTCTCCATCGCCACCATCACCGCGTCGCTCGGCCGCTGAAGGGGAGTGACCATGCGCATCCTTACTTGCCTCGCCCTGTTCGCTGCCTGCGAGTCCACCACGGCCACGCCCACCACCACGGAGACGGTAGTGATCGTCACGGTGCCGGCTGACGTGGACAGCCCGCCCGCCTGCAGAAAGGAAAACCGCTGCGCTTCCGATGGGTTGTGCACCGCTGTCAACAGCGGCGGCGCGTGGCAGTGCGTGGCGGGGACCAGCGACGACTGTCGCAGCAGCCTCGCCTGCATCACCGACGGGCGATGCACGGCCTCCGACGACGAGTGCATCGCGGGCACGTCAGCGGACTGTGAGAAGTCCGCCGTCTGCCAGGACGAGAAGAAGTGCGTGGCTTTGAAGGGCCTGTGTGTCGTGGCCTCCGGTTGCCGAGAGCGTCCCGAGTGCGAAAGCGACGGGCTCTGCGCGGACGTCGGAGGTCTCTGCGTCGCGGGTTCGCCAGAGGACTGCCGTCAGTCCGCTCGGTGCGCCGAGGCCGGCCTGTGCACCCTGGGTGAAGGCGTGTGCATCGCCGCCAGCGACCAGGACTGCACGGGCGCGCGGACCTGCTCGCTCTTCGGGCAGTGTACGGCCGCCGATGGCACGTGTACTGCCACGAACGCTGCGGCTTGCGCCGCGAGCCCCGCGTGCGCTGCACACGGCGCCTGTGGCTTCGTCGCAGGGGCGTGCCTCCCAACGGCGGAGAGCGACTGCGCTGCGTCTACGGACTGCAAGAAAGCGGGCGCTTGCGGGCTGGCGGGTAGCCAGTGCGTCCCCACCCTCAACGCCCATTGCGAGGGCGCCGCGGTCTGTGCGGACCTCGGGCTCTGTGGCGCGGTGAAGGGCGAATGCGGCGCTGTCCCGCCGTGCGCCCAGCTAGCCGCCTGCAAGGCCTCGGGTGAGTGCACTCCCATCGACGGCAGCTGCGGCGCCGGGAGCAACGCGGAGTGCCAGGCGTCGGACGCCTGCCTCGCGAACGGCGAGTGCACCGCGTTCGCAGGCCAGTGTGTCCAGGTCGTCGACTGCGCCGTTGGACCGGATTGCCTCAAGAACGGCGAGTGCAGCGGCCAGGGCGACGCGTGCAAAGCCGGCTCCGACGCCGAGTGCGCCGCCTCGGATGTGTGCGCCACGAAGGGCCGGTGCGCCGCGCTCAACGGCGTATGCGTCGCCCCGGAGGGGAGCTGTCCCACCGCCCAGGCCTGCACCGTGAACGGCCAGTGCGTCCCGTGGGAGGGCGAGTGCGTGGTCACCACGGACTGCCCGGCCGCGCCAGGCTGCGCCAAGGATGGCGAGTGCTTCTTCCTCGACGGCAAGTGCGTGGTGTCGGGCAGCGCCGACTGTGCGGCCGCCGCCGCCTGCCTCGAGGGCGGCCGCTGCACTGCTGAGCTTGGTGAGTGCGTGGCCAAGAGCGACGCCGAGTGTGGAGCTTCCAGTGGCTGCCTCCTCGACGGCGAGTGCACCGCCTGGCTCGGGCGATGCATCGTCACCGAGAACTGCGGCGCGCATCTCCTGTGCACCCAGGACGGCCGCTGCACCTTCGTCGGCGGGTCGTGCGTCGCTGCCTCCGACGCGGACTGCGCCGGCTCCAGCGCCTGCAAGGACGAGGGGCTATGCAGCGCGGTCGCGGGCCGGTGCATCGCCGACTCGAACGCCGACTGCGCCGCCAGCACGGGGTGCCCGGCGAAGGGAGAGTGCACGGCGTGGGAGGGGCGCTGCGTCGTCACCACGGACTGCGGCACTTCGTCGTTCTGCACGCTCGAGGGCAAGTGCGAGTTCCTGTTGGGGGACTGCGTTGCCACGAGCAGCGCCCAGTGCGCGACCTCCCTCGGCTGCATCGAGGAAGGCGAGTGCACCGCCAACGATGGGCGCTGCATCGCTGCGGCCGACTCGGACTGCGCCTCCTCCTTGAGCTGCGTCGTCGACGAGGAGTGCATCGCATTCCAGGGCAAGTGCATCGTAACGCCCGACTGCGCCAACTCCGCTCTCTGCGCCACCGAGGGGCGTTGCCACCTCGTGGGCAGCGACTGCGTCGCGCTGTCCGACCAGGACTGCAAGGGCAACGCGGCGTGTATCGTGTCGGGGCTGTGCACCGCGAAAGACGGCCGCTGCCGGGCCATCTCCGATGCGCAGTGCGAGCAGTCGCTGGGGTGCGCGGCGGACGGCGAGTGCACGGCCTGGGAGGGCAAGTGCATCCAGACCACCGCCTGTGCGGGGTCGCCGGCCTGCACCGAGAGCGGTCTCTGTGTCTTCTTCGATGGCGGCTGCGTTGCCACCACCGACGCCCACTGCCAGAGCTCGCTCGACTGCAAGAACGACGGTGAGTGCAGCGAGATCTTCGGCAAGTGCCTCGCCGTCTCCAATGGCGACTGCGCTGACTCCAACGGATGCGAGAAGGACGGGCACTGCGCGGCGGTCTCCGGAGCCTGCGTCGCGACCGTGGACGCGCACTGCGCCGCCACGGACGACTGCGTGAACAAGGGGCTGTGCTCCGCGACCGGCGGCGAGTGCGCTGCCGTCGACGACGCCGACTGCCTGGGATCCACCGACTGCGAAGAGGAGGGCCTGTGCGCCCCCACGGGTGGTGAGTGCGCCGCGCTCGACGACGGCGACTGCGCGGGATCGAAGGTCTGCATAGAGGATGGCCTGTGTGGCGCCGCGAACGGTGCCTGCGAGGCAGTCATCAACGCCCACTGCAAGGATGCGGAGGTCTGCGTGGACGACGAGAAGTGCGCCGCCTGGAACGGGAAGTGCGTGAGTAACGCCGTCTGCGCCGCCAGCCCGGGGTGTGTGCCCGCGCCCTAGACTCACGCTTCGGGGCCTGTTCGCGCGCTGGGAGTAGGAGTAGCCTCGGTCTATCCTCGCGCGAGGTGAGCCGTGGCCCAGGTACAAGAATCCACCCGCACCAGCCCAACCGCCCCGTCGGGCCAGAACACTGCAAACCCTGCAGGGCCCTCTCCGCAGCGCGCCGCCGGGTACGCGGACGGGCGCCGGGCGCTTCGGCCTCAGCAACCCAGGGGCTTCTGGCAGCAGGTGGGTGACCGCGCCGCGGAGGCTGGTGGCTGGGTCGCCGACAAAGCCAACGACGCAGCAGAGTGGACGCGCGACGCAGCTGGACAGGTCACCGACTGGGCCGGCAACGCCATGGACACCGCCGGCAGCCTCTGGGACACGGCTCGAAACACCGATGTGGACGTCGGCGGCAAGGGGATCTCGGCCTCCGTTCGCGTGCGCGACCTGCAGAAGGCGCTGCCTCCCGAGGCCGCCGCTGCGCTCGGTTTCGACGAGCGCGGACTCGAGGATCGTGTTCAGGCTGATTATCGCTACGGCTCCGACTCCATCACCCTGAGGGCGCCGCGACTATCGCTGTCGTCGCTCAACGTCCAGGGCTTCCGCTCGGGAGCGGCCAGCGGCACCGACGTGGTCGTGGTGCTCTCGAATCCTGGCGGACGGATCCCGTTCTTGCAGGACGGCTGGCAGAGCTCCGGCAACCTCCGGGTCGCCGTGACCATCGCCTCCGCCGTGGGCGAGAACGTGAGCTATGGCACGGCCGAGCCGCTCGCCAAAGCCGAGCGCGTGGAGCTTCGCGGCATCTCGGTCACCGGCGCTGCGCCCACCGCGCGCGTCACGGGCGCGGGCTCCGGCAACCTCGCCGGTAGCTTCTCCGTGCAGCGGGCGGTGATCTCCGGCCTCTCCGCGCCGGGCGCGTCGGCGCGCGACGTCACCGTGAGCGGCGCTCGGGCCGACTGGCGCGAAGACACCGGCCGGGTCAACGCCCGCGCCGCCGCGCTGAGCACCACGGGGCTCAACGCGGGCAGCACGCAGCTTCAACACGGCTCCGCCAGCAACGTCACGGCGAGCCTGGACGCCCGGGGCGGGACCGCGCGCGCCGAGAGCCTGGGGGCATCGGGCGTCACCACCGGCGGGGCCTCGATCGGCGCGCTGCGGAGCTCGGACGTGAGCGCCGGCTGGAACACCCAGGCGCGCTCTGCGCAGCTCTCAGCGGGCCGTGCGTCCGCGACCGACTTTGCCTCCGGCAACACCCGGGCGGCGTCCGTACACGGCGCTGGCGCCAACGTGGCGTACGACGGCCGCAGCCTCTCGGGCGGCGCCCAGTCGGTTGGGGTGCAGGGGCTTCGCACGGGCGAGGTCGGCATCGGGAACGGCGCCATCGAGGGCCTCAGCGCGTCACAGAACCTGAGCAACGGGGGCTTCGACGCCGCGGCGCGTCGGGTCACCGCGAACGAGCTCACCGGGAGCACATTCGGGGCAACGTCGGTCACCGGCACCGGCGTGACCCTCGGGCGCAACGCACAGGCGGACGCGGTGGCGCTCCGGACGCAGGCCCTGGAAGCCCAGGGGCTCAACGCCTCAGGCGTGACGGCCGCGTCGCTCCAGGCGGGCAACATGTCGTACGCGCACGACGGACGCGTGCAGGGCAACCAGTTCGCCGCGGATACCCTTGGGCTCTCGCGCCTCTCCAGCGCCCACGGCGGGGCCGAGTCGGTGAGCGCCCGCGGGCTCGCAGTCAACACCGCGGCCGGACAGCTCGACGTCTCCACACAAGGCCTCAGCGGCCGCAACATCGCGTCGCCCTACGCCAACGCCGCGGCGCTGGACGCCGAGGGGCTGCGCGTGGGCGTGGGCCAGCGGGGCTACGACGCCAGCCTGACCTCGGCGTCGGCCCAGAGCCTCTCGGCCAGCGGGTTCACGGCTGACCAACTTCGCGCTGGAGGCTTCGCGGCCAACGGCAGCTCCGGGGCGGGCCATACGGCCACGCTCGGGAGCCTCTCTGGGACCGGCCTGCGCCACGGCGAGCTGTCCGCCGGCACCGGCGAGCTCTCCCAAGCGCGCCTCCAGCAGTCGGCCAGCGCCACACAGCTGGGCGTGGGGAACGCGGCCTTTGGCGACCTGCGCCTCCAGCAGCCCGGCGCACAGCTCTCGGCCGGCTCGGCCTCCGTGAGCGGGCTGGCGCTCAATCGGAGCGCGTCGGAGACCACCGTGGACGTTGCCAGCGCACGTGCGAGCCAGCTGTCAGGCACGACGTCACTCGATCGACCCGGCGCGCCGCTCCGCGTGCCGTACGCCGACCTCTCCCGACACAGCCTCGAGGGCCAGGTCAGCCTGAACGCGGGCACGGTGCGCCTCGGGGCGGGCTCCGGCGCCCTCACGCGCGACGCGGCCCGCCTCGTAGACGACGCCTCCCTCCGGGCCAGCGTGCCGCTGTTGGCAGGCGACCACGGCGCGGTGGAGGTGGAGCAGGGCACGAACGCCACGGCTCGCCTGGGCGTCAAGGACGGCCAGCTCGTGCCGGGCCAGACCGACCTGCAGCTCAGCCGACCGCTGGACGGCCCCCTCTGGACCACCGTGCGTGGGGTGGAGCTCGAGAGCGCCGGTCGCCGTCACCCGGGTCGGGGCAAGCTGCGCGCGGATGTGGGCGGCTTCTTCGACCCCTCGGTCTCGTCCGACGTGATGGGCGCGCTCGGTTCCAAGGACAAGACGGTGCCGCTCGGGGTCTCGGAGCTGGCCGACCTGGCGTCGCGGAACACACCCGACGCGGCCGGGCGCCCCGACCAGGTCACGCTGGCGCGGGAGCGGGAGTCGGACAACACCGTCTCCGTGCGCAGCGACGCGCAGGGCGCGGTAGCCAACTTCGTGCGGCTCCTCGTCGGGTCGTTCCAAGTCCGCATGGGCAACACGTCGGTCGAAGCAGGCCGCACCTCGGTGGGCGGCGGCGCCCTCGAAGCCCGGGGCGCGCCGGCTCAGCCCGAGCAGCTCTCGGGCACCATCGACGCGCTCGAGATCCACCGCGTCCACACCACCACGTCACGCTGAGCCATGTGCCGCAACATTCGACCACTGTTCAACTTCGAGCCCCCCGCCACCGAAGACGAGATCGAGGCCGCGGCGCTCCAGTACGTGCGCAAGGTCTCGGGCACCACGCGCCCGTCGCGTGAGAACGAGGCCGCCTTCGCGGAGGCGGTAGCGCAGGTGGCGGCGATCACGCGCGCGCTGGTTCGCGAGCGACTCACCACGCGGGCCACGCCGCGCACGCGGGAGGAAGAGGCCGTACGAGCGAAGGCTCGCGGCGCGGAGCGCGAGGCGCGGCTGCTCGAGAAGCTCCGCCAGTTCCGTTAGGCCGCGGCCCAACGGCAGAAGCGACCAATCCGGGTGGACTCGTTCGCCACCGGGCGAGAGCGCCTGCTCGGAGTCGAGGACCGCGTCGACGACGTCGTCGGACATGTAGCGACCGAAGACGCGCCTCATGAACCGGTTCCGGGCTTCGAGACGCTCGGTACGTTCGGCGACGCGCTCTTCCGGATTCGCGAAGCTTCGACGTCCATGCTCACAGGACCTCGATCAGCTCGGCGACGATGATCAGATCGCCCTCGTCGAGATCGTCGAGCACGATTATCTACGAGGCGACGGCCCGAGCGGGGGGGGAGGTAAAGCGCGTCACTCTAAAGCCGGCGTCGACGGACCCGCGCTTTCAGCCTACTTCAAAGGTGGTACTCGCCAAGGCGCCGGCACATCGCCGAGCCAGTCGATGCCAGAGGGCTTCATCGGCGCGTCGGGGTTCAGCCCGCGCGTGACGGCGTGGGAGATGACGGCCTGCCGCTTCTCCTTCAGCAGCGCGACGAGCCGCCGCTGCTCCTCCACGAGCGCGTCAATCTTCGCCGTCTCCCGGTCCAGAAACGCCACGATCGCTCCCTGCTCGTTCAAGCACGGGAGGGGCAGCACCGTGCCACCCAGATAGGCATGCTCGATACTCTCTACGGTCGCTCCCTGCTTGGCCCATGCGTCGAGCAGTACGTCATTCAAGCCCTGGACCCAGCGCAAGAAGAATCGGGCGCTGCATCGTCCAGGCTCGAAGGAGAGCGCTTTCATATCCTGATTGAGTGAGAGCGACCGGTACCGCGTTTGTGGCGACGGGGATGGTGTGCTTGAGGATTCCGGAGCGCACCACGATGAGCACACGCCCAATTGGCACCAACTCGCTCGAACTCGAAGAAAGCCCGAGCGCGGTGATCCCCTCCTCAGCGTCCTCAATTAGCTCGACTTTCATGTCCTTCGGCGAGACCCACGGTATGTCCCCGTTCCAGAAGGCCAGATTCTCGCGGCTCGGGGTTCCGCCACCCGTGAACGAGGCAACGGCCTTGATCCGAGAGAGTTCCCAATGCGCCGGGACCTCCCCCAACCACTCGACACCGCTGTCCTTGTACGCCGGGTACCGCGGGAAGCTCATCGCTTTTGGCCCTCCAACCGTCTGATCTCCTTGTCGAAGTCCGACACGTACTCGACGTCCTGGCGCTGCCGGTAGACCGCGTATTCCCCCTCGGCCTTGAGCTTCGCCTCGGCGGCCGAGACCGTCCCCTTGCCGGCGAGGATCGGATACTGATTTAGCGTGAGGAACCCGTCGAGGAACCCGGCCCACTCGACCATCGTCGTCTTGATGCCGCGCTGCGCCCGGTTTTCCGCCAAGTCCAGGTAGGCCGAGACGATGCGGTTCAGTTCCTTGACCTGCGCCTCCGGCAGGTAGTTCTTGGCCACGCTGACGTCCGACTTCAAGATCTTGCCGTCCGGTGCGTGCGCCCAGGTCGTGAGCCCCATGTGGACCTTGGTCGCATCCGCCGACTCGTGGATCTTCTCCGCGGCAGTCTGGCCGGTGATCGCCCAATGCAGCTTGTTCTGCACGGTGGCGAAGAACTCACGCGTAACAGGCGCCTGGACACTGTAATCTACCGCCGTCGCATAGATGTCGGTGACCTTCTGGTAGAAGCGCCGCTCGCTCGCGCGGATCTCGCGGATCCGCTCGAGCAGCTCGTCAAAGTAGTCCTTGCCGAACGCGACCTTCGCGCTCTTCAGACGCTCGTCATCGAGGACGAAGCCCTTCACGATGAAGTCCCGCAGCGCCCGCGTCGCCCAAATCCGGAACTGCGTTGCCTGAAAGCTGTTCACGCGGTAGCCGACTGCGATGATCGCGTCCAGGTTGTAGTGCTTGGTCCGATAGGTCTTGCCGTCGGCGGCAGTTGTTTCCATTTTGGAAACAACTGACTCCTCGACCAGCTCCCCGGACTCGAAGATGTGGCGCAGGTGCTTGTTCGTGGCCGGGACCTGTACCCCGAACAGCTCGGCGAGCCCCTTCTGCGACAGCCAGATCGTCTCGTCATGGACCAGGACGTGGATCTTCACGGTGCCATCCGGCGCCGTGTACAGCAGGAATTGGTCGAGCTCGTTCATCGGGTGAGCCCTCCGATCAGGGCGACGATGCGGTCCGTAACGCCCTTGAGCTCGGCGTCGATCTCGCTCAGCGCCCGGGGCGGCTTGAAGACGTAGAAGT
>SXOO01000092.1 GCA_005776725.1 Pseudomonadota bacterium | reverse complement strand
TCAACCCGCCGTCGTTCCCGGGGTACCCCACGGAGCTCGGGCGCTGGTGCGCGTTCCAAGAGGCGCTCGTGGTGCAAGGCTGCACGGCGTCGGCCACGACTCAGGCGCCGAGCTGCCCTGGCGGGCTTTGCGGAGTCGTCGGCGGCCTCTGCCCCCCGTAGGTATTCACGAGGCGCACGATCGCCCCCGCTTTGGACGGAACGGTGCGGCTGTGTCGAGGGCGCTGGTGCTTTTTGCAGGCGGGGAGTTGAGGAATGCCGGAAAGGCGAGGAGCGCCCGTAGGGAATGGCCGGCGAAGTACGCATGCTGCGCCGGCGCGTAAGAGCGGTGCCCGGCGCGCTACCGACCGCCTCAAGCGGAGTCCGTCCTGGCGTGGGCTCAGAACGTTGTGACGACCGCGGTGCCCCACGACCAGCTCTGCCAGGAGGAGGTGTCGTAGGTGTCCCAGAAGTCGAAGTTGTCGACCGTGACGCCGGGTTTCAGGACCCGGTTCACCCGGATAAGGGTCTGCGGGCTGATCCAGGGCGTGATCCCCTCCACCATGGGGAGGTTCGGGAACGTGACGTCCTGGGCAGCGGCGTCTACGACGGTCCACCACATGGGGAAGTTCGAGTAGAGCATCTCCACGAAGTTGAACGTGGGTGATGCGCTGGGCTTCGCCTCCCAGTGCAGGTGGTAGGTGAACGGCTGGAGCTCGATCGGCTGGCCGTTGGGATCCTGAAGCTCGGGGAAGCTGAGCATCGGCCCCAGCGTGACGGCTTGCGAGCCCCCGACGATGGCCCCGATCTCCGGGTCGTCCAGGAACGCGGCGGCCCGCAGGTCTCCCGCGTGCTGCTCCGCCGTGCCCACGGCCCAGCCATTGCCGTCGAAGGTGAGCAGGGTGCCGCGTGCTCCCGCCGCCACGACGCGCCCGTCGGGGTGCAGGGCCAGGCCGTAGAGCGCGGCCTGCGTGGGGACCTCGACGCGCTCCGTGGTCCCCGGAGCGGTGCGGTGAAGGACGGTCCCGGCGGAGCCCACGACCCAGACGTCCGCGGCGCTGCGACCCGAGATGGCGTACAGCGGGATTGCGCTGCTCGTGAGGGTCTCGGCCTTCCAGCCCGGCGTGAGCCGGTCGTACATCCAGAGAGTCCCATCGTCACCCACCGCCCAGACGCTGGTGGGGGTGGGGGACCATGCGCCGCGGAGCGCCGTGGCAGGCGCACCAGGGAGCGGGTGCCAGCCTGTCGTGTCGCGGTAGAGCGCGGTGGCTTCGCCAACGGCGAAGGCCTGCAGGGGTCCGGTGCCGGCTGCGGCGTACAGCGGCGCAGCCGTCCCGGAGGCCTCGGACTTCCAGCTCACGCCGTCGAAGACGACGATGGTGCCCTTGTCACCCACCGCAAGAGCGAACTCCTCGCCCACGCCGTGGACACCTCGAAGGGTCTCGTCCGTGGGCGAGAACTGCGGGAACCACCCGCCAGCGCGGCGGTGCGCGATGAGGCCGTCGGCCCCGACCGCCCACAGGTGTTGGTCGCCGAGGCCCCACATACCGAAGAGGTCGCGCGTGATGCCCGTGTGCTCGGCCTTCCAGGAGCCGTCCACCCAGTTGAACAGCGTGTCCGTGTCGAGGACCTTCACGCGATACGCCTGAGTGCCGCTCTCGAGCGCGCTCCCGCCCTTGACCACCGCGAGGAAGAGGTAGGTGACCTCATCGAGCTTCCCTGCGAGGTTCTCGGGCTGGTGGGTGAGCGCGAAGTCCGTGGCGCCTGGAAGGGTCTTGTCGTGGATCTTCCAGTACCCCTCGGCGCCGAAGTCGAGCGACACACGAAGGTTGGTGGACGTAGGCGCGTCGCCGCCGAACACCGGATCGCGGTAGGTGGTGGGCGCGCCGTCGAGCCTCAGGGGCACGGTCTTGCGGAGTGGGATGTCGAGCATCACGTCGATGTCAGTGATGAGGGCTCCGGAGTTGGCCGTGATGTGGCGCGCCACGCCCATCGCCACGGGGACGAACGACCCGAATGCATCGGCCTCGTCTTGGATGACGCCGCCCACGCAGATGAGCGCAAGCTCACCGAGGCGCGACGAGAGCGAGAAGCGGTTGTCGCCCGTGGCCCAGGTATAGTGAACCCCTTGCAGGAACATGGGGTTGGCGGCGGGCGGATCGGCCCAGAGCTCGTTGGAGGTGGTCATGCAGTAAGCGGCGCGGCGGCCCGGATCCGGGATACACGCCGCCGCGCCCTCTACCCCCGCGCCACAGATGTAGCCGCCCGGGCAATCGTCCGAGGTGGCGCACGTCAACGCGCAGCGGCGCCCCTCGTTCGCGATGTCGCGGCACTGGTAGCCCGGGCCACAGTCGTCCGCGATCGCGCATGGCGCGCAGCTGGCGGTGCCCTCGGCGCCCACGAGGCCCTTCTGGGCCATGTAGGAGCACGCCTTGGGGGGCGGGACGATGTACTTGCCCAGCCCCAACACGCGACCCTCGAGCTGCGCCGGCTGGAGCGCCTGCGGCCCGCCACCGCCCCCGCCGCCGCTGGAAGACGACGCCGGCGGAATCAGGTGAACGGTGACGTTCTGCGCATTGACCTCCACGACGCTGTAGGCCGTGTAGCCGGTCTTCGCGGCGGTGAGCATCTGGGGGCCGACGAGGTCGAGGCCCGAGAACGTGACCTGGCCTCGTTCGTCGGTGTAGCCGCGGTATGGCGTGCTGGGGTCCGACCAGAGCATCACGAACGCCGCCGGCACCGGATCGGTGGTCATGATGTCGAGCACCGTCACGTTGAGCGCCCCACGGATCTCGGGCCCCCACGCCCCGCCGTACGGCGAGGCCGGATCGAAGTAGGCGAAGGCGTCGCCCAGCACCAGCTGGTCGTCGCCCTGGTCGAGCTTCACATCGACGGTGGTGGGCTCGTCCGCCGGGATGGTCCGCACGCGCAGCTCCGTGGGAGAGATGACCTCGAGGTTCGGGAGCGCCTTGTTGGCGAACTTCAGGACGGCGTCCGGGGTGAAGCCGGCGCCGAAGACGCGGAGGAGGGTGTTGCCGGCGATGGCCCCCGTGGTGGGGTGCACCGCATAGAGCGCGGGGCCGCCCGGCGCTTCATAGACGAAGCCGCTCTCGAGGAGGAGCTCGACGGCGCCGCTGACCCGCACGGGCACCGCGCCCGGGCTACCCGCGGGGGTGCGAACTCGCAGCGTGGTGCTGCTGCGCTCCAGGATCACCGCCGGGATTCCGCCGAAGAAGACCTCGGCGTCGGACGGGAAGTCGCCTGAGAGCACGACCTCGGTGCCGCCGGTGGTGGGCCCGCGCTCCGGCTCCACGGCGTCGATCGTGGGCGTGGACGTGTAGACGAACGGCTCGGGGAGGGTGAAGTCGAGCCCGTCCACGCGAACGTCGATGGTCACCGCGCCTGTGCCGGGCGGGGTGCGCACGACCACACCGTTGGTGGCCCACATCTCGATCGGCGCTGGTTGCCCGTGGATGGTGACCTCTACGAACTGCATAGCACCGACCACGCCGATGTGGAGGCGCGTGCCGCCGGCCTCGGGGCCCGTGCGCGGCCAGTAGCTGGTCACATCCGGCGTGAACGTGGGCAGGTCGCGAAACCCGAAGGCGTCGTTGGCCGAGGCCTCGCCGTCTGGCGAGGTAACGTGCACGTCCACGAGGCCGATGGCCTGCTGCGGCACCCGCACGAGCAATGACCCCGGCGCCACTGAGATAATCGGGGCGTCCACGCCGCCGAAGGTGACCACGCTTCGCTGGTCGAGGCCCCTGCCCACCACCCGCACCAGAGTCGGCGCGTCGGTGTCGCCCACGGACGGGTCTACGATGTCGATGGTGGGCGGCTCGGTGTAGCGGAACGCGCCCTCGGCGACCGTGTTGGTCCAGTCCGTGAACACCAGCACGTCGGCGGGGCCAGCGGACTCTCCGGGCGGTGAGATGGCGAGGATCGTCTCGCGGTCCACGATCTGGGCGTCGACGAGCAGGCGACCGCCCAGCAGCACGCGCGTGTCCTCGGTGAAGCCCTCGCCCGAGATCGCGACCGCGGTCCCTCCCTCGCGAGGGCCCTCTGCGGGAAACACCGAGTGAACGCTGATCGCGTCCTTGAACTTGAAGCCGTCCTCGAGGGTGGCGGTCTCGCCGTCGGATCGGACCACCCGCAGGTCCACGGGCCCCGCAGCGTGCGCCGGCGTTCGCACATGCGCCACGATGGGCGAGAGGACGTGAACCTCTCCGGCGGGGACGTTCTCGAACCAGACCTTCATGCCGTCCACGAAGCCCGAGCCCGTGAGCACCACGAGCTCTGCCCCAGCCGTGCGGCCCTGGGCCGGCTCGGCTGAAGTGAGGACCACGAGCGCCTCGGTGTTGGGCTCGGGGACCTCCACCACCGGCTCCTTGTCCGGGATCACGCCGGGCTCTGAGGAGGCGTCCCCGTCGGCCCCAGGCCTCGAGCTCCCGCCGCTGGGCAAGTCGACACAGGCGGCGAGCAGGGCGACGGTGAGGATGGCGCGGTGGGTCAAGGTCAGCCTCCGGTTCGCGGATGGGGAGTTCCCCGGGTGTGGGTTGCTCCGTGCGCCGAGATTGATCGCGGCGCCGCGACGGATGCAAAAAGCGTGCTGAGCGGGGTGGCCTCGGGGAGCCCCGCGGGGGCGACCGCTCAAACACCGAGATTAGCACGAGAAGACGGCGCCAGTGGGCGTAAGGCCGACGGCAGCGATTAGACGGGCTGTAGCGATTCTCTACAGCGGCGCTTCTGCGCGTGCAGAACCTGACGGCTCGGTCGGGAAGGGGACACCCTCCCAGGAGGCCGGGAGGTCGATGATCAGCGAGTCCAGCTCGCGCTCTCGTACGCTGGCGGTGCGCGTGAGGCGCTCGCCGGAGGTGGGGCTGGTCACCTCGATCACGTAGTCTCCCGCGAAGCCGCGGAAGCGCAGCTGGCCTTCGTCCCCCGTGAGGCCCCGGTCGCGCGTCGTCCAGCCGGCGATGAGGTCTCCGAGCGCGTAGAACGCAGGCTTTGCGGCGCCGGGCCGCTCGAAGAGCCCGCCGCTCGCGACGTGCGCGTTTGCGTCCACGGCGTCGCGCCAGACCACGGCGCGCACGGCCTCGTCCGCGAAGGCCAACGTGTAGAAGGCGCGGAGGTAGACCGCTTGGAGGTCCGGGTTCCAGGGACGACCCCAGTAACCGGCGCGGCTGGCGTCGGGATGCGGCGTGGAGGGCACGGACACACCGCCCACGTGCAGCACCTTGCCGAAGCTGGCGTAGGTCCGAAGCCCTTCGGCGAGCTCCCCGAGGGAGGCGCGAGCGGCCGACTCGTCGTTGGCGAGGTGGGCGTTGTAGTAGAAGTCGAGGCTGAGCACGTCGACATCGGCGCCGGTGTCCAAGAGCCGCTTCGTGAAGGCGAGGGGGCGGAGGCCCTCGCTGGGCACCGAGAGCCCGAGCGGGTCATCCAGAGAGATCCCGATGGGCACCACGTTGTCGACGGCGCGCACTGCGGTGACCGCAGTCGAGGCCAAGCGCACCAGGGCGTTGTGCGACCCGCCGAGCGCGGCGGACCACGTGGCGTCGGGGTCTTTGAGCGCGTCCCACAGCACCACGTCGCCGCGGACCCGCTGAACCAGGCCACGGACGTGGCGATCGACCGCGCGGAACAGGGCCTCTTTGTCTTGAAGGTCCTTCACGGCGGCTGGGGTGCGCTCAGGGCGCATCCAGAGCGCCGCGGTGGCGCGCATGGAGACGCCCATGTCCGGCAGGACGCCGAGCCCGTAGGCGGCCTCGACAGCCTCCGTGGTCCACGTATCCGCGACCGGCTCGGTGCTGGCCCAGTCCACAGCGACCGCGCCGTGGTTCACGCCGGCGCGCAGGAGCTGCCCCCACACGGCCGGATCGAAGACCGAGTGGACCCCGAAGCGGAAGTCGTGGCTCACCTGTCGCCACCGGACGTCCAGCGGGACGCGAACAGGCAGGCCGTCGGCCGTGCGCACGGTGACGAGCAGCTCGCCCTTGCGAGCGTGTTCGAGGCGGGCCTCGGCGTCAGCGAGGAGGGCGCGGTCTTCTTCGGTGACGTAGCCAGGCCATACCGCTGAGGGCTCAGCGGCCTCCTGAGGCGCTACCGGGCGAATGGGCGCGAGGCCGTGGCCACAACCAAGGAGGAGAAGGAGCACGATACAGGGGCGCAAGCAGACCTCCCGGCGGCGGTCCGGAGACCGCACTCGGCGCGGAGACGAGCAATGACCCAATCCCGCGCGTTAGCTCCGAAAGTGGCCGGCGCCCGCCGGTCGGTCAAAAAAAACGGTGATGTGTGGGGGGAGCCGCGCGCGGGGGCGGTTGAGGGCGCCCTCGAGCGGGCCGGCGCTCTTGCGTGGTTCGGGGGCCGGGGCGTCCTCAGCACCTGGCGAGGACGCGTCCTCGGCTCAGCTCCCGCGGTCGATGCGCTTCACGAGGTGCTGCAGGCGGAGGACGAAGTACTGAGCCATGGGGTTCGACTTCTCCAAGGCGAGCAGCGCCTCGAGCGCGGCCTTGCGCTCCTTGGTGGCGAACCGCTCGATGTAGACGAAGGCCCACTGCCGGAACTGGAGGAAGGAGGTGGGCGGCGACTCGCGGAAGAGGTCGAGCACCAGCTGGTAGGTCTCGTCGTTGGCGGCGCCGAGGTGGGCCAGCGTGATCACGGACTTCTCGATGGAGTAGAACGCGAGCTGCTTCTCCTTCAGCGTCGCCTTCGGCTGCGTGAGGACCTCCTCGGCGATCCTGGTGCGCTCCTTCTGGATGATCTCGAGGCGCTCGATGCCCTTGTTGAACTCGTCGACAGTGGCGTTGAACTTCTCGACCTCCTCCTTCTTCTTCGAGTCCTTCATCGTCTCGATGATGGGCTTCAGCTCGGTGCGGAGGCGCTTCGAGAGGGTCTCGTACTCCTCGCGCAGGGGCTTGACCTTGTCTCCGAGCTCTTGATGCGCCTTGGCCATGGCGTTGATGGCGGCATCGACCTCGTCGCGGATCACCGTGAAGCGGCCCTTCGCGGCCTTCAGGTTGTCGGCGTAGCAGGTCCACGCCTGATCGGGCGCCAAGTTCTTCGCGACGCAGTTCTTCACCGTGAGGTAGTACGAGTTGGGCAGCGCCTCGGCGGAGGCCTCGCGGATCTCGGCGGTCTCCTGCTTCTTCGCTTCGTCCGTGGGCTCCGTTACGGCGGTGGCCTCGTAGCGAGCCAGGAAGTCCGGCGTGAGGGCGAGAGTGACCGCCGTGAGCAGGTTGGCCTGGTTCATGACGTTCTTTTGGGCGCCGAGGGTGTCCAAGACATCGAAGAGCGCGGTCTGCGCCTCAGGCGTGCCCATCAGGGCGAGGGCATTGCCCGTCTGCATGAACTGATGGACCCAGGGCTGCGGGCGGAGCAGGATCTTCTTGGCCTCGTCGAGCACCGCATTGTTGCGGAGGAAGGCGAGGATGAACGAGCCCATCACCATCCGGTTCGAGTTGGTGTTGGACCACTTCTGCTGCTTGTCCGACGGCAGCAGCGCGACCTCGGGAGGCATCTGATTGCCCGAGCGCGCCATGGACTTGATCACCGCCACGGCCGAGTTCGGGTCGCCGACGTCCCACAGCACCTCGACGAGCTCGGGACCGTCGCGGTGCTGCCACCGCGGGATACCGTAGGTCTCGGCGGTCTTGTTGAGGAGCGCGTGCTTCCCGTTGAGCGCCTCGATGAGCGACGCCCCGGAGGCCGCGCCGATCGCGCCGAGCGCCTCACGCGCGGCCTGGTACGAGGTGGTGCCCGCGGCGTCGACCATGAAGAGGCCCATGATGAGGCGGTCGATAGCCGTCTTCTTCGTCTCTTCGTCCACCTTGGACCAGTCGAGCTTGCTGAGCCGCTCGGCCGCCTGCTGGTTGACCTGGACTCCCTGCGTGGTGGGGTCTGCCGCCACGAGGAAGATCAGCGTGTTGAGGATCTCCTGCGGCGTGACGAAGGAGAGGAGCGTGCTGAGCAGGTTTTCGCGCGCGCCCGGGTTGTTGTTCGACTGGATCAGCTCCTCGACGTCCTTGACGGCCTCTTTGACGGCCCAGGAGCGGACGAGCTGCGCTGCGAGCGGCCCCGCCTCGCGATCCCGGAGCGCCTGCTTGATCACGGGCAGCACTTCGGGGCGCTTGGTCTTGTCGATGTTGCCGAAGCCCTCGAGCGTCTTGACGATCTCGGCGCGGTAGAGGGCGTTCGGGTAGAACGTGACCAGCGCTTTCACCTCGGACGTGCACTTCAGCTTCCCGAGCTTCTCGATCGCCATCTTCTCCTTGTGATCGGTGGAGAGGCGTTCGGTCCAATAACCGCAGGACGAGGGGTCCCCACGGTTGCAACCCAGGGCGAGGATGGCGGCGAAGCAGGTGAGGAGCGCGCGGGCAGAATGGAGCGGCAGCATGATGAGCGAGGGCCTCGGCGTGCGCGGGGAGTATCGGCGAAGGCGGGGAGCGGATAGGCTCCCGCCAAAACCGCGCGACCATACCAGCGCCCGCGGAAAGGGGTCAACGTCAGTGCATGCGTGATATCGGCGTCCTACCAGACTCGGTGCGTGTCCACGGCGTGCTCCACGATTCGCGGGTCAACGGCCCTGGCCGGCGTGCGGTCGTTCACCTCCAGGGCTGCACGCTGGGTTGTCCCGGTTGCTTCAACCCCGAGACGCACGACGCGCACGGTGGCCGCGTCGTCGGTGTGGCGGCGCTCGCTGATGAGCTTCTGTCACGTGCGCCTGAAGGGGTCACCGTGAGCGGCGGTGAGCCGTTTCAGCAGCTGGAAGGCCTCACGGCGCTGCTCACTCGGCTCCGCCCCCGCGTGGAGAGCCTGCTCGTGTTCTCCGGTTACTCGCTCGAGGAGCTCCAGGCGCTGCCGGGCGCAGGTCTCGCGCTCGAGCTGCTCGATGTGGTGGTGGCGGGCCGCTACGTCGTGGGTGAGCGGCGCCCCGGCGCGTTCGCCGCGTCGGCCAACCAGCGGATCCACTGCCTCACGGACAAGCACTCACCCGAAGCGTTCGGCGCCGGCGGGGTGGAGATCTCCATCCTCCCCGATGGGCGGATCGTCATGACGGGGTTCCCCGACGCTGCCCTACGCCGCGCCGTGCGCTCGCTGGGCGAGGGCGGCGCCACGTCGTAATTCATGCTGGGGCCGCGGCAGCATAGCTACCGGCCCGGTTCACCTCCGCGCTCTCGCGCTCCGGTGAAGTTCACCGAAGCGCGGGAGCGCGGAGATGACCGGGCCGTGAGTCACGGCACCGGGCTCCCGGGTAGCCACGTGCACCGGGGCGTGGCGGTTCGGTCCTTCACCTCCCAGAGCGTGACCGCGAACGGCGGGACCCCCGGCTTGTCGAACTTGTTCATCGGCGAGGGGAAGTCCTTCGCGCGCTGGAAGTACCGCGTGACGGTGGGGACGCGCTCGAAGAGGTCGTTGCTCATGAAGCCCGACGGCGCCGCCACCAGGTACCGCACGTTGTCTTTGCAGATGGCCTCGAAGAACGACTGCAACTTCTCGAGGCCCGTATTGAAGCGCTTGCCGTTCGTGTCGACGTACTCGGCGCTGATGCGCCGCTCGGCGAGGAGCGCGACCGCTGGCGCGACGAGCGAGTTGCCAGCGACCGTCTCGTCCGGAGCGGCCGTCTCCTTCACGAACGCGCCCACGGCGTCGGCCGCGTCGAAGTGGAGCGCCTTCTGCCACAAGAAGTGCCGATGCCCCGGGACCACGGCGCCCTTCAGCCGGTGGTCGCGCCAGAAGAGCGAGCGCACGACGCGGGTCGCCCATGGGTCGAGGGCGGCGGGAGCGATCCAGGGGTAGTCGCGCCGCTCTCCGAGCTCGAGCCACTCGGGGTTCACGCCCTTCGCGGGAGGTGGAAAGCGGTCCCGCTTCCCGTTGGCGTCGACGCCGGGCTTGCCCGGGTGCGAGAACGCCCAGTTGGTCTCCACCGTGAGTGGCACCCAGAGCCCGTAGCCCACCGTGAGCGCGGCTGCGACGCCCAGCGGGGCGAGCTTGCCCGTTCGCAGCGCCTCCAGTCCGTGGACCACTGAGCCCGCGATCCCAGCGACCGCGTAGCCCGTGCACAAGGCCGCCGCCGGGAAGATGAGCGCGAAGTAGAAGCCGTAGATCTCCTGGAACAGTGTGAACTCGAACACCAGGCTCACCGCGAGGAGCCAGACCACCTTGACGGTCCCGAGCGCAGGCTCATCCACGAGCTTGAACGGCGCGAAGAAGCTGCCGGCGACCTCTTGGTCGGGTTTGGCCATGAGCGGCGCGTGATTCGTGAACCGCTGCCAGGCTCCCACCAACGGCGCCAGCGCGAGGCCCAGTACCAGCGGCGCGTGATGGTATGTGGTCTTCAGGAACTCGCCGATCAGCGGCTTCTGCTCCTTGGCCATGTGGTAGCCGTACACGGCCTGGAGATAGGCCTCGCCCCCGATGCCATAGAACAGCAGGTTGATCGCGCCTCCGACCGCCGCGAACACCACCGCGACGCGGAGGCCCGTCCGCAGTTCGCGGGCCAGCGCCATCGCCACCAGCGCCAGGGCGCCCCCGATAGCGTAGAACCCGGTGGTCACGGACAGACCCAGGGCCACCCCGGCGAGGCGGGGCCGACCAGTCTGCACGCCCCAGAGCCCGAGGGTGAGCCAGAGGCTGGTGAGCTCCACGCCGTTCATGTTGGTCGACGCCTGGAGTAGCTCGTGGGCGAAGAAGAACGCGATCAGTGTGAAGAGGGCCGTCAGCGGGCCCAGGCGAGGCCGCGCGAGGTGCCACAGGAGCCCTCCGGTCACGAGCGTCGCCACCACCGGGATCGCCTTCGCGACCGCGATGGAGAACCCGAAGACCTGGAAGATGACCGCGGGCACCACGATGTGCATCGGCGGGTGCGCGAAGAAGAAGTCGCGGTAGGGCAGGGTGCCCCGTGTGATCGCGACTGCCCCGTAGAAGTAGATGTTCTCGTCCGTTGTGGACCACCGCCAGGTGAACGCCTTCAGGAGCAGGAACAGCGTGACCGTGCCGAGGAGGAAAAGGCCTTCCACGCTCAGGGCGGCCCGCTTCACCACCGGGCCAGGGGCGCGAGGCGCCGCGCGAAGGCCCTCGACCAGGAGCAGCGTGGCGCCTGCCACGAGGCCAACCAGCGGGAGGGACTCGGCGCCTTCTACGAGGCGCAGCGCCTGGGCCGCCGGTAGGAGGCAGGCGAGGCCAGCGCCCAGGACCGGCCAAAGGAGGGCACCGCGCCCCCCGAAGAGGGGGCTCAAGAGCCCGGCCGCCGCGAGGCCCACGAAGGCGAGGAGGAGGATGCCGTCAGCGGCGTCGGTGCGAAGGGCCGCGTGCACGACCGCGGGGGCCAGATCGTCGAGCACGGGGAAGGGCTGGAGCAGTCCAGCGAGCGCGAGCGCGCAGCCCGCCCCAGCGATGACAGGCCGCCGCGCCAGGAGCGCCGCGCCCGCGAGCGGGAGGCCCACCAGGGCCGGGAACCCGAACAACCGCTCACCGATGCCTCGCGTAGGCCACGCGAAGGTCTCTGGCAGCAGGCCGAGCGCCGCGATGAGCGCCGCTGAGGCGCTGAGCACGACGAGTCCGGGGGCCTCCGCGGTGAGCCACCCGAGGCCCGCGCCCTCCGTGGGGGCTCGGAGAGGGCGCCGCGCCGCGACGAACAGCGCCACGACGCCACACAGCGCGCTGAAGCCAGCGACGAACGCGCCAGCGGCGGGTGCGCGCGGCGGCCCGCTGAGCCCGAGCGCGTAGGGGAGCGCCAACAGGGCAGCGCCCAGGACGACGACGCTCAACCGAATGAGCGGTGGGGGCTCGGAAGCATCGGGTGCATCTGGCAGTACCTGCGCAGCGATCTCGGCGCTGGGCGCCTGCGGAGAGGCCGGCCGTGCGGACTCGGGGGGGGCGACGGGGGGCTTCCTGCGCTTCATGCGCCGGGTGTATCACGGCCTGGGTACTCCGCCATCGCCGCTTCAGCCCAGGCGCGCGCCGCCGCGTAAGGCCCGCTTCGACCGCCCACGACGGAGTCGACGAAGGGCTCGCCCGGGGTCGCCGCGAGCCGATCGTGCAGCGCGTCGAGCGCTAGGGCGAAGAGCCGACGGCGTGCCCGCTCGCGCGGGTCGAGGAGCGCCGCCTGCGCCACCGCCCGATCGATGCTGGCGGCCAGCTCGGACACGCCCCGGCCGGCGGTCGCCTCGGTGGATACCCGTTCGGGGCGGACGCCGCGAAGGGCAAAGATGTGGTCCACCGCGACGTCCAGCTCGGAGGCGAGGCGGCGCGCGCCCGGCCGATCCGCCTTGTTGAGCGCGAAGACGTCGGCGATCTCGAGCAGCCCGGCCTTCATCGCCTGAACCCCGTCACCGAGGCCCGGGACCAGGACCACGCAGGTCACGTCGGCGAGGGTGGCCACCTCCACCTCGGACTGACCGACGCCCACGGTCTCTACCAGCACGCGCGGGTAGCCCGCCGCGCCCAGCACGCGGACGGCGGCCTCCGTAGCGCGCGAGAGCCCGCCGAGCGCCCCCCGTGAGGCCAGCGACACCGCCTGCACGCCGGGCTCGCGGGCCACAGCCGAGAAGCGCAGCCGGTCTCCGAGGAGCGCTCCCCCAGAGAACGGTGAGCTCGGGTCCACGGCCACGAGGCCCACGGGGCGCCAGAGCTCGGCGAGGCGGCCGAGGAGCGTGGACTTCCCGGCTCCCGGCGGCCCGGTGATGCCGACGACGGTGGGCCGAGGCCCGCCCAGCGCGTCGAGCGCCTCCTCGGCGCCGGGCAGGCGGTCGTCTACCGCGCGGATGAAACGCCCGATCGCGCGAGCGTCTCCGCGCCGAACCGCTGAGCTGAGTTCGGGCCACATGGTGTGATGAGTCTCGGTCGGCGTGGCCCCCCCTGGCAAGGCGCCGCTCGAGGTCTATGCTAGCGGCGCTCTTGAGGAGGAGCCCATGGTCCGTTCGTTCGTACTCATCCCGCTGTTGGTCCTCGCCTGCGCCTCAGGCGAGGCGGCGCCGCCCGCTGCGCCCGTGGCCGTCGTGGTGCCGGCCGTCCGCGTGGCAGCCGGGGAGAAGCTGCTGTTCCGGTACTTCGAGGGAGACGGGAAGACCGCCAAGACCGCAGACAGCATCGACGCGGTGCCCGCGGCCGCACGCGAGGCCGTGATCGCCATCCCGGAGACCGTAGAGGTGCCCGCTGGGCACGTGATCCTCGCGGACCTTCGAACGCCGGGCGCCGATGGCACCTACCCCTACCGAATGGTGGCGCAGAGCGAGCTCGACGCCGAGCTGGCACGGCTGCGTGCTGCGGCTGCGCCGGCTGCGCCGGTCCAGGCCAAGGCGCCCCCGGTCGCGGCCCCGAAGCCCACGGGCGCGGCGCAAGCCAAGTCCGGGACCAACGACGTGGTCATGTTCACGGCGTCGTGGTGCGGCGTCTGCACGCAGGCGCGCCGGTGGTTTCGTAACAAGGGGATCGAGATCGTCGAGCGCGATGTGGAGGAGGACCCGAAGGCCCAGGCCGACATGGCGGCCTACGCCCAAAAGGCCGGGGTGGATCCGCGCTCCCTCACCGGGGTTCCGGTGATCTGGGCCAACGGGCAGCTCTTCCCGGGCTTCGATCCCGGCCGGATCAGCGGCGCTCTGAACTAAGCGGGGCCGGGTAGCCTCAGTCCCGCGGGCACTTCGTGTCGAGGCCGTGCCGGTACAGGCTGGCGTCCAGGTCGAAGACCACACCTTCCCCTTCCGCTGACAGTCGGACGGAGGTGGCGACGTGGTCCCGGTCTTTGTCGCCCGACAGGACGGGGAAGTCGTAACTCACGGTCTTCCCCGGCTTGACGGGCAGGGGCGGGCTGGTGACCTCGTCACTGCCGGGTTTTCCGTAACACCCCTCGTAGTGCATCACGAGGCGGATCGCCTTGATGCCTGGGATGTCAGGGTGCGTGTACTGCACGCGCGCGCGGCCCGGCTTCTTGGCAGACACCGTCAGCGCGAGCGGCGTCACCGACGTCGCGCGCACTCGGCGGAAGTCGGCCGGCGAGCCGTGCCAGATCCGCATGCCCCCGGGAGTGGGCTCCCAGTCGCTGCGCATCTGGGCGGGGAGGCAGCCTCCGCCGAGATACTTCGGCTCAGGGCGACCCTCCTCGGTCACCTCCCCGACCACCACGACCGCCTTCCCGCGGTGCTTCTCGAGTCCGTCCGCGTCGACGCGCACGGTGCCGACCTGGTGGTGGAGGTCGGTCCACGTCCCCGGGAAGTCGCCGGGCTTACAGACGAGCGTGCCGTGCTCGATGACGCTCCCGATGAGCACCACGGTGCGTTTCGGGTCCGGGGGAGCGCCGGCGGACGCCACGAGCGGGAGCGCGGCGGTTGCAAGGAGGGGGAGGAGCGAGCGGAGCGACATGGCGGGACCTCGAGAGCTGGCGGTAGAGGTGAGCTTAACAGACCTCGCGCTCCGGGTAATCCGTTGACACCGCGCGCGACGTGCGGTGTAACGCCGCGCACGCGCGGCCGAGCAGTCTCCCCACGAGCATGAGGGGAGACCCGGGGGAGACCCGGGCGCGACCCGGCCGCAAGTCCGCGCAACAAAACAAACGAACAGGATGGCTCCATGGCGAAGATTGGTCTGGTTGGATTCGGTGGCATCGGCATCGAGGCGGCGAAGGCCCTGGTGCTGGACCCGAGCCTCACGTGCGACATCGTGGCGTTCGACCGGCCGGAGGCGCTCTCGCAGGTCCCTGGCGCTCAAGTCGGAGCTTACGAAGAGATCCTCGACGCCATCGGGATCCTGCAGACGGGCCACACGATGCGCCTCACCAGCGACGTGAAGGACCTCGAGGGCTGCGACGCGATCATCTTCACCGCCGGGCTCCCCCGCCGCGCGGACCAGAGCCGCGCCGACCTCATCGGCGTCAACGTGCCCATCGTGGGTGGGCTGGCCAAGGAGATCGGCAAGGCTGCCCAGGGCGCCTTCTTGGTGATGGTCACGAACCCGCTCGACGCCATGGTCGAGCTCGCGTTCCGCAACCTCGGCTTCCCCGAGACCCACGTCATCGGGCAGGCGGGCGTGCTCGACACCGGCCGCTTCAACATCGCGGCGTCGCTCGCCACCGGCGTCCCGGCGTCGCAGGTCGACTGCGTGGTGATGGGCGGCCACGGCCCCGAGATGGTGCCCATCTACTCAACGGCCAAGGTGGCCTACAAGCCGCTCACCGACCTCATCAACAGCGAGAGGGTGGCGCAGATCACCCGTGAGGTACGCGACCGCGGCCGCACGATCATCCAGCGCCAGGGCCGCTCGGCCACCTTCAGCACCGCCATCGCGGCTGTGCGGATGGCCAAGGCCTACCTGCTCGACACCCGTGAGGTCATGGCGTGCTGCACCCGCCTGAACGGCGAGTACGGCTACAACGGCATCTACGGCGGCGTGCCCACCGTGATCAGCCGCGCCGGCGGCAAGGCCGTGGAGATCCCGCTCACCGCGAGCGAGATGGTCGCCTTCGACGAGTCCATGAACGCCACCAAAGCCATGATCGCCGAGCTCGATCAGGTCTCGCGCTAATACGAGGCGGCGGCCGGGGCGTCAGCGCCCCGGCCGGCTTCGCCCATCGGGGGGGCATCCCCCCACGTCGCGCCGCTCAGCAGGGACAGAAGTAGGACGGCGGGGCCGTGATCAGCCGCTGCTCGTTCGGAGCGCTCGTGGCGCGTAGGATCCCGTCCCACGAGAAGAGCTCTGGCACGCCGTCGCTGTCGATGTCAGCCGCGGCCCGGACGGTGATCCCTTCCGGCGGCCGGACCGGGTTGGTCAATGGCCGCAACGCCTTGCCCTCCAAGGCGAAGACCACGGTTGCGTTCGCCCTGAAGAAGTCGCCGCAGCCCTGGTCGTCCACCACGCTCACCACCACATACTTCCGGCCGCTGCCCTCGAGCAGCTGAACCCCGGGGGCGCCCGCGGCCGCCTCCCAGCGCTCCGGGGCGTTGGCCTCGGCCGGTTGCCCAGCGCGCCACTGGGCATAAGGGGCCTCTTGCGCCCTGGAGAAAGGCAAGGCGCGGAACTGCTCGAGCGCCCGCTTGCGCAGCGACGCATCGGCTGGGCTGAGGGTGAGCGGGCTTGGCACGCGCCCCGGGTGCACGGCGTAGAGCGCCCCCTCACACGCGCCAACGGGTGTCAGCGGCAGCGCCAGGGCCGCGTCGGCCGCTCGCGTCTTCGCGCGGGCGATCGTCGCGTCGCGGTCTGCTGGCGAGCGCTCGCCCTCGCTGCTCTCTTCGTCGAAGCGGATGAGGACCACGGGCTTCTCGAGCTTGGCGGAGCACACGGGCCCCTTGGCGCCGAAGACGGTGACGGTGGGCTCCGTCCAGGGCTCCGTGGTCGCAGTGGCCCCGGTGAAGGGCACGACGTACGCGGCAGTGGCGTCGCTCTCTGCCAGGACCTCGATGGTCCCTCCCCACAACTCGGGCGCTGGGCCCGATTCGAGGTGGAGGAAGAGGCGATCCTGGACGGCCACGACGGGAGCGCCGTCATAGAGCCTGGCGCCAGCGGCGGCGGGTAGGAGACAGGCACTGCACAAGGCGGCGCGCGTCGCGAGGCTTCGCGAGGAGGACGGGGAGAAGCTGAGCACGAGGGACTCCTTCGAACGCTCGAGGCGCCGCGGACGGCCGTGGAACCCGCCGGTCACGCGGAGACTTCCCGCCCTCAACAGGGCGATTAGTCGGCCGTGCGGGACCAGTTGGCGATCGCCGACGGCATGTCGAAGTACCAGGAGAAGTCGACATAGATGCCGTGGAGCGCGATCTGATGCTCGCCAGGGAAGCTGCACGTGAGGCACGTGATGGCCTTCTCGGGGCCGTCCTTGCCATCGGGGTCTCGCGCGTCCACGTCCTCCTGGGTGATCGTGGTGCCGCCGCTGCGGTAGGCGTACGCGAGGTTCACTTCCCAGCTCTTGGCCTTGTAGCCGCCGCCGAGCGTGTAGCTCCACGTGTCGGCCGGGGGCGTGCCGAACGCCGAGGAGAAGCTGCGGTTCGAGGTCTCCTGATCCCACACGAAGCCGACGCGCGCAGCCCAGCTCTCGAGGAACGAGAGCTCGGCGCCCCAGCGCACCGTCCAGGCGTCCTTCCACTTGAACGGAACGTTGAGCGACGACTCCTTGCCACCCAGCACGTAGGTGGCAACGGACGTGTCGTTCTGGCTCTGGAACCCGTACTCCGCGTCAGTTGAGATCCCCAGCGAGCCGATCGGGAGGGGGACGTCAGCGCGGAAGCCGAACGAGAGCCGCGACGGCAGGACCAGCGGGTACTTGATGTCCTCCACCGCGGCGATCAGCGTGCCGCTGTCGGCTTCGGCGACGGGCTCGATCTTGTGGCGATAGTTCACGCCGACCGAGAAGTACTTGATCGGGCGATACTGAATTCCGGCGCGGACGCCCGCAAAGTCCCAACCCGACGCATCGAAGTCGAAGAAGGGCGACGTGGCACCCTCGGTCTCCTTGAAGCGCTTGAGCTGCGCCAGCGTGAGCCGGTAGCCGACCCCGACGTTCAGGATGTCTTTGTAGTTGAACGCGAGCGCTGGCGAGATCTCGATGAAGCGGATCGTGGTCTCGTCCGTGACCTCCAGGGGGGTGCCGTCCGCGTCCTTGGAGAGCTTCGAGTCGTACTTGTACCCGCCCGAAGCCGATGCGACCGGGTAGGCTCCGATCCCGAACGTGAGGTACTTCCAGATACGGAAGGAGCTGCCGAACAGGAAGGGGACCAACACCGCGGGGCCAGCCTTCGCCTCGGTGTCCTTCTCCGGGATCGCCTCGATGCTGGCGATGATCGGCGACAGGTCGAGGTGCAGCGTGATGAACTCGGTGTTTCCGATACCTGCCGGGTTCATGTACAGCGCCGTGGGATCGTAGACCCAAGACACGCCGGTGCCGCCCATGCCCATGTGGCGAGCGGAGTAGAGCACGGGGGTGTCGAAGCCGCCGGCAGTGGCGACCTGAGTGGCGATGAGGGCAGCGACGAACGTCGTGCGGGATGCGGTTCGCATCGAGGCTCCTTACAGTCTGCGAGAGAAACGGCGTTGACTTAGCACGGGCGGCTTATGTCGGGAAGCGTCTCGGCGCTTCGAGTCGGGGAGGGGCTGAGCGTCGCGCAGTCCGCGGCTCAGGCGACGGGCTCGAGGTCGACCAGCGGCTGTCCAGGGGTGGTGCGGTCGCCGCGCTGTACGAAGACCGCTCGCACCCGCGCCGCCGAGGGCGCGACCACGCTGTGCTCCATCTTCATGGCCTCGATCACCACCAGCACGGCGCCCTTTGCCACGACGTCGCCGGCGGCGACGCGGACATCGAGCACCGTTCCCGGCATGGGCGACCCGAGGTCGCTGGGCTCCGCTCCTCCGCCCCGTCGCGCGTTGCGCACCTCCATGAAGTGCGTGCAGCGTCCCAACGTGGCGACATGGCGGGTGGCTTGGGTCCCCTGCGTAGTCACGGCGGACCAAATCAACACGCGACGCCCGCCGACATCGACGGCGAGCGCCCCGCGAGGGCCGGGAACGGGCCGAACGACGAGCGGGGTGGCAGCGCCATCGCCGACGGCCACCCCGAGCGGGTCGTGGCTCACGGTGATCCGTCCGCTGGGCGTGTCGAAAGCGGTAGTCCGGCGAGCGTTGTTCGTGGTGGGCTCGGTCATGGGCGGAGGGCTCCGAGGCGTCCCCACGGGGAGTACCGGTCTGTGCCCGCCGCCGTGGTGTCGGCGCCCCCCGAGGTCGAGGCCGGGGCCGTCGCGACGAGTGCGCCATACGCAGCCACGGGGTGAGGCGCTGGGTGCGCGAAGGGGTGTTCGCTCAAGAACGCCGTGGTCGTGTCTCCCGCGAGGTACGCGGGGGACTCGGCGATGTGCTGGAGGAGCGGGAGGTTGGTCTTGACGCCCAGCACAACGGTCTCCGCGAGCGCCCTGCGGAGGCGCGCCACTGCCTTGGGGCGGTCGGCCGCATAGACGCACAGCTTCGCCAGCATCGGGTCGTAGTGCACTCCGACGTCCCAGCCCTCGTAGATGCCCGAGTCGACCCGGATGCCCGGTCCCTCCGGCCAGATCAGGCGCTCGACGCGCCCCACCTCGGGCAGCCACGTGACCGGGTCCTCTGCATAGAGGCGCACCTCGATCGCGTGGCCCCGCTGAGCGAGCGCGCTCTGGTCGTATCCGAGGGGCTCGCCGCGCGCGACGCGGATCTGCTCGCCCACGAGATCGAGGCCCGTGACCAGCTCCGTCACCG
>SXOO01000091.1 GCA_005776725.1 Pseudomonadota bacterium | reverse complement strand
TCCGGGCGTGTGTGAGCCAATCCCCACCGCGTGCGATCTCAACTACGATCCCGTCTGCGGCTGCGACGGCCAGACCTACGGCAACGCGTGCGAGGCCGCAGCGTCTGGTGTCTCGGTCGCCAGCGCGGGCGAGTGCGGGCCGCCAGTCGGCGCGTGCGGTGGCTTTGCCGGCTGGGAGTGCAAAGAGGGCCAATACTGCGCCTATGCGCCGGAGGCCTTCTGCGGCGCAGCCGACATGACCGGCATCTGCACCCCGATCCCCGAGGTCTGCCCTGCCGGAGGGACGGGAGTCTGTGGGTGTGACGACAAGACCTACCTGAACGCGTGTGAGGCAGCGGCGAACGGCGTGTCGCTGGTGAGTGACACGCCCTGCGACGCACCGCTCGAGACCTACTGCGGCGGCTGGCTCGGCGACACGTGCTCCAAGGACCAGTTCTGCTACTACACGCCGGAGCAGATGTGCGGGTACGCTGACGCGTCGGGCGTCTGCCAGCCGAGGCCTGAGATCTGCACGACCATCTACGCCCCGGTCTGCGGCTGCGACGGGAACACCTACTCGAACGAGTGCGCGGCCTCGCAAAGCGGCCAGGGCACCTACCAGCAGGGCGCCTGCAAGTAACCCGAGCCGGGTCGCTGCTCTGGCTTGCGGTGCTTGCCGCGGGCTGTCGCTTCGGGGCTCCCGTCCGGGTCGACATCGCCGAGGTGCGCGCGGAGCGGCGGGCGCCAGAGCCCTCGCCGGCAGACGATCCGCTCCCCACACCTCCCGAGGAGCCCCTGTCGGAGCTCGACGCGAAGGGTGACGCCGCGTACCAGACGCGCCCAGAGCTCGCGCTCGCGTACTGGCGCTGGGCCAGCGTAGCCCGCATCGCGGCGCTCACCGGCGACCGCTTTACGGCGCCGGTGGTCGCTCGTTTCCTGGACCGCGAGGCGCTGGGGGCGCGAATGCGGCTCGCCCTCGACGACGAGTTCGGGCCCGACGAGCTCCAGGGGCTGGAGGTCACCTGGCGCACCTTCGGCCTCATGGCCGGGGACCGCTCGTTGGGGCAGACCTTCGCGGAGCTGCTGGCCGAGCAGGTCGCCGGCTTCTACGACCCTGAGACGCAAGAGCTGGCCCTGATCGCCGAGGCGGCGAAGGCGGAACCCGGGTGGTTCGAAGCGCTCCTCGGTGGCGACGACCGAGCCAGCCAGCGCCTGATCCTTGATCACGAGGTTACCCACGCGCTGCAAGACCAGGTCTTCGACCTCCACGCGCAACACGCGCGCGTCGAGATGGACGACGACGCGTCGTTGGCCCTGTCGGCGCTCGTGGAGGGCGACGCGATGGTCGCGATGCTCCTCGCGACGCTGTCGCCCGAGGAGCGCCAGGGCTTCCTCGAGCTACCCCCGGGGCTCGTGGCGGGCCTCCTGAACACGGCGCTCCCCGTGCTCGCCACCTTTGGCGGTGGAGCCGCCTACGACGCAGCGCCCGAGGTGCTGCGGTCGATGCTGCTCTCGCCTTACACTCGGGGCTTCGGGTTCGCGCTGCCCCTCTGGGCCGCCGGGACTACCGCCCGGCGCGCGGCTTTTTGCGCGCCACCCCGCTCCACAGAGCAAATCCTGTACCCGGATCGGCCCGTAGCCGAGCCCCTCCGCTTCGTCTTTCCGGAGGAGCCACGTGAGCTCGCGGGATGGATACGCATCCGAGAGAACACGCTGGGCGAGCTGACGCTGCAGAGCCTCATCGGGGCCACGGCCGCCGAGGGCTGGGACGGGGACACGTACCGCGTCTACGAGCGTGGTACTGGGCCCCCTGCTGAGCCCGGTACTGCGCCCGGTACTGCGCTCGGCACTGCGCTCGGCACTGCGCCCGGTACTGCGCCCGGTACTGCGCTCGGCACTGCGCCCGGCACTGCGCCCGGTACTGAGCCCGGCACGTTTACGGTCTGGATGTCTGTCTGGAGCGCGGAGGAAGACGCGGCTCAGGCGGAGCGCGCGGTGCTCGCGCGGGGCCTGAAGGGGCTGCGCGTGGCGCGGGATGGCGTGAGGCTCTCGGTGTTCATCGGGCTCCCGGAGAGTCTGGCGGAGGTCGTGGTGACATGGGCGGGCCGCGCCACCCTGGAGGCAAAGCGGTTCCCGGCGCGGCCCGGTAAGCGCCCGAGGGTGTCGGCTGGTCGGCTGCCCTCCGTCTGCGACGAGGCGGCGCGGGCGGCGCGGGCGTCCGAGCGCGACCCCGGGATGGAGGTATTCATGCGGCGGGCCTTCGCGGCGCCGCCACAGGCCGATCCCCCGTTGGTCCGCGACGCGCTCGAGGCCCTCGGCGTGTCTCGGGCCGAGTGGGTGGCGGAGTCCGAGCGGCGAGCGGAGCGGATGTGCCGCTGTGAGACTCGGGCGTGCGCGGGCAGCGCGATCGAAGACGACCTTCGCTGGTTCGAGACGCTCCGTGGCGAGGAGGTCAACGGCGTGGACTTCGACCGGATGAAGCGCGCGACGGAGCGTCACGCCGAGTGCGCCGCGCGCCTCGGGCGCTGACGCGTCGGACGCCTGACGACACCCTCAGACCGAGGGGAGCCCCAGGAAGCAGAGGTGCACCAGCCACTCGACGTTCCCGTCGCCGCCGGCCACCGGGCAGTCGATCGCCTGCCGCTCCTCGAAGCCCAGCGCCTCGGCCTTCTGTCGGAACCGGCGCAGCGCGAAGCGGCGAAGGTCGCGGCTGTCCGAGATCCCGCCGCGAGGCACGAGCTCCTTCGGGAGCTCGAATTGCGGCTTCACCAGCACCACACCGAATGCGCCCGCTTTGAGCCGCAGCGCGAGGGGCCGCAACATGGTCCGGGCTGCCACGAAGCTCACGTCCACCGTGAAGGCGTCGAAGGGGCCTGCAGCGATCCGGAGCGGCAGGGTCTTGAAGTTGGAGCGCTCGTGCAGCGTGACCCGACGGTCTGCTGCGAGCGCCGGCCGCATCTGGCCGTGGCCGCCCTCGATCGCGGTGACGTGGGCCGCTCCTCGGCGCAACAGCACGTCGGTGAAGCCACCCGCGGACGCGCCCACGTCGACGCAGCCGAGCCCCCGGACGTCGAGCCGGAACGCCTCGAAGGCGGCCTCGAGCTTCAGCCCTCCACGGCTCGCTAGCGGCTGTTCGGTCACGCGCAGGCGAGCATGGCACGGCGTACCGCGCGCGGCGAGTGATCAGCCCCGGTCCGGCCGGTCACCAACGGGAGGGCGCGGTACCCGCCGGGGGACTCCCCCGAGGGCTCGCCCGACAAGGTGGATCTAGCCCGCGCGGTTCGTTGGCGAGGTGTCGTTGACCGTTGTCCTCGCAATCCCCTACAACGCCGGTGTGACCGCCGCACCCGGAGCCCTACGAATCTGCCCCGAGTGCGGAGAAGCTGTCGAGGGGCGCGTCTGCCCACGGCACGGCATCCGGCCGATCGCAGTGAGTCGGATCTCGCAAGATCCGGAGTCGCTCATCGGCACGGTGTTCGACGCGCGGTATCGGATCGACTCTGTCGTCGGGCGCGGCGGCATGGGAACCGTGTTCAAGGCTTACCAGATCTCGCTCGGCCGCCACGTCGCGCTCAAGATCCTGCGCCCGGAGCTCGGCGTCAGCCCCGAGCAGGTGCTCCGCTTCGAGAACGAGGCCCACGCCGCCAGCCGCCTCGATCACGACAACGTGATCCGCGTGTACGACCACGGCCGCAGCGAGGACGGCTACATCTATATCGTCACGCAGCTCCTCGACGGCACCCCGCTTTCCGAGGTGATCCACCGCGACGGGCCGATGCCCATCGATCGGGCGGTCACCATCGGCTTACAAGCGCTCCATGGCCTCGAAACGGCGCACGAACACGGCGTGGTCCACCGCGACCTGAAGCCGGAGAACATCTTCTTGCGCACCGTCCGCGAGGGCGCCGACGACTGGGTCACCGTGCTCGACTTCGGCATCGCGAAGACCGCGCCCGCGGGCGATAAGTGGCGACGGTTGACCGCGGCCGGGACGGTTGTGGGCACGCCGCTCTACATGTCGCCCGAGCAAGCAAGGGGCGCGGAGGTAGACGCGCGCGCCGACCTCTACTCCCTCGGGGCTGTGCTGTTCGAGCTGGTCGTGGGCTCGCCTCCTTTCTCCGCGGAGTCGGCGGTCGACGTGATGATGGCGCACGTCCAGGAGCCCGTCCCGCTCATGCGCCTGCCGAAGAGCCCGCGCGCCCGGGCCTTCGAGGCGGTGGTGCGCCGCGCCCTGGCGAAGCAGCCGAAGGAGCGCTTCCCAGACGCGAACGCGATGATCGAGGCCCTCGAGGCCGTTCGGAAGAAGAGCGGGCTGGTCGAGGTCACCGAGCCGATCTTTGAGGCCCCCACTCCACGAGGGCGCCGGCGGAACCCCGCCTCCGTCACCGTCGAGGCCATCCGCGCCGCAGGCACCGCAGGCCCAAAGGCGCTTCTTGCGATCGGGGTGCTCCTGGTGGGCGTGGGGATCGCCGGGGTGATGTGGAGGTCGCGCCCGGCGTCCGACTATACGGGGGACCAGGCCGACCCGAACGCAGCGGCGCCGGTGCCGCCCGCGCTCATGCCTGCGCCGCCGGTCGCGCCGGCGGCGCCCGTGCTTGACACCCTCGCCAGGGATGCCGAGCGCGAGGCGGGTCGCGTGGACCGGCGCGTTCCCTCGGCCGCCCCTGAGCCCCGCCCCGCTCGACCGCGTCCCGGTGGGCGGGCTAAGGTGCCGAAGGACCTCGACGTAGAGAAGAAGTGAGTCCGCGCCTGTTCGTCATCGCCCTCTTCGCAACCGCCGTCGCCGCGAGCGATGTACCGGACGTGGATCGCGCGCAGGCCTTCGTCGACCGGGGCGACGCCCACTTCGATAAGCGCGAGTTCGATCAGGCCATCGCCGAGTACACGGCCGCGCTCGCGATCCGGTCTCACCCGGACCTCATCTGGAACATCGCCCGCGCCAACGAAGAGGCCGGACACCCAGCCGAGGCCATCGCCTTGTTCCAGCGGTATCTCGGGGTCGCGCGCACCGCGGCAGACCGCGCGGCCGCCTCGGAGCGGATCGCGCAGCTGGAGGCCAGGGTCAGCAAGCCTGCGGCGCCCGTCCCGGGACGCCTGGTGGTCCGAACGGTCCCGGGCGCGTGGGTGACCGTGGGCGGCGCGCGGATCGGCCAGGGCCCCGAGGTCCTGGTGGTCGTTCGACCCGGACGCTACCGAGTGCGCGTGGAGAGCCCCGGCCACGTTCCGGCCGAGACGATGGTGGGCGTCGCCTCGAGCGGCGAGGCCCTCGTGCTGCTCCCGCTCGAGCCGCTGCCTGCCGCGGAGCCTGCGCAGCCCACCGAGCCCGCGGCTCCTGTGAGCTTTGCGGGGGACTTCGTGGCTCGCGCCCGGCCCGGCGCCGCGGTGGGCCCGCTCGAGGGCGCTCGCCTCGCCATTACAGCAGACGGCCGAGGGGTGCTCGCTGTCGAGCGTGCGCGCCCTCTCGAGGCGTGGCGTCGCGGGCACTGTGGAGGCGCCGCGGAGCTACGCTTCGTCTGGCGGTTCAGCGTGCTCGCCAGCGACACCTCCCTTCGGCTCGGTGAGCCCGCGCTCACGACCTGCAGCTGCGCAGCGTTTTGCCCCTCGCCGGAGCCGCTCGAGCTCGCGTCGAAGCCGCTCGCCGCATTCGCGGGGTGGAGCACCGCCGACCTGGTCTTCGCGCGGTCGGCGACGGGGGCTCCTCTTGGAGCGCTTCCCGGCGGCGGCGCCGAGGGCCCCGTCGACTCTGGCGCGAGGGTCGGGCTCGCGGGGCGCTGGTCGGTCGTTCGGTGGGATGCCCACCCCGAGGCGCGCGAGCTCGAGCTCCAGGACGACGGGAGCGGCTCGCTCACGGTCGAGCGCGCCGGCTCTGTCCCGAGCTGGCAGCGGCGACGCTGCGGGGGGCAAGAGAGCTGGCGGCAGGCCGCCAGACACCCGGTCCGCGCCGAGCTCGAGGGAGGGAGGCTCCGCCTGCGCGTCGATCCGGGCGAGGAGGTGGCGTGTTCATGCCCCGAGGCCTGCACTCGCCCAGGGCCTCTGCGGGAGCTGGTGGTCGAAGAGATCGGCGTAACGGGCCAACGGCTGGGCCGGCGCGACGAGCTGCTCCTTCGCTTGCCCTGAGCCCCTGACCCCGGCCCGCGAGCCCAAACCCCGATGTTGGCGCCTTGCGTGCGCGGAGGCGGCGGGGCACCATCCGCCGCTCGAACCCGGAGGTCTGAGCGTGGCTCTGTTTCAGAAAGCACCGAAAACCGCGGCTGAAGCCGCGCAGTGGGGGCCGCTAGCCCTCGGGCCGGACAAGGTCAAAGACATGACCGAGGCCGAGTGGTACGCGAAGATCTACCGCGGACCGGAGGCCCCTCAGCTCACGTGGCGCGCTGTGCTCATGGGCTCGCTGCTCGGCTTCGCGCTGGCCTTCACGAACCTCTACGTGGGGCTCAAGACCGGGTGGGGACTCGGCGTCGCGATCACCGCGTGCATTCTGTCCTTCGCGATCTGGAACGCGCTCCTCGCGTTCAAGCTCGCCCGGTCGCCCATGACGATCCTCGAAAACAACTGCATGCAGTCCACGGCGTCCTCCGCTGGCTACGCCACGGGCGGCACGGTCGTATCGGCGATCACGGCGCTCCTCATGATCCAGGGGCACCACCTGCCATGGCACGTCCTCGCGATGTGGACGTTCTTCCTCGGAATCCTCGGCACCGCGCTCGCCATCCCCATGAAGCGCAACATGATCAACCGCGAGCGGCTGCCGTTCCCGTCGGGCCTCGCCGCCGCCACCACCCTGCAGTCGCTGTACTCGGACGGCGCCGAGGCCTTGAGGAAGGCGAAAGCGTTGCTCTGGGCGGCCGTGGTGGGTGCGCTGTTCCCGCTCCTCACCCAGCTGCCCGTGAAGGAGACCCCCGAGGGCAAGACCGGGCTCCTTCCTGAGCATCTCCACCTGTTCGACTTCTTGGGCTGGGGAAAGAACCGGGCGGACCAGAGCAGCTACAAGGCCTCGGACTGGTTCGTGGCTATCGAGAACAGCCCGGTCATGGTGGCCGCGGGCGCGCTCATGGGGCTTCGGACCACGATCTGGATGCTGGTCTCGGCCACGGTGCTGGCCTTCGCGCTAGGCCCCTGGGGGCTCGGGCAGGAGTGGCAGAACCCGGCCGGCGAGCTCAAGTATGCGGTCTCGATCCCGCAGAAGGCGTGGCGCGAGGTCGGCCTCTGGCTCGGCGCCCCCATCCTCGTCTCCAGCGGTCTCCTGCTCTTCGCGCTCCAGTGGAAGACCATCGTGGCTGCGCTCCGCCCGCCCAAGCAGGGCGCCGGCGAGGCCGACCGCCTGGTCTCAGACACCGAAGTTCCCAGCTCCTGGATGTGGGCCCTCGTGGCGTTCGGCGGAGGAGGGACGGTCATCGTGGCGCACGAGTACTTCTCCATCCCATGGCACCTCGGCGTCCTCGCTATCGTCATGACCTTCTTCTTGTCGCTGGTGGCGTGCCGCGCCACAGGGGAGACCGACATCACGCCGATCGGCGCCATGGGCAAGGTGATGCAGCTCACCTACGGCGTTCTCATCAAGCAGAACGCCGTCTCGAACCTCATGTCGGCGTCGGTCACAGCGAACGCCGCCGGGTCCTCCGCAGACCTGTTGAACGATCTCAAGGCGGGTTATCTGCTCGGCGCCAACCCCCGCCGCCAGTTCATCGCGCAGCTCCTCGGCGTGATCACGGGCACGGTGGCCACCACGTGGGGCTTCTACCTGCTGGTCCCGAGCGCTGACGTCCTCCTGGGCGACTCCGCGAAGTACCCGGCGCCCGCGGCAGCGTCCTGGAAGGCCGTCGCAGACGTCTTCCAGTTCGGCATCGCCAACATGCACGCCACCCACCGGACCTTGATGTTCTGGGGCCTCGGCCTCGGCGCCCTCTTCGTCCTCCTGGAGCACTTCTTCCCGCAGCACAAGAAGCTCCTGCCGTCGGCTTCGGGCGTTGGCCTCGGCCTCATCCTGCCGTTCTTCAACCCGCTCTCCATGTTCCTGGGCGCGCTCATCGCCTTCTTCTGGGAGAAGAAAAACCGCGAGATGTCCGAGCGCTACCTCGTGCCGGTCGTGGCGGGCTTGATCGCGGGCGCGGCGCTCATGGGCGTGGTGGTCACCATCCTGTCGCTCACGGTGCTCGCGTGATCGGCACGTTGGTGGTCCTGGCCGCGCTCACCGCGGGGCCCGAGGCCGTGGTGGAGGCGCGCCTCAAGAACGGCCTCGAGGTCGTGATCTGGCCCGACGCCCGGATCCCCAACGTGGCTCTCTACTTCTGGTACCGGGTGGGCAGCCGCAACGAGGCCCCGGGGATCACCGGCGTCTCGCACTTCTTCGAGCACATGATGTTCAACGGGGCGAAGAAGTACGGACCCGGGGAGTTCGACCGGGTCATGGAGGCCAACGGCGGCTCCAACAACGCGTTCACCTCGAACGACGTCACGGTCTACCAGGACTGGTTCCCGAAGAGCGCGTTGCCCGTCATCCTCGACCTCGAGCGCGACCGGATCGGGGCGCTCGCGATCGACCCGAAGATGGTGGAGAGCGAGCGGCAGGTGGTCTATTCCGAGCGAAGGATGCGCGTCGACGACGACAACGCGTCCTTCCTCGACGAGCAGATCCGGGCCACTGCGTTCCACGCGCACCCGTACCAGATCCCCGTGATCGGCTGGCCCAGCGACATCGAGAGCTGGTCGATCGAGGATCTACGCCGTCACTTTCGCACCTACTACGCCCCGAACAACTGCACCGTCGTGGCGGTGGGCGACGTGGATCCGAAGGCGCTGCTCCGGGACCTCGAGCGCACGCTGGGCAAGATCCCGCGCCAGCCCGCGCCGCGCCCGGTCGCGGTCAAGGAGCCCGTGCAACGCGGCGTCCGTCGCCTCCAAGTAATCGAGGACACCCCGATCACCATCCTCGAGATCGTCTGGCACGCGCCCGCGGCGGCCGCGCCGGACTGGAGGCGTTTCGACCTCCTCCGCTCGCTGCTCAGCGGTGGCGAGTCGTCCCGTCTGCACCGGCGACTCGTGGAGACCGAGCGCGTCGCGCTCAGCGTCTCGGCGTGGTTGGACGGGGGTTTCGACCCGGGGCTCTTCACCGTGCAGGCCGAGCTCAACGAGGGGGTGGAGCCCGGGCGCGTCGAGGCGCTGATCTTCGAAGAGCTCCGCCTGCTGGCCCGCGACGGCCCGAGCCCCGACGAGCTCGATAAGGTGCGCCGCCAGTCGCTCATGGCCTACTGGAGCGCGCTCGAGACCATCGACGGCAAAGCGCAAGCGCTGGGCACGTTCCACACGTTCCACGGCGGCTGGCGCAACCTCTTCGAGCTGCCGAAGACGGTCGAGTCGATCACGGGCGCCGAGATCGCGGCAGCCGCGGGTCGGCTCACGGTCGACAAGGCCACGATCGGTGTCCTCGGGCGCGCTGGCGCCCCACCCGCGGCCGAGCCCGCTGAGAAGGACGGCGTACCATGAGCTCCTTCGGGCTCCGGCGGGTCCCCGCCTCTCTCGTTCTCATGGTGTCCCTTGCAGCCGCGGTGGCAGCGGCTTCGGACCGAGGCCTCGACCTTCCGCCGGTCGAGCGCGTCGTCCTCGAGGGCGGCACCACCGTGCTGCTCGCGCACAAGCGCGACGTGCCGCTGGTCTCACTCCAGGTGCTGCTTCGCGGCGGTACGCGGCTCGATCCCACGGGACAGGAAGGGCTGGGCTCCCTGGCGGTCGACGCGCTCCGCAAGGGCGCGGGAGATCGAGACGCGGAGCAGCTGGCGCGCGAGCTGGACGGGCGTGGCGCGACGTTGAACACGTCGGCCGATCTCACGTCTATCTCGCTCAGCGTCGACGCGCTGGCCGTGGACGCCGAGTGGTCCGTGGCCCTCCTGGCGGACCTGGTCGCCAAGCCGCGGTTCGCCGACGACGAAGTACAGAAGCTCCGCGATCGGGCGATCGAGTCCCTGAAGGCTGCCCGCCAGCAGCCTCAGGCGCTGATCGGACAGTACTTCCTGTCGGCGCTTTATGCGGGTCACCCCTATGGCCGCCCTGGCACTGGCAACGAGACGACGCTCGCGGCGCTGGACGCCGCCAAGGTCCGCGCACACTGGACCCGGCTCGTGGCGAGCGACCGCTTGATCATCGCGGTGGGCGGAGACTTCGACCGCGACGCCGTGCTCGCTGCGCTACGCGCGGGCTTTGGGGGGCTCCCGGCATCTACTGAGCCCCTCCCGAGCCTCGCAGAGCACCCCCGCCCGACCGCCCGACGCGTGCTGCTCGTGGACATGCCGGACGCGGTTCAAACCTATTTCTGGCTGGGCACCGTGGGGATCCCGCGGACCTACGCGCACGATCCCACCTTTGACCTCGTGCGCACCGCGTTCGGCGGCCGCTTCACCTCGATGCTCAACACTGCATTGCGCATCGAGTCCGGGCTCACCTACGGCGCGCGTCTCACGGTTCAACAGCTGGAGGTGGCGGGCCCTCTCGCTATCACCAGCTTCACCGAGACGTCGAAGACCGGGGAGGCCCTGGACCTCGCGCTAGCGACGCTCGACCGCTTGCACGAGAGCGCTCTCCCCGCGCCGGTGCTGGCCTCCTCGCGGACCTATCTCCGCGGGCAGCTCCCCCCGACTTTGGAGACCGGCCACGCCGTGACCCAGGCAGTGCTGGACCTCGAGCGCTTCGGGCTACCGGCCACATCGCTCACCGAGTACTTCGTGGCGATTGACCGGGTCACGGCCAAGGACGTCAGCGCCGTGATTCAGGATGCGTTTCCCCGCTCCGACGCGCTGCTCATGGTGTTGATCGGAAACGCGGCCGCTCTCCGCGACCTTGCGAAGCGTTACGGCCCGGTCGCGGAGAAGCGGCTCAGCGACCCTTCGTTCTAGTCCGGCCCCGACCGCGGGCCCGGCCCCGGCGCCTCCTGGCTCAGGCGGCGCGGACCTCTCGGACCAGCAGCGCCTCGGCGTCGGCCAGGGCTATGGGGCGGGAGAGGTGATAACCCTGGGCCAGATCGCAGCCGTATGACCTGAGCAGTTCGAGCTGCTCCGCCTTCTCCACACCCTCGGCCACCACGGTGAGCCCCAGGGCCTTCGCGAGGCCGATCGTGGCTTTCACGATGACGGCGTCGTTCTCGTTGGGGAGGCTCATCACGAACGAGCGGTCCACCTTGAGTGTGGAGAGCGGCAGCTTCTTCAGGTAGGCGAGTGAGGAGTAGCCGGTGCCGAAGTCGTCGACGCTGATCTTCACCCCAAGCTTCCGAAGGCCCACCAGGACCTCGATGGCTCGCTCGGGCTTCTCCATGATCATGGTCTCCGTCACCTCGAGCTCGAGGTGCTCGGGGGAGAGCTCGTAGCGCGACAGGATCTCGCCCACGGTCTCGAGGAGCCCCGGGTCGGACAGCTGCCGCATCGAGAGGTTCACTGCCATGGAGAGCGTGGGGCGGGCCAGGCGCTGCTGCCATGCCCGAAGCGTGCAACAGGCGGTGTCCAGGACGAAGGCGCCCACCTCAACGATGAGGCCCGTCTGCTCGAGGATCGGGATGAACTCCGCAGGTGAGACGGGGCCTACCTCAGGGCACTTCCACCGCAGCAGGGCCTCGAAGCCGGTGATGTGCCCCCCCTGAACGTCGTATTTGGGCTGATAGACGAGGCTGAAGGTGTCTACCGGGGCGTGCCGCCGCAGAGAGGCCTCGAGCCGCCGCCGCCGGTCGATCCCCTGCCGCATCGCGTCGACGAAGAGGTAGAGCCCACCGCGTGCCTCGCTCTTGGCCAGACGAAGGGCGAGCCCCGAGTTCCGCACGAGCTCGTCGCAGTCGAGGTCGGGGAGCCGCTGGGCGGCGATCCCGATGGTGCACGAGAGCCCACGACCGTCGGGCAACCCATCGAACGGCGCCGAGAGCGCCGCCTGTACTCGGGTCGCCACCTGTTCGGCGTCCTCGGGCCTGGCCACGCTTGCGAGGAAGAGCGCGAACTCGTCCGCGCCGAGTCGCGCCGCGACGTCGTCATCTCGGAGCGTCTCGACCATCCGGCGTCCCACCTCGCGGAGGACGCGGTCTCCGACTCGGGGGCCGTACTCGTCGTTCACGTCCTTGAACCCGTCGAGATCCAGCATCAGGACGGCCACGAAGTTCGGCTCACGCTTCTTCTGGACAGATTGATGGTCGAGGGCGCGTTCGAACGCGCGGCGATCGAGGAGACCTGTGACCGTGTCGCGCCCGTTGCTGGGGTCTAGAGGGGGCTCGCGGCGGCCGAACGCCCACCACCCGACCGCGCCGCCAATGGCGATCGCGAGGCCCGCCGCGCTGGGGGCATCAACCGCGCGGCTCAGAATCGCCGTGCCGAGTCCGGCCGTGGCACCAGCGAGCGCCACGAGAGCTCGAGGCACAGCCGACGTCGCCAATTGGTCGAGAGGCTCCGTAGGGCCGGGGGATGGCGCGCCGACAGCCGCCGAATGGTCGCGCTCGATGACTTGGGCCATTAGGTGCTCCTCCGCGGGTTGGGAGACCCGCAATGCACTCTTTTCGATTCAATTCGGGCAGCCTTAAGACCGATGTGCCTCTCACCATGACGCTCTCCACGATCCTGCTCCGGCTGTCCGTCGTCGGCCTCGTCCTCCTCGGAGCCGGCGAACTCGTGAGCCGAGCCTTCCTCACGGCTCCGTCCGCCCAGGACTATGACGCCGAGCTCGGCTGGGTCTGGAGGCCAGGAGCGCTGGTCTTCAACGCCAACGAGGGCGGGGCGCCGATCACGGTCAACGAGAGGGGCCTCATCGACGACGCGCTCACGGCCAAGGCGGGCCGTCGCCGCGCGCTGGTCCTCGGCAACTCGTTCACCGAGGCCATTCAGCTTCCCGTCGCGGAAAACTTCACCTCGCGGCTCGAGCGGCAGCTGACCGGCTGGGACATCGTCAACGCCGGCCGCTCCGCGATGGGGCCCGCGCATTACCCGGTTGTCGCCGAGCGCCTTCGCGACCTCGAGCCGGACCTCCTGGTGGTCGTGGTGGGGCAGGGCGACCTGACCCACCTGCTTGGCCCCGAGACCGTCGCGGAGCGGAGCCCCGACGGCCGGGTGCTGCGTGTACGCCCCGCCGTGGCGGCCAAGGACGAGCTCAAGCGGTACTTCGAGCCTCTCCTGAGCCGCTCGGCCTTGGCGAGCTACCTCATGCGGCGTCTGAAGCCGGTCGTGCTCGACTGGCTGGATGCGCTACGGGGCGGCGACGAGTCAGAGGTGGCCCAGGACGCTGGCGTGGGGCAGGAGGGCGAAGCAGTCGCGCGACTGGCTGCGGTCCTGGTCGAGCTGCGGACGCGGGCCCCAGTCTTGCTGGTGGATGTGCCCCACATCGCTTACGAGGCCAGCCGCCGGGGCCGCCGTGCCGCGCCGACCGAGACGCGGGTGTACTCTGAGGCGGCCGCGCTCGCTGGTGTCCCCTTTCTGGACGTTGGTGACCCTCTGCTGGCCGCCTACGCCGCCACCGGAATCCCGGGCCATGGATTCGCGAACAACGCGGTGGGAAGCGGGCACCTGTCGCCCGAGGGGCACGCCGCGGTGGGCACCGCCCTCGCCGAGTCCCAGGTGTGGCTCGGACCGACGAACCCCGGCGGCCCGCCGACTCCGCCTGTGCCCAGGCCGCCCACAGCCCCGCAGCTGAACGTCCCGGGCCTGACTGCGGTGTGGGCGAACGACGGCGGCGACAAGGTCCCTCGCGGGGAGCTCCGTTCTCAACCTCGGAAGAACTCGGTCTTCGACGGCGGGCGCGTTCGGCTCTTCGCGGCGCGTAACGAGACCGTGAGCTTCCAGGTGATCCTCGAGGCTGCCGGGCCCGCGGCAAGGGGGCTCTCGGTGGTGTTCGACCGCCTCGAGGGGCCCACGCCCATCATCTCGCGGCGGGCGGCGGTGGGCGCGGAGCTCTTCGACTGGGTCGGCCGGCCCATCGAGGTCTTCTTCGTCAAGTACCTGCCCATCAAGGGCTTGTCGCTCCTCACGTGGAGCGACTACGACGAGCGGCACCTCCCGGAGAAGTTCCGGCGTCCCCACGACGCCCAGGGGCGCAGCAAGGCGCGCTGGGAAGACCGCCCGCACGCGGACGCGTGGTATCCAGACATCGCGGTGCCGATCGAGCGCATTCCGACCTTCGAGGTGCCCTCCGGCGCGAACCAGGCGATCTGGGTGGACGTGGTGGTCCCGAAGACGGCCGCTCCGGGCGCCTACCGCGGCAGCTTCAGCGTGGTGGGCCCCGCTGGCGAGCGCTTCGACCTCCCGGTGGAGCTCACCGTACGCGGCTTCGAGCTGCCTGACCGACCCACGGCGCGCACGATGCTCCAGCTGGGTTATGGCGACATCAACCACCGCTATCTCGGCAAGCGATATCCGGACGTCGGGGATCCCGCTTTGGCGCTGCAGCGCGTTATCCAGGACCGGCACTTCCTCCTGGCTCACCGCCACCGGATCTCGCTCATCGACTCGAACTACGGGCCCGAGCCCTGGGACAAGGACGAGCCGCGTCCCGCATGGCGTCCCCGTCTCGACGGCAGCCTCTTCGTCGGAGCCAACGGCTACGACGGGCCCGGGGTGGGCATGGGCAACGGCGTGTTCTCGATCGGCACCTACGGCCAGTGGGGCTGGAAAGACCGCGACGCAGGCGCGATGCACCAACACCTCGACCGCTGGGCCAGCTGGCTCAGCCTCAACGCGCCCGGGACCGATGCGTTCCTGTACCTCATCGACGAGTCCGAGGACTACGAGCTCATCGAGCGATGGGCGAGCTGGGTGCGCTCGAACCCCGGCCCCGGCCATCGCATCAAGAGCTTCGCCACGGTCGCCGCGCCCTGGGCGGTCAAGCACACCCCGTCGCTCGACATCGTCTGCAGCGCGCTCAAGGTGGGGCAGGCGGGCCGCTGGCAACGCGCGGCCGACGCCCTGATCAGCGACCCGCGCCGCGAGCTCTGCATGTACAACGGCGGCCGGCCGGGCAGCGGCACGCTCGCCATAGAGGACGACGGTGTGGCGTTGCGAAACCTCGGGTGGGTGCAGTGGAAGCACAAGGTCGACCGCTGGTTCGTGTGGGAGTCCACCTACTACAACAACTTCCAGGGTGGACAGGGCGAGACGCGGCTCTTCAGCTCGGCGCACACCTTCGGCGGGCGCTCCGAGGCCAGGAGCCCCTCGGCCGGCGAGACCGGCTGGAACTACACGAACGGTGACGGCGTGCTCTTCTACCCTGGAACCGACCAGGTCCATCCCGCCGAGTCGCTCGAGATCCCGGGGCCAATCGCGAGCCTGCGGCTCAAGCACTGGCGCCGCGGCATTCAGGACCACGCCTATCTCACCCTGGCGGCCGCAGTGGCGCCTGACGCCGTGGCTGCCATCGTGAGCCGCCTCTTGCCGAAGACGCTCTGGGAGAACGACGTCGACAACCCCGTAGATCCCACCTACGTCCACTGCCCTACGGGGTGGTCCACGCGAGCCGACGACTACGAAGCGGCCCGGGCCGAGCTCGCCGACATCATCGAGCGCGGCGTCACGTCAAAGGGGGCCAAGTGAGCGGCGACACCGGGGCATCATCATCGGGGGCGTCGGGTGGCGCGGAGGGGAGACCGCGCCTCCACGTCTTCGCGTTCGAGGAGGCTGAGGGCTTTGGCGGGGCCTTCGTCGATCTAGCGCACATCGCCACCGCGCTGCGCGAGCGCGGCGTAGCGGTGACCATCGCACGCTCTTGGGACGACCCCGCCTGGAAGGCCCTCTCAGACGCTGGATGCGTCTTGAAGAGCCACACCCGACCGGAGCTGGCCGACCGGCTGCGACGGCACCTCGAGGCGGGTTCGGCGCAGGTCGGATCGCTCCGGTCGCGAGTGGACCGTGTCGCCCGTCTCGGGCTCTACGGTGCCGAGCAGCTGGCCGTTGCGCTGCCGCTCGGCCTCCGCTACGGGGCTTGGGCCAAGCGCAACGGCGTGACGCACATGTTCTGCAACAACGGGTTCGCTCACAACACGTCGGCGCTCGTGGCGGGGCGTGTGGCCGGCGCGAACGTCCTCTCCTATCAACAGGGTGAGAGTGACGGGAGCGGAGGGCATCACCGCCTCTTGCCCCTAGTCGACCATCTGTTTTGTGTGTCGGCGTACATCCATCAGGTCGAGCAACGGCTCGCGCCCGAGGTCGCTGCCCGTTCGAGCGTGCTCTACCCGGGGGTGCACCTACCGAAGGCGGAAGACGCGGCTCCACGGACGGGCGACGGGCGAGTCCGGGTGGGGATGGTCGGTATGCTCACGCCGTGGAAGGGGCAACTGGCGTTCATCGACGCCATGGCCCAGGTAATGGCAGCGCGGCCGGAAGTGGACGGGCTGCTCTTCGGGCGGCCGCTGGCGACGCAGGCTGACTATCCGCGCCTCATCTCGGAGCGAATCGAAGCCCACGGCCTCGCCCACCGGTTTCAGGTGGTGTCCGACCGCAGCCGGCCAGAAGACATCTACCCACACCTCGACATCTCTGTGCATTGCTCGTTGCTCCCCGAGCCCTTCGGTCGCGTTGTGATCGAGGCGATGTCGTTCGGCCGCCCGGTCATCGCGGCTGATAGGGGCGGGCCCCGCGAGGTGGTGAGCCCTGACGTCGGGGCGCGCGCGAACCCCGAGGACACCGAGTCGCTGGCGGCGGCGATCCTCCGGCTAACGGACGATCGCGATCTCAGGCACGCCATGGGGGCGGCGGCCCGGGCGAAGGTCACGGCGGAGTTCACCTACCCGGCGGTCCTTCGGCCCCTCATGAAGCGGCTCGAACTCTGACAGGGATGTCGTAGTCCCGCGGGGGCCACGAAGCGACTTAGGCCCCGGGCGAGCTAGCGACGCGCCGGCACCGGTCTTGCAAATCCCGCGGGCTTCGGGAGGTGGCCTAATGGATTCGAATGCGTCGGAGCGCGTTAGCGGTCTCATGGGGACTCGGGCGGTGGGGGAGAGGGCCCTCACGGCTCTGGTTCACCCGGTGTGGCTCTTTGGCCTCGGGGTGCTCGTGGTCAACGACCACTACCTGAAGGGCGCTGGCCTCTTGCCCGGGTGGCTGACGGGGAAGCTCTCGGACGTGGTGGGCCTCCTCTGCGCGCCAGCGGTGCTTGCGTTGCTCTGGCCGACGCGCCGCGGCGCCCAGGTGGCAGGGCTGGCGGTCGCCGTCGGGTTCTCACTGCTCAAGACCGTCCCTTGGGTCGCACGCGCGGTCGAGCAGGTGACTCGAGACACGCTCTTCCCGTGGCAGGTCACCATAGACCCCACCGACCTCCTCGCGCTGCCCGCAGTGGCGCTGGGAGTCTGGCTCTCTGGGCGTGAGCTCCCGCGGTGGTGGCGACCCGGCGTCGTAGCCCGCGTGGCCGTGGTCCCGGGGGCGCTGGTTGCGATGGCAGGGACCAGCCCGCCCACGACGGTGTGCGACGACTGCGTCGCGACGAACGAAGTCTTCGCCGCGAGGGTGCTCGGCAACAACACCGGAGAGACGCTCCTCGTTCGGATCCGGCCGCTCCGCGATACCGTGGAGGTGGCAGAGAGCTGCCGGCCTAGCCACGCCGGCTCGGGGACCCGCAGCGTCTTCCGCGATGAGCACTTCGGCGCGGTCATGCCCATGATGCTCCCGCCTGAGGCCGTGGTGGACTTGGGCGACGGGCTCCACAGCGCGCGAGGGGTTTACCTCGTCGAGGGGGCCGGGCTGCCCGCGTTCATCGTGGACACGCGGTGCGCTGAGTTCACGACCCTGCCGGCGACGACTGTCGACTACGAAGAAGGCTCCGCGGCGCTCATAGAGCTCGTTTCGTCCGGCAGTGGCGTCGTCGTGAGGCAGCATCCGGACGTGTACCCTGGACCGTCGCTGAACGCGGAGTCCGACGCAGACCCCGCCTGCGCTCACGAGCCGCTGGAGGGGGGGAGCGCGTGGAGCGAGATCCCGCCCACCGGCCATTACGTGGTCGTCGCCGCCACCCAGCTCGCCGGCGGCTGCTCCACCCTCACCCTGAAGACCGAGACCGTCGACACCGAGTTCTCCTATTGCCTCCCCGGAGTGGAGCGCGTGGTCGCGGTGGGCGCGGAGGTAGAGCTCCGGGCTATCCGCTTCGGCCAAGGCGGCGAGCCGCTCGAGGGCTTCGAGCTGCTGGTCACGGTTCCGGGCGCCACCTCACCCAGCTGGCGGCTCCGGGCAGCGGTGGGCGGTGGCGTCCCCGCGCTCGGTGGCGACCTCGAGGTGAACATCGAGCCCCTCGCGTCTTGCGGCGCCGCATACGACGAGTGCGCAGACCTTGGCAGGCGCGCGGGTGTGAGTGTCCAAGCAGCGGGCGGTGAGGTGGTCGTTGTGGAGCCCGGCTCGGCCGGCGCAGTGGCGGCCGGCGTGAAGCTTCACGTGTTTCGGGCGGGGGTCTTCGACCTCGTGGACACGGCGGCGGCGTGTGCGCCGGCGCTGGGCACCGCGGTCGACTCGGCGGTGGTGGTCACTTTCGACCGCGACCTGTCGCCTGTGCTCGGAGGTGGACGATGATGCGGCTAGACGAGTCCGGTCGACTTGTGCCGGTGTTGTCCACGGCCTTCGTGTGGCTCGGCGTGTCGCTGGCGCTCGCGTGCGGGCAGTCGGAGTCGGCCGCCCCGAGCGCTGCAGGCGGGACCTCCGGCGGTGGGGCCAGCGGCGTGAGCCAGCCGGGCGCACAGGACTTCGGTCTATTCCGCGAGGTGCTCGCTCGCGGCGAGCTGCCGTCTCCCGCGCTCATCGACGACCTCGGCTTCTTCGCCGAGCACAAGCTCGACTACCCGGAGCCCACCTGCTCGGGGAACATGTGCCTCCACGGGCTCGTGGGGGTCATGGGCAACTTCATGAGCGGCGTGGACTGCACGCTATTGCAGGTTGGCCTGAACTCGCCGCTCGACGCGGCCAACCTGCCGACGCGGCCGCTCCACGCGGTGCTCGTGGTGGACACGAGCGGGTCCATGGTCGGCGACCCGATCGACTACCTCATCGAGGGGCTCCTGCGCCTCGTCGACAGCCTCGACAGCACGGCGGCGATCAGCCTCGTGCGTTACGGGGACCACGCCAGCGTGGTGCTCGAGCACGCTGCCGTGACCGACCGCGCCGCGCTTCACGCGGCCATCGTGGGGCTCGAGACGGGCGGTTGGACCAACCTCTCGGCAGGGCTCTTCGAGGGGTATCGGCTGGCTGCGGCGTACGCCGACCCGTCGGTGGAGACACGGGTCCTGCTCATGAGCGACGGGGTGGCGAACCAGGGGATCTTGGCGGACCCCGCCCTCTTTGCCATGGCCAGGGAGCAGGCCCGCTTGGGTGTGGGGCTCTCCACCATCGGGGCGGGTGAGGCGTTCGAGGTCGAGCTCATGCGTGGCCTCGCCGAGGCCGGCGCCGGCACGTTCTACGTCCTCGAGGATCCGCGTGCGATGGTCGAGGTCTTCGAGGACGAGCTATCGACAGCGCTCACTCCTGTGGCGCTCGACGTCCGCATCGAGGCAGACATCGACGCGGGATATGCGCTCGGCGCCGCGTATGGGACCCGAGGCTTCCGGCGAGACGGTCCCGACGGCGTGGTCGAGCTGCCCGCGATGTTCCTGGCCACGAGAAGATCCAGCACTGAGCCTGTGGACTCCGGTCGTCGAGGCGGCGGCGGCGCCATCCTGTTCGAACTGTTGCGTCGGCGCGGCGTCGAGCTCCAACCGCGGGTGGGCACATTGAAGCTGACGTACCGGGACGCGTTCACCGGACAGACCCACGAGCAGTCCGTGACCCTGGAGGTGCCGCCCGAGGTCGGTGGCGAGGTGATCCCCGAGGACGGGTGGTTCTCCTCCTTCACGGTGGAGAAGAGCTTCGTGATGCTGAACCTGCTGGTCGCCTTTCGCCAGGCGGCCGAGCTGGCGCTGGCGGCCGATGGCGCATCGGCAGATGCTCTGCTGACGTTGGTGCGGGCGCAGGTCTCCGACTGGCTGGCGCGCAACGAGGACGCCGATATTGCGTCCGACCTGGACACGTTGGACCGGTTCGTCACCGTGATCCGGAGCTTCACGTTCACCCCTCAGCCCTACTTCGTCCCTCCGGAGCCGTGGCCGTACGACTGAGCCTCCCGGCGCCGACGCCGTTCCCCAGTCGAGTCGCGCAGGGCCGCGTCGTCGACGCCGCCCGGCCGGGTTGTTATGCTGCGCCCGATGCTCGCGCGCCCCCTCATCGCAGTTCTCCTAATGGCGGCGGCCTGCTCGTCCGCCATTGAGCCGCCCGACCCCCAGCCCATGGAGGCAGGGGTCACGTTCACCGTGCCCTCGGCCACCGCCGAGGTCGGCTTCCGCGGCGCCGCGGTGCTCCCTCGAGACGCGCTGGTGCGTGTCTCCGCCTGGTCGTCCGGGCCGCTCGTGGGTCCTTCGGTGCGCGTGACTGGCCCATCGGGCCAGCCGGTCGCCGTGCTCGACTCCCGGGGGACCAGCGCGCATCTCAACGCCTTCCGCACGGTGACCTCCGGCGAACATCACGTCTCCGTGACGTGGGCGCAGGGCAGCGGCATCGCCAGCTATCGCTTCGATGTCTTGTCCACGGCACCGGATCCCTACCGCGTGGACCGGCTCAACAACCTCGTCATTGCCGGGGAGGCCGCCCCGCGCGCGGGCGCCAACCTCGTCACGCTGCCTGCCAACGGCACTCGCGGCGAACGCGTGCTCATCGTTGGCGGGTACTCCGCTGGCACGGTGACCCGGGGCGGCAAGCTCCTGGTGCGCGGGGCCGCCGCTCTCCTGGATCCCGTGACGGGGGCCTCGGAGGTCGTGGGTGGTCTCGAGACCGCTCGGGCCTTCGCGGCGGCCGTGCTCATCACCCAGGGCAGCCCGGAGGTCGTGGGCAAGGTGTTGGTCGCTGGCGGGCTCAGCGCATCCGGCGCGGCGCTCGCCTCGACAGAGCTCTTCGACCCGGTGGACGGGAGCTTCAGCGGCGGACCCGACTTGCCGGAGCCCCGCGCGTTCCTCACGCCCCTCGAAGTCACGGGCACGGGGTCGTTCCTCGACGGCAAGATCCTCCTCGCGGGGGGCGAGCTGACCCGGGACATCCCGCAGAACGACCTCGACGGAGGCCTCTACGCCGAGGTCGACGAGAACCCGCGAGAGATCATGTACTTCGACTCCACGGACGCCTCGATCCGCACGATCACCCCGAAGCTCACCGTGGGCCGGGTCGGTATGACGCCGGTACTCCTCAGCGACGGACGGATCCTGTTCATCGGCGGCGGCGTCGACACGCTCCCTTCTCGACCCGGTTGCGTCGACGCCCCGGACGCGTTCTGTCGGTGCAACCCGGGGGGCGTGGTGCCTCTGTGTACCAGCTACTCGGCGTGCGTCGAGGGCCAGTGCGAGCACGTGAACTACACTCGAAAAGACCTCGCGACTGCCTCGGTCGACGCCTACGACACGGCTACCGGGAACTTCGACGAGCTGGCCCGCGCCTCCTGGCTGAACCGGGGCCGACTGGGTCATGCCGCTGTTGTCTTACCCGGGGATCGCATCTTGGTCGCTGGGGGAGTCACCGCGCACCGGTGCTCGTTCCAGGCCACGGAGTTCTCTCTCCCCGAGGCGCCGGTGGCGCTCGACAGCGTCGAGCTCTTCGAGCCGGAGACCGGGCAGTGGCGAATCCTCCCGCCGTTGGCTTCGCCCCGCGAGGCCGCCGCGCTGGTGTGGTTCGCGCCGGGCGACGTGGCCCTCGTGGGCGGCACAGCCGACGCGCCGGGCGCGCTGCAACCGCTCGCGTTGGTCGAGACCTACCTCCGAACGGGGGAGTCGTTCGAGTCGCGGTCGCTGCTCGGCGTGCCCCGGTACGCCCCGATGGTGGCGCGCGTGAACGCCGGAAAGGCATGGCTGGTTGTTGGAGGCGAGGTGGACGGGCGTCCGAGCGACGCCATCGAGCTCATCACGGTCCGTCCGGTCCTCGGCGAAGGCCCGAGCGACGAGGCGGATGTGGTGGAGCCCTCTGACGTGGAGGCCGAGGATGCGTCGGACGTGGATGATGGCGGCTGAGCGTCGAGAGAGCCGAGCGCCCGGGCAGCGGCCGAGCGCCGTTTGGGTTGCTCGGCCGTGGGGTGGGGGGTACAGTCCCGGCCCCGTGAGAGCCGTACTGATCGCCTGCCTCTTGGTCCTCACGCCGCTCGCCGCAGCCGCGCGCTCGGCGGTGGTGGCTGTGGTCATGGACACCAGCCCGGGGGCCGCCGCCTTCAAGGTGCCCAGGCGCACCTCCACCTTCCTGACGTCCTTCGGGAACACGGCGGGCGCTCAAGACCTCGTCGGGGTCTGGCGCATCGGTGGTGAAGACGCAGTGTCCGCGCTCTCGCTGTTCGAGGTGGGTGATCCCGCCGGCGATCGGAAGCGGGTCCAGGGAGAGACCGAGCGCGCGAAGAAGGGCGGCAAACGCACTGATACCGACTTGATCGAGGCCCTCGACATGGGCCCCACGGGCCACGTCGTGGCCATGCGGATGAACGACCCGTTCCGCAGTGGCGTCGCGGTGATCGTGGTCATCGCCACAGGGCCGTTCCCGGTGCTCGGGCCTGAGTTGATCGCGTCGCTCAAGTCCGGCGGCATCGGCCTCCATCTGGTGGCGCTTGGGGACGCGGACCCCGCTGCGATCCTGCCGGCCATCAAGGAGACGGGGGGCATGCTCTATCGCGCCGCCACGCCGGACCTCCTCGAGGCGGCGCTCGGGCGAGTAGCCCTCAACGTGGAGAAGCTGCGCGCTGGCCAGGGGATCACGGTCGATCCCGCCGACTCTGGTGCCGCTGCTGAGGCGCCCGCGGCGGTACCTCAGCCAGCGGCGCCAGAGCCGGCGCCCGCGGATCCGGCGGCGGCGGCCAAGGCTGCAGCCGCTGCGGCGCTGGCGGCAGCTCAGGCGGGTCAAGCGGACGCGGCCAAGGCCGCTCAGGCGGCGTTGGCCGCGCAAGCAGGGCAGACAGACGCAGCCATCAAGGCGGCGCAAGCGGCTGCCGCGGC
>SXOO01000090.1 GCA_005776725.1 Pseudomonadota bacterium | reverse complement strand
GGCCTCATGTTCGGCTACGCGTGCGACCAGACCGACGTCCTCATGCCGCTGCCGATCGTGCTCGCCCACCGCCTCGTCGAGCGCCTCGCCGCGGTGCGCCACGACGGCACGCTCCCCTGGCTTCGACCCGACGGGAAGAGCCAGGTCACCGTGGACTACCGCGACGGCAAGCCGCATCGGCTCGACACGATCGTCATCTCCACCCAGCACACGGATGACGTCGATCACGCCACGATCCGGTCGGCTGTGCTCGAGCACGTCATCCACCCCGTGTGCGACGGCAACCTCCTCGACCGCAGCACGATCATCCACGTCAATCCCACCGGCCGCTTCGTCACGGGCGGTCCGAAGGGCGACTGCGGCCTTCCGGGCCGCAAGCTCATCGTCGACAGCTCCGGCGGCTGGGGCCGTCACGGCGGCGGCGCTTTCAGCGGCAAAGACCCCACCAAGGTCGACCGCTCCGCCGCGTACTTCGCGCGGTACGCCGCCAAGAACGTGGTGGCCGCCGGCCTCGCCAAGGAGTGCGAGATCCAGGTCGCGTACGCGATCGGCGTGGCCCGCCCCATGAACGTGTACGTCAACTCGTTCGGCTCCGGCGTCATCGACGATGAGCGCCTCGGCGCGCTCGTGGCAGAGGTCTTCGACTTCCGGCCACGCGCGATCATCGACACGCTGAACCTGCGACGCCCCATCTACAAGCACACCGCTGCGTACGGCCACTTCGGGCGCACCGGCGAGACGTTCACCTGGGAGAAGACAGACCGCGCCGCCGACCTTCGTCGCGCAGCGGGGATCTGAGCTGTCCACAGGTTCGGCTCGCCCTGTCGTCACAGGCAGGGAAGCCGCAGAACACGCTTGACACGTTTCGGGGCGTTGCCTAAGGTCCGCCCTCCCGCGACCCCTGTGTTGCGAGGTGGGGCTCGTCCCCGCTATCCCGGTGAGCCGGCTCGAGTGAGAAGAACATGAAGACCGCAAGTATCAAGACAACCGACGCCGACCGCCGCTGGTGGGTCGTGGACCTCGAGGGGAAGACCCTTGGGCGCGCCGCCGCTCGAATCGCCGGCGTCCTCCGGGGCAAGCACAAGGCCACCTTCACGCCGAACGCCGATACCGGCGACTTCGTCGTGGTGGTCAACGCGGAGAAGTACGAGCTCACGGGCCGCAAGCGCGACCAGAAGCGGTACTACAACCACTCCGGGTACCTCGGCGGCATGAAGGAGACCACCATCCCTCGGATGTCGGTCGACGCGCCGGGCGACGTCTTGCGCCGCGCCGTGCAGGGCATGCTGCCGCGTGGCCCGCTGGGCTACAAGCTGCTCAAGAAGCTCAAGATCTACACCACGGCCCAGCACCCGCACGCGGCCCAGGCTCCCTCTGCGCTCGACCTCGAGAAGGTCTGAGTTCGCCCCAAGGACTGAAACAAATGCCCACGCAACAATCGCTTGCTGACGCCACCGGCCGCCGTAAAGAGGCCGCCGCGCACGCCACGCTCGTCCCCGGGACCGGCCTGTTCACGGTCAACGGTCGCACGGACGAGGAGTTCTTCCGCCGGGCTCAGCTGCGCCTCATCGTGCGCCGACCGCTCGAAGTGGTCGAGATGCTCGACAAGGTGGACGTACACGCCGCCGTCAAGGGCGGCGGACTCGCAGGCGCTGCGGGCGCCGTGCGCCACGCCATCGCCCGTGCGCTGTGTGAGCACAACGCCGCGCTTCGGCCCCTGCTGAAGAAGAACGGCTTCCTCACGCGCGACCCGCGAACCAAAGAGCGCAAGAAGCCCGGCCAGCGCGGTGCACGCGCTCGGTTCCAGTTCTCGAAGCGCTAAGCCCACCGCCGCTCGCGGCACCCCGAGGTCCTCGCGTCCTTGCTCCTACCCGGAGCGGAGGTACGCGGCAGGCGCGGCGGGGTCCCGAGCTCAGCGACGCTTCACGGAGAGGCGGGTCACCCCAAAGGGGTCCCCGCCTCTTCGCGTTTAAGCCCCCGATGCGGCCCGCTCCCACACGCAGTGCTGGTCTCCTGGGCCTCTGAATGCCCGCCGGAGCGGCGTGCCCAGCGGCCAGCCCGTGCAGCCTAGTGGTCTTGGGGGTTGGTGGGAGGCCCGGCCGGCGGCCGCACAGCCAGCGCGATCGCCCGAGTGGACTCGGCTTGCTGAAGGCTGCCCGCCGAGGTCGTTCCCAGGCCGAATTAAACGAAGAGACCCCCGTGGACGCGAGGTCCACGGGGGTCGGGAGGGGCGAAATGCGGAGCAAGGGAGGCCAAGGGGGTTCGCCCTGGCGACGAAGACCCAAAGCAGGCGGCGTGCCAGCCCACAGGGAGCACGGGCGAGGGCCGAGATCGCGCAACGGCGCGGCCTTACCGCGTCAGGCGACCCGCTCTCGGACAGCTCGTCCGTGACATTCTGGCAACTGGTTGGGTCAAGGTGTCAGGCGGGACGCTCCGATGAGGGCGTCGTTCGAGCCTGACCGGAGGATGGGGCGCGCGCGGCGCCCAGCATCCTCGGCGGGCTCAGGTCACGGGGCTGACGGGGTCACCTGCACCTGGAAGGGGCCGGCCTCGACCTCGTCGAAGCTGTCGACCACCACGTAGTACGTGGTGCCGCCGGTGAGCTGGACGGTGAACGGCGTGCTATCGAGGAAGAACTCCTTTCCTCCGACGCAGGTCGGGGCGCCACACCCGGTGAACACGTAGACCATGGACGGATCCTCGTACGGAGTGAACGCCTCGAGCACGATGTTGTAGTCGCCGGTGCTGCTCGGCGTGAACGCGAACACTACGTCGCTGCCCGCCGACTCCGACCCACCGAGCTCGTCCGAGCAGAGTTCTGCGTAGTTGTTGGTGAAACCATCCTCGGTGTCCCCCTTGCCTACCCAGAAGTTCGGCTGAGCCTCCGTCAGCGTCAGCGGCTCTTCGCACGTGTCCCCTGCCTTCGGCGCGACGCACGTCCCGGAGTTGTCGCAGACCTGGCCCTCGGCGCACGCGCACACCCCGCCGCAGCCGTCGTCGCACTTCGTGCCGTCGCACACGGGCGTGCAGCACTCCACGCTAAAGGTGCCGACCTGAGCCTCGTCGGCTGTGCCGTAGGAGTCGAGCGAGATGTAGTAGGTCTTACCCGCCTTGGCTTCGAACGAGGTGATGAAGCTGCCGGCCGCGAGGCAGTTCGTGGTGGAGTCCTCGCAGCCGCCGCCCACGTCCTCGAGCACCGTGATGTCGAGCAGCGAGAACGAGTTCTCTTCGATGGTGACGGTCTGGTCCTTGTCGGAGACGAACGTGTAGACCACCTCCGGCGGCGAGAAGTCGTCGAAGATGGCGGTCTGGCAGCTGTAGTTGGAGAAGGCCAGCGTGGCGCCCGCGCTGAGGTTCGAGATGTCGGAGAGCGTCTCGCCGCAGCCCACCTCGCCGACCGGTGTGCACACGGTGGGGAGCTGCTCGCACTGGTTGTCGATGCAGGTGCCCGTCTCGCAGGTCCCGCAGGAGCCACCGCAGCCGTCGTCTCCGCAGACGCTACTGGAGCAATCCGGGACGCAGCACTTCACTTCCATGCCGAACGGCCCCTCGAACTCCTGCGTGTACTGGTCCCAGACGAGGTAGTAGGTCGACCCCGCCGTGGCCTCGAACGTGGCGCTGTTCGGCTCGTTGAGGAGACACTCGGGATTGCCGCCGCAACCGCCGCCGGTGTCCTTCAACACGAACAAGTCGGTGTTGCTGGTCCCGCCAACTCCGGTCGCCGTGACGATCGCGTTCGTCGGGGCCTGGAACGCGATGGTGACCTCGGCGCGCGTGAAGTCGTCTCCTCCGAGGAGCTGGCAGTCGTAGCTGTCGAAGGCCACGGTCGCCTGTACGGCGCTCGTCGGATCGATGCCGGAGACCGTCTGGTCGCAGCCCACGGTGAACGCGACCTTGCACGCTTCGTCGAAGGCGACGCACTTGCCCTCTGCGTCGCACCCGCTCGTGGCCCCGCAGTCACCGCATGATCCGCCGCAGCCGTCGCTTCCGCAGACCGCGCCGGTGCAGTCCGGGACACACGCCTCCGAGACCGAGAGCGTATAGGTTCCGGCCTCGGCTTCGGCGATGCCGAAGCTCCATCCGTCCACCACCGCATACACGGTCTGCCCGGCCTCGAGCGCGGCCGCGACTTCCTCTGGTTCGTCGGCTTCCTCGTTGATCAGGTCTTTCGCGCCCAGGCAGTTGGACTCGGTGACCTCGTCGCAGGCCGCGATGATGTAGAGGGTGGAGTCCCAGTCCGCCGAGCTGAGCAGAGAGAACGTGTAGACGCCGGCGACCGGCGCAGTGAACGACCAGACGTCCTCGGGGGACGAGCTGCCGGCCTGACCGAAGAGGCCCGGGCACTCGTTCGACCCCACGGCGAGGGCGGACGTCCCGCCCGACGTGTCACCGTTGACCGCCTTGCCGGCCTCGAGCGAACCCGCCGTGCTACACGCGTCGGAGCCATCCGACCCGTCGGAGCCGTCGGTGGCGTCCGAGCCATCGGTGACGTCCGAGCCATCGGTGACGTCCGAGCCATCGGTGACGTCCGAGCCATCGGTGACGTCCGAGCCGTCGGTGACGTCTGAGCCATCGGTGACATCCGAGCCGTCGGTGACGTCGGTGACGTCCGAGCCGTCGGTGACGTCCGAGCCGTCGGTGACGTCCGAGCCGTCGGTGACGTCGGTGACGTCCGAGCCGTCGGTGACGTCCGAGCCGTCGGTGACGTCCGAGCCATCGGTGACATCACTGCCATCCGAGCCGTCGGCCACGTCCGAGCCGTCGCTCCCGTCCGATCCGTCGACGGTGTCCGCGCCCACTGGCGCGGGGTCGGTGGTGGAGCCGCAAGCGACGGCCAACGCCAACGCCCCAATCCGTGTCAGTGCCATCATTGAACGCATCGTGGTGTCCTCCCATCTCGTGGCCCTGAGGCCGTTGCCAACCGCGCGGCCGCCGCCGACCGCTCCATCCAGCTGGTGGAGGCCTACCTCCACCCGGCAGTTCCCGCCGCCTATCAGGGGCGCGGAGCCTACCGGCTGACCTACGGGTCGTCCAACCCGCGCATCCACCGGCCGGAGATTACGGACCTCGGGCTCCATCGTCGAAGTTCCGCCCGATCCGCCGCGGCGCACCCGGGAGCTCCGGCGGTCCAGCCGGGCCTCGATCCGGCCCGAGCGCCCGGCGGAAGAATTTCGGAAAAAAACTTCAACAATTCGTCCTTCCGAGTCGAAAGGAGCGCCGGCACTCGTCCCGTCGATGCGACGACGCCCCGGCCGATCGGCTCTGGGCGCGATCGCGGTGGGGAGTGCCAAGCGGGCGGGGGCCCGCACGATACTGATCGCAGCGCGGCGCCGGCCCTCGGTGGGTCGCGCAGTTGGAGGAGAGAACATGAGCAGCAGGGTTGGTTGTCGACGACGCGTTTTTCACGCGTTGGTCGCTCTTGTGGGCGCCCTCGGGGTGGCCTCGTGTAGCAACAGCGATGTACCTCGAGGTGACGGCGAACAGCCGCTAGCCAGCGTCGGAGGCGCCTCACTCGTTGAAGAGTCGGGATCACCCTGCAAGACCGGGCACATCGACGCGGCAGACGGCTCTCAGTCTGAGCAGAGCCTGATCGCTCAGGCCACGCAGGAGTGCTACGACGCCGGCCTCAACCTCACCAGCTGGTACGCGGCACCAGTGCAGCCAGGCGCCACCGCGGTTGTCGACGGCTTCGCCTTCATCGACTTCAAGTGTTGTCCGGGCGACGAGACCTGTTGTCGTATCGACGGCGTCGCGACCTTGGCCCCCTTCGGCAGCTGCAAGCGTCCTCTCCCCATCTCCGCGTGTGAGCCCCAGGAGCCCATCTGCTGCGCCACCGACGCGGGCCCCCAAATGGTGGACCCAACGAAGTGCGCGAACGGCCATGAGCTCGAGGCCAAGTTCTGCGAGGGGCCGTGCAAGGCGATCGCGATCAACGTGGGCAAGTGCCACCCCATCGCGGTGCTCAAGGCCACCGCAGCGGAGAAGTGCCAGGCGAATGGCCTGCAGCTCACCGCGTACTCGTCGCTCACCGGCACCTGCCCGGCTGGCACCGCCACCGGTGTCGTCGCGCAGTGCTGCCCGTGGGAGAAGGTGTGTTGTCGAGGCGACGACGGACCGTTCACCACCACCAGCGACCGGTGCAAGCCGGACGACGTGCTCCCGAACGAGGAGTGCAAGGTCTTCGAGGTGTGCTGCAAGACGCCCGCCGGCCTCCAGCTCACGCCGAACACGTCGTGCCCGGCCGATTGGGTCGTGCCCGCCACGTTCTGTGAGAGCCCCGTCTGCTGCAAGACGGACGCCGGCTTCATCAGCCTCCCGGCCACGAAGTGCCCCGCCGCCCAGGTGGCCCCGGACGAGTTCTGCAAGGTCCAGGACGTCTGCTGCAAGACGGACGTGGGCTACCAGATCCTCCCCGAGGACCAGTGCCCGCTCGGGGCGCTCCTGCCCTTCGACAAGTGCCTCGCCGAGGTGTGTTGCAAGACCGCAGCCGGCCCGGTGACCATGGCGGCTGCGAAGTGCCCGGCGGCCCAGTGGCTCCCGGCGGACCTCTGCAAGGCTGACGAGCCCGTGTGCTGCAAGATCAACGGCGGCTACTTCACGGTGCCGAGCTCGCAGTGCCCCGCCGGTTCGGCCGTGTCGAACGATCTCTGCAAGCCCGCGGACGTCTGCTGCAAGACGGCCACCGGCTACCAGCTGCTCCCGGCCGACCAGTGCCTCTCCGCCGCTGTGGCTCCCATCGAGCTGTGTCAGCTCGAGGTGTGCTGCAAGACCCAGGGCGGCTATCAGACCGTCCCGGTGTCGGCGTGCCCCGCCAGCGCCGTCGTGCCGTCCTCGCTGTGCAAGCCCGTGGAGGTCTGCTGCAAGACGGCCCTCGGCTACGTCGTGACCACCTCCAACAACTGCCCGCTCGGCCAGGTGGCTCCGCCGGACCTCTGTAAGGCTACCGACGTCTGCTGCAAGACGGACGTGGGCTTCCAGATCCTCCCGTCGACCCAGTGCTCGGCCACGGCGACGCTGCCGCTCGACCTCTGCAAGCAGGAGGTCTGCTGCAAGACGACCGCCGGCTTCGCGATCACGCCGGCGTACCTTTGCCCGGCCGCCCAGATCGTGGCGTTCGAGCAGTGCAAGCCCTCCGTGGACGTGTGCTGCAAGACCGCCACCGGCTATCAGGTGCTGCCCTCGGCAGAGTGCCCGTCGGCCCAAGTGATCCCGATGGACCTGTGTGAGCAGGAGGTCTGCTGCAAGACGTCCACCGGCTACGCCACCCTGCCGGCCTCGCAGTGCCCGGCCGCGCAGTGGGTCGCCGACGCGTTCTGCAAGCCCGTCGCGGACGTGTGCTGCAAGACGTCTTCGGGCTACCAGATCGTCCCGTCGAACCAGTGCCAGAACGTCATCCCCATGGACCTCTGCAAGCAGGAGGTCTGCTGCAAGACGGCCACCGGTTACGCCACGACCCCCGCGTACCTCTGCCCGGCGTCGCAGGTGGTGCCGGCGAGCTTCTGCGCCGTGCAAGAGAAGGTCTGCTGCAAGACTGCGGCGGGCTACCAGATCGTCGCGTCCTCGCAGTGCCCCTCGTCCCAGCTGCTCCCGATGGACCTCTGCCAGCAGGAGGTCTGCTGCAAGACCGCCACGGGCTATCAGACGCTGCCGGCCTACCAGTGCCCGGCCAGCCAGTGGGGCCCGGCCGCGCTGTGCCAGCCCGTGGACGTCTGCTGCAAGATCGACGGCGCCTACTTCACCGTCCCGTCCACCCAGTGCCCCACCGGCCAGCAGGTCTCTCCGGACCTCTGCAAGCCGGTCGACGTGTGCTGCAAGACCGACTACGGCTACCACGTTCTCACGTCTGACAAGTGCGACAGCATCGTCTCGTGGGACCTCTGCCACCAGGAGGTCTGCTGCAAGACCTCCGCTGGCGTTCAGCTCGTGCCGGCCACTCAGTGCCCGGCCGCGCAGTGGCTGCCTGCCGAGATGTGCCAGGAAGACGTCTGCTGCAAGACCGCGGCTGGGTACCAGACCGTCCCGGCGTGGGAGTGCCCGCCGGCTCAGCTCGTGGCGTCAGCGCTTTGCACGCACGAGGTGTGCTGCAAGACCGACGCCGGCCTCATCTACACCAATGTCGCGAACTGCCCCGCGGCGGCCGTGGTCCCGAACGACCTCTGCGAGGCCGACGTCTGCTGCAAGACCGACGGTGGCGTTCAGATGGTCAACGCCTCGGCCTGCCCGGCGGCGCAACAGCTCCCCGCCGACCTCTGCCACGAGGAGGTGTGTTGCTCGATCGACGGCGCCACGTTCATCACCCCGGCCAGCGCCTGCCCGGCCGGAGCAGTGGTCTCCTTCGAGCTCTGCCAAGCGGTCGACGTCTGCTGCAAGTTGGCCGACGGTTACGCCGTCGTCCCGTCCAACCTCTGCCCGCCGTCGCAGGTAGCCGCCATCGAGCTCTGCTACGAGAACGTCTGCTGCAAGACCGACGGTGGATACCAGTACCTGCCGTCGAACGAGTGCCCCGCGGGCGCCCAAGTGTCCGCTCAGCTCTGCGAGACCCCGGTCGAGGTGTGCTGCAAGACGGCCACCGGCTACCAGGTGCTCCCCGCGAGCCTCTGCCCGACGGGCGGGGTGGTTGCGTTCGACCTCTGCAAGCAGGACGTCTGCTGCAAGACGACCGCCGGCTACACCGTGGTCCCGGCCACGCAGTGCCCGGCCGGTGCCATCGTGAGCTACGACCTCTGCAAGCAGGATGTCTGCTGCAAGGTGGTCATCGGCGGATCAGTCGGCTATCAGACGATGCCGGCCTCGCAGTGCCCCGACACCCAGGAGGTCGCGGCTGAGCTCTGCAAGGTGGAGGTCTGCTGCAAGCAGCCGGGCGCGTACCACTTCACATCGGCCAACGACTGCACTCTCTCGGGCGGCGTCCCGGTCCCGGCGGATGCGTGCAAGGCCGAGTTCTGCTGCAAGACCGCCGCGGGCTACCAGGTAGTCCCGGCGTACGCTTGCCCCACGTGGGGGATCGTGTCACCGGAGCTCTGCGAGGCCGTCGAGGACGTCTGCTGCAAGACGCCCGCAGGCTATCAGGTGATCCCGGCCACCCAGTGCCCGGCGTCGCAGGTCGTCTCCGCGTCGCTCTGTCAGGCCGAGGTCTGCTGCCTCAGCGCCGATGGCACCGCGACCCTGGTGCCGGCCGGCGAGTGCCCGTCCAGCCAGGTCCAGCCGATCGAGGTCTGCAAGGCCCCCGTCTGCTGCAAGACCGCGGCGGGGCTGGTCGTGGTCCCGCAGTCCGAGTGCCCCGCAGGGTCCACGGTGTCTGACGACCTCTGCTACCAGGAGGTCTGCTGCAAGGTGGGGACCGGCTACGTCACCGTTCCGGCTTTCCAATGCCCGACCGGCCAGGTCGTCTCCGCCAACCTGTGCCAGCCGACCGAGAAGGTCTGCTGCAAGCTGAACGGGACCTACATGTTCGTGCCCTCGACGCAGTGCCCGACCGGCCAGGTCGTCCCGAACGACCTGTGCCAGCCGACCCCAGAGGTCTGCTGCAAGACGGCCACCGGCTACGCGATCGTGCCCGCCACGCAGTGCCCGTCCAGCCAGGTGGTCCCGAGCGAGCTGTGTCAGCCGGTCGCGGACGTCTGCTGCAAGACGGCCACCGGCTACGCGATCGTGCCCGCCACGCAGTGCCCGGCCAGCCAGGTCGTCTCCAACGACCTGTGTCAGCCGGTGGTAAACGTCTGCTGCAAGACGGCCGCCGGCTACGCGATTGTGCCCTCCACGCAGTGCCCGGCCAGCCAGGTCGTCTCCAACGACCTGTGTCAGCCGGTGGCGAACGTCTGCTGCAAGGTGGCCGGGGCCTATGTGACCGTGCCCTCCACTCAGTGCCCCGCCACGAACGTCGTGGCCAGCTACCTGTGCGACTCCACCGAGGTCGTGTGCTGCAAGATGCCGGATGGCACGGTGGCCTTCGTGCCGTTCGCTGAGTGCCCGAATGGCGCTGTGGCTCCGTACTCGGTCTGCCAGCACGCCGACGTCTGCTGCAAGACCTCCTCGGGCCTCCAGATCCTGCCGGCCTCGGACTGCCCCGACACCGCCGAGGTGCCTTGGGACATGTGCCAGCAGAACCAGCCGGTCTGTTGCCGACTCGCGGACGGTAGCTACTCCATCGTCAACGACGGCACCTGCCCGGCCGCTCAGGTCTCGCCCTTCGAGAAGTGCGCCGACATCTGCGACGCCGGCATCGTGGGCTGGTGCTCGGGCCAGGACGTGAAGCAGTACTTCTTCGAGTGCAGCTCGTGGGAGCCCTGCGGCCCACACGCCATCTACGCCGACACCGACTGCGACGGGAACCTCGAGGCCGAGTGCCACGCCTGTCCGGCGGGTACGCACGCGGTGGACTTGAACGGCGACGGCTGCATGGAGTCGTGCGACTGCTGCGATCCCATCAAGTGCGTCCTCGGCTTCACCCCCGTGGACACCGACGGTGATGGCTGCTTTGACTTCTGCCGTCCGGACTGCACGCCGATCGTGTGCGAGCCGCCGCTCATCCCCGTCGACAGCGACGGCGACGGCTGCCACGACCACTGCAAGCAGCCCTGCGACATCGCCATCGACTGCCTGCCGGGCTACCACCCGGTCGACACTGACGGCGACGGCTGCATGGACCACTGCAAGCCCGATGACGGCTGCGAGGGCAAGTCCGGCTGGTGCAAGGACCAGGACACCGCTTCCTACGTGGCTCAGTGCCTCTCGTGGGGCGGTGTGTGCGGTCCGAACGCCATCTTCGGCGACGGCGACTGCGATGGTAAGCTCGACATCTGCCTCCTCTGTCCCCCCGGCACCCACCCCGTGGACGCCGACAACGACGGCTGCGAGGAGTACTGCGCTTGCTGCGACAAGCTGGAGTGCCCCGCGGGCCTCGAGCCCAAGGACACCGATGGGGACGGCTGCCCCGACACCTGCGAGGAGCCGCCGTGCGACCAGTTCTTCAGCGGCTGGTGCAAGGTCGTGCCGAACACCTACGCGCAACAGTGCAAGGCGTGGGGCCCGTGCGGCAACAACGCCATCTACGCCGATGAGGACTGCGATGGCGACCTCGACACTTGTCATCTCTGCCCCGCCGGTACCAAGCCGGTGGACCTGGACGGCGACGGCTGCCAGGAGGCCTGCGACTGCTGCCCGGCCATGGCGTGCCTCGTTGGCAACCCCATCGACACCGACGGTGACGGCTGCCCCGACAACTGCTCCAGCGCGCCGTGCGACGGCGCCCTGCTCGGCTGGTGCAAGGGTGAAGACAACGCCAGCTACCTCACTCAGTGCATGGCGTGGGGCGGCCAGTGCGGCGCCAACGCCATCTTCGCCGACAAGGACTGCAACGGCTCGCTTGACGTCTGCCAGCTCTGCCCGCCCGGGACACACCCGGCGGACCTGAACGGCGACGGCTGCGAAGAGACCTGCGACTGCTGCCCGCAGCTGGCGTGCAAGGTGGGCTTCCACGCCGTGGACACCGACGGCGACGGCTGCCCCGACTTCTGCAAGCCAGACGGCGTGTCGGGGTGCGACACGGCAATCTATGGCTGGTGCAAGGACGCGGATCAGGCCAGCTACCTCGAGCAGTGCATGGACTGGGGCGGCCAGTGCGGCAATAACGCCATCTTCGCGGACACCAACTGCGACGGGACGCTCGACGTGTGCAAGCTTTGCCCGCCGGGCCACACCCCGGCCGACCTCGACAACGACGGCTGCGAGGAGGCCTGCGATTGCTGCCCGCCCGGGCCGCTGTGCCTTCCGGGGAACATCCAGGTCGACTCGGACGGCGATGGCTGTATGGACTCCTGCAAGCCGAAGCCGGACCCCTGCTTCTCCAAGAACCACGGCTTCTGCCCCGACCAGCCGTATGCGAGCTACGTGACGCAGTGCCTCGCCGCGGGCGGGAACTGCGGGCCCCTCGGTGTGCTCGGCGACGGCGACTGCGATGGCACGCTCGACATCTGCAAGCTCTGTCCCTCGAACTCGCACTCCGCGGACCTGGACAACGACGGCTGCTTCGAGTCTTGCGTGTGCTGCGAGCCGGTGATTTGCCCCGACGGGATGGTCCCGACCGACAAGAACGGCGACGGCTGCCCCGATAGCTGCACCCAGCCCTGCAATCCCATCAAGTGCGAGGCGGGCTTCGTCCCGACCGACACTGACGGCGACGGATGTGCGGACTTCTGCAAGCCCAGCTGCGTTCCGGTGACCTGCCCCGCGGGCACTATCGGCAAGGACACGAACGGCGATGGCTGCGCAGACAAGTGCGTGCCCGTGTGCCAAGACCTCCTTTGCCCGGCGGGCTCCCACTCGATCGACACCGACGGTGACGGCTGCGCGGACGACTGCCAGTGCCACAACGTCTGTGACGATGGCACCTTGGCCAACCCCGCCACCGGCTGCATCTGCGCCCCCACGTGCGAGGACAAGATCTGTCCGACGACTCATGTCGGCAAAGACACCAACGGCGACGGCTGCACGGACCAGTGCGTGTGTCCGACCGCTTGCGGGGTCGGCCAGGTCCAAGATCCCGCGACGTGCGCATGCAAGGCGGCTTGCCAGCCCATCCAGTGCTCGAGCCCCAGGGTGGGCAAGGACACGGATGGCAACGGCTGCGCTGACGCCTGCGTGTGCGGCAACACCTGCGCCAACGGAGCTGCTCCGAATCCCGAGACCTGCGTCTGCGGGCCGGTCTGCCCCGCCCCGCCGGTCTGCGGCAAGGGCGGGCAGCTCTTCGACACCAACGGCGACACCTGCCTCGACCTGTGCAAGTGCACGCCAATCCAGTGCTCCAGCGGCAAGCCCGCCGTCGACACGGACGGCGACGGCTGCGCGGACACCTGTCAGTAGTCCCCGCGCCCGGTTGTCCGTCACTGCGGTGGTGGACAACCGCGGCCGGCTTGCCTCCTCCGCGGCCCGGAGTGATGGCGAGCTCTGGATTGTCTGAGGCCCGCGGGCGCCCTTCGCCCGCAGCGCGCCTCGCGCCAGCCGACTCCCCCAGCTAGACTTCGCCCCGTGGCCCACCAGCTCCTCGACACGCCAGCCCCCCAGGAGGTCGTCACTCGAGACCTCCTCTTCGACCGCGACTCTGACGGGACGCTGGCCTGGACGGTTCGCGCCACGACCCAGAGCGGTCTCCCGGTCCTCGCGTTGGCGGACTCCGGCGAAGCCCCGCTCGGCCCGAGTGGCCCAAAGGTCGTGTGCCGCCACACCACCCCCAAGGGCCTCGCGCACCGCTGGGCCACTCGGGTGGTCGTAGGGCGCGCAGACGAGAGCTCCGTGAGGCGCCATCCGGACGAGGTCCTCGCGGAGTGGCGCCGGGGCTCCCTGCTCCTCGATCCCGCCTCTCGGCACGCGATCTCCCCCGATCTCGTCGGGGGCGTGGAGTGGGTCCACGGGGTGCGGGTCCTGCCCCTGCGCACCGCCACGCTTCCACCGGCCACCCACACCAACTGTCTGTTCGTGGGCGAACGCCGGGCGCTGCTGGTCGATCCCGGGTCCGCCGAAGCCGACGAGCAGCTGCGCCTCTGCGAGGCGATCGACCGCTTCGTCGGCAGGAACGGTCCCCTCGGCGCGATCTTCCTCACCCACCACCACGCGGACCATGTGTCGGGCGTCCCCGGTCTGCTCCGACGGTTCCGTCTGCCCGTTTGGGCCCACCCGGAGACCGCCTCGCGCGTCGCATTCCCAGTGGATCGCCTCATCGCCCCGAGCGCCACCTTCGAGCCGCTCGAGGGCGGCCCGGCGGGATGGGAGGTGGCGCACACGCCAGGCCACGCCCCGGGCCACCTCTCGCTCCGGCGGGCCTCCGACGGCGCCGCGGTGGTGGGCGACATGGTCGCGAGTATCGGCACCATCCTCATCGACCCGTCAGAGGGCGATGTACGCGAGTACGTGACCAGCCTTCGCAGCATGGCCGCCCAGGGCATCGGAGTAGTCCATCCTGCGCATGGCGACCCAGTGTTCGAGGGCACGGAGCGTGTTCTCGCTACTGCCGGGCACCGCGAGTGGCGCGAGACCTTGGTGCTCGCGGCTTTGCGCGCCGGCGCGCGTTCGCTTGCCGAGGTCACGGCTCAGGCCTACGCGCCCAACGCGGTCGCGCTGGGCTGGTTGGCAGCGCGGTCCACCGAGGCCCACCTCGTCGCGCTCGAACGCGCCGGTGTCGCGCGGAGAGACGAGGTCGGGGCCTGGCACCCGGCCGCCCCCGGCGACCCCTCCTAGGCGGCCTGCGCGGCGCCTCCCCAAATCCACCGCAGCCGCATGGGGAGCCGGAAGTGCGCTCGTTTGCACGGAGGGGGAGTGTCCGCTAAAACGCGTCGGTTACTCGATTCTAGGTGGGCGCCGGCCGGTTGCCGCGCCCGCCTCTAAGGCGCTCGGTCTGGCCGAGCAAGTGGGAGGGGCTGCGGATGATGAATCGGTTGGCGAGGAACGTGCTCTGCGCGCTGAGCGCGCTGTCTCTGGTGGCGGCTTGCGGTGCCTCGGGCTCGGGCGACGGGAGCTCGCCGCTCTCCAAGAAGGGCCAAGTGCGCACGGTCACTGGGACGCTCAAGAGCGTGCCTGGCGGCTCCGCCGCAGTTGCTGCCAAGACCAAGGATGGCAAGTCCCTCAAGGCCAAGATCGACCCGTCGACCAAGAAGTTCTCCATCAACCTGCCCAAGGCGCAGCCCGCCGTTCTGTCGGTTCGCTCCTCAGACGGGTCGCTGAAGAAGATCAAGTTCGTCCGCAACATGACCGGCGGCATCCCGGGGGCACTCGAGGCCGAAGAGGTGGGCTACGAGGTGCCGGGCGAGGGCTTCTCGGGCGACGCGGATCTCGGAGAGATCGACTGGGAAGACGGCGACGAGATTGTCTGCGGTGACGAGGACTCGGAGAAGAGCATCTTCGAGTTCATCGACTCGGATGGCGACGACCTGTCCGACTGGGAAGACGGAGACGGTGAGGAGTGGTCCGATGGCGACTGGTGGTCCGACTGGGAGGACGCGGACGACTGGGGCTATGAGGACGACGACTTCTGCTCGTTCGACGGCGCCGACATCTGTGAGCCCGAGGACGACGAGTTCTTCGCCGAGGACGAGTGTGACGAGTCAGGCGCCGAAGACTGGTGTGCCTACGAGGGCGAAGACGACTTCTACGGCGACGAGGGCGAGGAAGACTGGTGGAACACCGAGGAGGGTGAAGACACCACCGACGGCGAAGACACGAGCGACTCGGAGGACGGCGAGGACATGAGTGACTTCAGCGACCTGTCGGACGCCACCGACAGCGACGACTCGGGCGCCGACGCCGGCGGGGATTCTGGAGATGACTCCTCCGACATGTCCGACATGAGCGACGGCGAAGACACGTCGGACGCCAGCGACGGCGCCGACATGTCCGACATGAGCGACATGAGCGACATGAGCGACATGAGCGACATGAGCGACATGAGCGACATGAGCGACATGTCCGATACGAGCGACGCCACCGACTCTGGTGACGCCACGGACGCCTGAGCTGCTGCGTCGTCGTCGGTCGTTATCGAGGCGGCCAACGGCTCGAGCTGCGGGGCGGCGCCACCCCGCCCGCGCTCACACGCCATACCCCAGCCACTGCATGAACAGTGGCACCATCCACAGCCCCGCGAGCGTCGTGGTCACATTGGCCAAGAGCGCGATTCCACCCGCCCGCAGAGGCGTGATGGGCTCAGCGCCGAAACGACGAACCGCTGCGTAGAGCAGGGCCCACTCCACCCCGGTCACGCCCGACTCCGCCACGACGAGATAGAGCCAGCGGGGGGAGAACTGCTCCACGGCATACCACAACGCGGGGTGGGTGGCGGCCTGGAGTCCCAAGCCGAGCGCGACGCGTCCCGGTAGCGACGGCATGGCGCGCCGGAGACTCCAGGCGACGATGGGCGTCTCGATGGCGCAGGTGGAGACGAACGCCAAGGCCCAGAGGTCGAGCGGCGGCCACAACACGTCAGGGGTTCGAGCGCCGCAACGCCGCCCAGTGCAGCAGAACGGCCAGCTCCATCCACCCGTGGAAGCTCGCCACGCTCAGGTATGCGCTTCGCGTCGAGGGCGCGTCGAGCAGCGCCACGAGCGGGACCGCGATGCAGAGCAGCAACGCGGCAGCCGCTGGCCCGTCGCCCAGCGCAGCCCGCCACTCGGCCGCGTCGCGTGCGAAGCTCGTTGGTGCCGCTCGCAGCCCGGGCCAGACGGCGGGATTGAGCCGCAGCCAGGCGGTGTAGTGCACTGCCTGAAGGAACGCGTACACCGTGACCAGCCGAACCGCCGCTGCGGGTTCGAGCCAAGGAGCGAGGCCCGCTGCGAGCCCCGCGAGCGTCAGCCCCGTCGACTCGGCGGCGGCCACGCTCCGCTCCACCCCGTGGGTCCACTCGGCGGCGCCCAACCAGAGCGCAAGCCCCCCCGCAAGCGCGAGCGCCAACACCACGCTCGGAGCGCTCTTGAGGCCGCGGTGGTAGGCGAAGCCCGCGAAGACGCCCAGCGCAACGAGGTTGTGCGCGTGCGCAAAGCCCAGCGCCACGGTGTGCCAGGAGTTCAGGGCCAGCGTGGTGAGGGCTGCTCCCGCGAGGAACGCGGCAGCGCGAACGGCGGGTCGTCGCGGGATCGTGGTGAGCGCGAGCGTGAGGGCTACCATGCCGCACGCCACGTCCGTCCAATGGGGGATGGGTAGCCCGTGCACCTGGAGCGACCGTAGAACGAGCATCGCGGCCGCGGGTACCAGGACCGCCCCGAGGCGCCACCGGGCGAGGTCGGGTCCCCGCGCCAGGAGGAGTCGGAAGTCTGCCAAGACGTGCGGGATGCCGAGGATCAGTGGGCCGACCAGGAGCAGCCAGTGGGGCACTAGGGCGGCGAGCGTGAACGCCACCGCGAGGTGGCCAGCGCCGAGCGCGGCCAGACGGAGATCGGGGTCGCGGGCGGCGGCGCGGCCTGCCCGTGTGCGGACGACGACGCGCCAGGTCTCGCGTCGGACGGCGTCGAGGGTCAGGAGCATGCGCCGGGAACGCGCAGGTGACCGCTGCCGTTCACCGCTACTCCGTCTTGCGGGTCATGGTGCGCGACTTGAAAGTGCGCGTGCGCTTCACCTCGACCTGCTCCTCGGGGAGCTCGCTCAGTCGCAGCCCGGTCACCTTCGCCTCCACGAAGCCCGCCTTCACCGCCTCGTCGGCAGTGACCCACCACGCGTCCCGGATGCGCTTCCGGTAGTTATCCACGGGCATGCCGATCGCCTGGGCGATCTCGTCGTGGAGCTTGTCGAGGTATTTCGTGCTGAACTCGATCCGCGACCGGATCTGCGGGTCTTCGCCCAGGGCGCCGTAGCTGGCCTCGTGGAACATCATGGTGCCGTGCGGGAAGATGTAACGCTTCTTGGCGAACACCGTGATGATCGCGCCCATCGAGTAAGCCTTGCAGGTGACGATCGCGTACACCGGGCTCCGGATGGTCTTCATCACGTCGATGAGGATCAGGCCGGCGTCGACGGAGCCCCCAGGGCTGTCGATCAAGAGCCAGATGGGCTCCGCCGACTGGCCGTCCAGCGTCAGCATTTGCTGCACCGCCTTCTCGATGGAGCTGTCGTTCACCGCCCCCGACAGCTTCACCTGGCGGTCCGTGAGCTGGATATCTACCGCTGCCGCCGGCTCCACGTGGGCACAGGCGACGAGGACGCAGGCGAAGAGGGAACGCAGCATCGGGACTCCGTGAGGGCGTGGTGACTTCAGGCACTCCCGCGTTCGGTTCGGGGGAGGCGCCGCGCTTCGAGGCCCGGCGGACATTACGGGACGGCCGCGGGGGCGGCAAGCTGGGGCCCCGCCGCTTCTCACTCGGTCGTATTGGGACGGCGGGCCACCTCGGTGTACCGTTCGCGGGTGGTGGACTCCCCCCAATCGCGCGAGGGGCGCTGTGCGTTGTGTGGGGTGGCTGCCCCGATCGGCCACCCCTGCGCCGACAGCATCTGTGCAGGATTCGCGAAGGTAGGCATTCCCGCGGACGACGCGGCGAAGGCGCTCGTCCTCAAGTTCGACCACGGGCACCGAGGCCGCGCTACCGCGGAGTTCGTTGGGCGCTGGTTCGGCGAGTGGCTGCCTGTCGGTTTTCTCTTGGCCGATGAGGAGGGCTCCGTCTTCCTGGCTCGCCGGCGGGTACACCCGCGGCGCCTGGAGCTCGGCGCGGGCACTTGGGCACTCCGGGTCATCTCCAGAGCCGCATGGTCCGGCGGGCTCGATGAGGCCCACCGAGCGCTCGCGCGCGGGAGCGGCCACGCGCCCGTGCTGGACAGCGTCCTCGAGCTCGGCGAGCCGCTGCATCATGGAGACCTGGTCTTCGTGGCTCACCCGTGGCTCGGGGCGGACGCCGTCCCGCTGGACGCGTTGTTGCCGCCTCAGGGCAGCTTGTTCGAGCGCGAGCCGGCGCTGGCAGCGGACCTGGTCGGGCAGCTGTTGGACGCGGTTGCGGGCGCTCATCAGGCAGGTAAGGCGATCGGTGAGCTTCGCCTCGCCCGCTCGTTCTGGGTGGATGGAAGCGCCCCCCGGGCGGCGGCCGCTCGGCTCTCAACGGCCGGCGCGCCGCAGCCCAGGCTCGTACTGCTGCCCGTGGCCGCGCTCGACTTCGCTGTGCCGCCGTGTCGACTCCCGCGCGTGGACGACATCGAGGTCGCGGACCCGGGCACCGCGAGCCGCGGCCCAGAGGCGTTCGTCGCCGACGTCGCTGCGCTTTGTGCCATCTTGCGGCGGATCCTCGGCTCACCGGCGGGCGTTCTCGGGGAGCTCCTGACAGGCGCGGCAGCCGGTGGGCCTCGAGGTGAGCCGCCGTTGGACGCGGCCGCCCTGCGGGTGGCGCTGAGGGCGCGCCTCGGGCTCCCGGCCCCCCTGGAGTTCGGGGCCAGCCCTGGCGCGCAGCCCGTCCCGCCCCCGGACCGGCCCGCGGCGGCGTCCGGGCTCAAGGATCGCCCGGTTGCCCTGTCCCCGGTGGCGTCCGAGGGATCCCCCGGGGGCCCGCCTCGGCCTTGGTGGGAACGAGACCACGTGCGCCCAGCACGGTCAGCAGAGCTGCCGAGCGCCCCGGCTCTGGGCGCGGGCCCCACATCAGTGGTCAGTCCGCCCCGCGAAGTTGAAGCTACTGGAGCAGCGCCACCGAGCGCGGCGGCGCCTACCAGGGCCTTGACGACCGGCCGTGCAGACCCAGGAACCCCCGAGCAGGAGAGAGTGACCGCCGAGCGGGAGGTGGCCCAGAAGCCCCACGGGGCTCCGGCTTGGCGGTCGTTGGCCTTGTGGGCGGTGGCGGTGTCCGCGGTCCTGCTGGGGCTCGCACAGCTCTGGCACGGGGGCTCGAACGGGCCCACGGTGCGCGCGCGAGTCGAAGGGAGGCAGCTCGAGCTCACGATCGGAGGGGAAGGGGGGCGCCGGGGTACGGTTGAGCTGCAGACACGCTCCGGCGTGACGCGCCACGAGTTCACCTCGGTTGAAGGGAAGCCCGTGCTCTTGAGCGCCGATGAGCCCGTGGTGGGTTTCGTGGTGGAGTGGAGGGCCTCGCCGTGAACGCTGGAGACCGACCGGAGCTCAGCAGGCGTCATCCCGCATCGGCTCAGGTCCCGTGCCAGCGAAGCCCTGAGGTCTCTCCACCTTGCCCTCAGTGGTTCGTCTGGTAGCTTCCGCCGCCATGCCGCTCGAGAGCCACGCCATCGTCTGTTTGTCGTCCCAACGCTGGGACGAGGGCATGTGGACCAACAAGCAGCACATCATGAGCCGCCTCGCCAAGCGAACGCGCATCGTCCACGTCGACTTTGGCCTTCGCGACCCGGTGACCTATCTGTGGCAGCGGTTCAAGCAGCGCGACCGTCAGCTCTGGAAGATGCATCGCCTGCCGGTGGACGGCGTGGTCGAGCGGGGCCCGAACCTCTGGGTCTCCGGATCCTGGGCACCCTGGGGCGTCGGGCGCCTGTCCCGGCAGAGCCGCCTCCGCGACTACTTCAGCTACGAGCACAAGCTCGACATGGTGAAGCGCTTCCTGGCGCGCGAGGGGATCACCCACCCCATCGTCTGGACGTATCACCCGGGCTACGGCGAGGTCATCGACCAGCTCCCCCGGCGCCTCCTGGTCTACGACTGCGTCGACGACTACGGCGCCTTCCCTGAGTACGCGGCCGACGCCGACTGGCTGGCGCGCCGCGAGGAGGCGCTCTGCCGCAAATCGGACGTGGTCTTCACTACGTCCAAGACGCTCCTCGAGCTGCGAAAGCCGTTCAACCCCCACACCCACCTCGTGGAGAACGTCGGCGACGCCGCGCACTTCGGGCTCGCGTTCGCCGACGGCACCGTGCCCCACCCGGAGGCGGCGGCGCTCCGCCGGCCCGTGATCGCGTTCGTGGGCGCTGTCAGCGCGTACAAGCTCAACCTCGAGTGGATGCTGCACGCGGCAACCGCGCGGCCGGAGTGGACCTTCCTGGTCATCGGCCCTGTCGGCCTCGCCGACCCCGACACCAACGTGCAGGCGTTACGCAAGCTCCCGAACGTCCACATCACCGGCATGAAGCCCTACGCCGAGCTCCCCGCGTGGCTCAAGGCGGTGGACGTCACGGTCATCCCCTACAACATCAACCGCTACACGGCGTCTGTCTTCCCCATCAAGTTCTTCGAGATGCTCGCTACGGGGAAGCCGCTCGTGATCTCGGCGCTGCCGTCCCTCGAGGCGTACTTCGATGACGTCCTCGTCGCTCGCGACGCCGAGGGCTTCGTCGGCGCATGCGAAGCGGCGCTGCGCGACACGCCCCAGCAGCGGGAGCATCGCCTGGCGCTCGCGCAGCGCAACTCGTGGGAGAAGCGCGTGGCCGAGCTATCTGCGCATGTCGAGCGTCGCCTCGACGAGACGGAGTCCCCATGAGCTTGCGCCAGCGTGTCCGAGCCTGGGTGGGACTCGAGCTCAGCGAGTCGGTCGATCTCGTCCTGGCCCACGAGGTCCTCGGCACCGAGTACGGCAGCCACGCCGTGTGTCTCGAGGGGCTCGGCCCCGGCTCGGTGGTCTACTCGTTCGGCGTGGGCGAGGACGTTAGCTTCGACCTGGGCCTGATGGAGCGCACCGGGGCAGAGGTCTTCGCGTTCGATCCCACCCCGCGGTCCGTTGCCTGGGTGCGCGAGCAGGCGCTTCCCGCGGGATTTCGGATGCACGCGTTCGGGTTGGCGGCTCACGACGGCACGCTCAGCTTCGCCCCACCCGCAAACCCCGAGCACGTCTCGCACTCCTCGGTGCCCTCCGGCAGCGCCGGCGCGGTCGAGTTCGCGGTGAAGCGCCTCTCCACCGTGGCGCGCGAGCTCGGCCACTCTCGGCTCGACGTGCTCAAGATGGACATCGAAGGCGCGGAGTACGCCGTGATCGACGACGTGCTGGCCCACGGACCGCCGGTCGACCAGTGGCTCATCGAGTTTCACCACGGGCACTATGGGATCCCGGTGAAGACCACGCGGGCGGCTGTGGCGCGGCTTCGAGCCGCCGGCTACGGCCTGTTCCGCATCTCCGCGTCCGGCCACGAGCTCTCGTTTCGCCGCCGGAGCCGCGAGTAGCCTCAGCGCTCCAGCTGGTCCGCGAGCGAGCGCTGCCACGGCGTGGTGAGCGCCAGCCCCATCGAGACCAGGCGATCCGGCGCTCCGGTGGCTCGCGACACGCCGCCCCCTCCGGCCTGCGGGGCGAGGCGCGAGGCGTCTACTCCGAGCGCGTGGCAGATCTCGCGAGCCAGGGCCAAGCTGCTCACCGCCTCGCCGCGGCAGAGGTTCACGAGCCCGGGCGGCAGCACCGCGAGTCGTTGGGCCACCTCTCTAACGTCCACGTAGTCACGCCAGGTATCGAGCGGGCCGCACGGGATCGGGCCCGTGCCCTCAACGGCGCGGAGCTTCGCCACGAGGTCGGCCGCCAGGAGCCCTCGGGGCTGTCCCGGCCCCAGGATGTTGAAGATCCGCGCGATGGTGAGCTCCCAGCCGGCGCGATCGGCCGCCTCGGCGAGAAGCAGCTCCTGCGCTCGCTTCGCTCGGCCGTACGGAGACGGGGGCTCGATCGGGTGCTCCTCGGTGAGCGCTTCCAGCGCCGGGGCGTAGACCGCAGCCGAGCTCGCGAGCACGAGGTGCCCTCCTGGGTTCTCTCGCATGACCTCCGCCAGCGCGGCACAGGTGCGCTCGACGAAGGGATCCAAGACCGCGGGGTCGCGCTCCCGGGGGAACGCGAGGTGGACGACGCGGGCGCCCGCCGCAGCCCGAAGCGCGGCGCGCCACGTCTCTGCGGATTCGACCGCACGCCCCACGGCGTGGGCCCCCAGGTGGGCGGCGAGGACGTGACGCCCCAGGAAACCCGTGGCGCCGGAGACGAGCAGCTTCCGTGGCACGCTCATCCCTCGGGCAGGAACTCGTGGCGCCGGCGCTCGAACTCCTCGATCGCGGCGGCGTAGTCCTCCGCGCGTCCGATGTCGAGCCAGAAGCAGTCGGAGCTGTAGGCGCAGACCTTGTCGTTCCGGGCGATCAAGAGCCGAATGAGATCGGGTACGTCCATCCGCGTATTCGGCGGGACGTGGGCCAGCGCCTCGGGCTCGATGACGTAGATGCCCATGGAGACGTCGTAGTGGTAGCTGGGCTTCTCCACCTGCTCCACGATACGAGCGCCCTCGAGCCGAAGCACGCCGTAGTCGATGTCGACCCGCCGCCGGCTCGCAGCCACCGTCATCATCGCGCCCTGTGCCTTGTGGAAGGCCACGAGGTCCGCGAAGGAGAGCGTGGTGAGGATGTCGCCGTTCATCAGCAGGAAGGTGCCGTCGATCCCCTCCACCTGGCGGGCGGGCCCCACCGTCCCGAGCGGCTTGTCCTCGGTGACGTACTGCAGCTGAAACGGGTACTTCGCGCGTCGGGGCTCGAGGTACGCGTAGATGATCTCGCGCAGGTAGCCCACGGCCAGCGTGACACGGCGCACGCCCAGCCGGCCGACCTGCTGAAGCAGCACCTCGAGCACCGGCGTGTCCCCGATGGGCATGAGCGGCTTCGGCAGGACCGTGGTGTAGGGACGCAGCCGGCTCCCCTGGCCGCCCGCGAGCAGGATCACGTCCATGGTGGGTGCGGTCTCAGCGGACATAGAGCCCCGACTTGTATGCGCTGCGGTGGCCTTCGATCCAGGCGATGGTGCGGCGAAGGCCCTCGTCGAACGCCACGGTGGGGCGTTGGTCCAACACCTCGGCGGCGAGGCGGTTGTCGCAGAGCAGCGTGAACACCTCGCTGTCTTTGGGGCGGACTCGCGTCTCGTCAAAGACCACCGGCTTGTGGGACCCCATGAGCGCGAGGATCCGGCGCGCCGTCTCGCCGATCGTGATGCCCTCTCCGCGGCCGCAGTTGATGACGCGCCCGATCGCGGCGTCCTTCTCCCCGGCAGCGAGGAAGCCGGCGACGGTGTCGGCGACGTAGTTGAAGTCGCGCACGGGCTCCGGGCTCCCCAGCTTCACGACGGGCTGGTCCAGCGCCTGCGAGATGATCGTGGGGATCACGGCGCGCGCCGACTGGCGTGGCCCGAAGGTGTTGAACGGGCGCAGCGTGACCACTGGCAGGCCGAAGGAGAGGTGGAAGCTCTCGGCCAGCTTGTCGGCGCCGATCTTGGTGGCGGAGTACGGCGACTGCCCCTGGAGCGGGTGGCCCTCGTCGATCGGCGTGTACCGCGCGGTGCCGTAACACTCGCTGGTGGAGGTGTGGACCACGCGGTGGCACCCCGCCTCCTGGGCGGCGCGGAGCACGTTCAGCGTCCCGACGATGTTCGTGGAGACGTACGAGGCCGGCGCTTCGTACGAGAACGGGATCGCGATGAGCGCCGCCAGGTGGAACACCACCGACTGCCCGTTCACGGCTCTCTGCACCGCGAAGGGGTCTCGGATGTCTCCCGCGATCACCTTCAGCGCGGCGCGGGTCTCCGGCGGCAGCGTCTCGAGCAGCCCCCAGTCTGTCCGCGAGTTGTAGTGGACGAACGCCGTGACGCGCGCCCCGGCCGCCAGCAGCGCCTCGCAGAGGTGGCTCCCGATGAAGCCGCCGGCACCCGTCACGAGGACGGGCCGATCCGTGTAGTACGACATGTTCACCCGTTTCCTGAGCGCGGGAGGAGGGGGGCGCGTGGGCCGCTATCGCACACCTCCTCGAGGAGGTGCCGCCAGCCGGCCGTCCACGCCGCGTGGTCGAAGTCTGTGTAGAAGGAGCGTGTCCTCTGGAGGGCGAGGGCCTCGTCGAGCGCAGCGCTCACGCGGGCCACCTGGTCGCGCTCCTGCCAGGGCACCACGACGCTCTCCGTGAACTCGTGGACGTTGCCCACGTCGGTGGTGACCACCGGGAGCTGCGTGGCCTCGGCGTCCGCCACGGCGTACGCGCCGCCCTCCGAGAGGCTGAGGCACAACCACGCGTCCGCCGACCCGTAGACCTCCGGTCGCTCGTGATGCTCGCAGGCGAGGGTCTTGAACTCGAGATCGGCCCGGGCCGCGCGCAGCGCGTCGATTACGCTCGAGCCCTTGTTGAACGTCCGCCAGTCGCCGAGGACCACGGGCCGCAGCCGCGTGCCCGCGTTGCGCGCCATCGGGGCGACCCAGTTGGGCAGCACCGGAGCTTCGGGCACGCCGTAGTGGCGGCTGAACTCGCCCGAGGTCCAGCGGGCGGCCGCCACGAACCAGCGGTTTGGTCGCGAGTACATCTCGCGCTGGGCGCGCACCAGCGCCTGGGCCCCGGCGTCCCGCCACTCGGGATCGCGGTCGAAGTGGGTCTGGGCGCAACCGTGGTGCATGACCACGGTGCGCAGGCTGTCCGGCACCTCCACCGACAGCTCGTTGCCCGTGATGACGACTGCGTCCGGGTGGCGCTTCGCGAGCCAGGCCAGCTTGAGGCGATGCGGCAGCCGCGTGTTGAGGCTGATGAGGCCCGGGATCGCGCCCCGCAGCTCGAAGTCGAACCGTGGCACGCCGCCCCAGCCGCCGTCTTCGAAGCGGCGCGGAACGAGGCTGATCACGGGCGGGGGCATGGCGGCTATCTAGTGCACGCCGAGGGCGTTCACAAGCGCCAGCTGGCGCTCCCGCACCACGCGCGCCGCCTCGGCCAGCTGTTCGACGAAGCGGCGAAGGGGCGCGGGGCCGTGCTCCCGCGCCACGTCGACCTCCCAGGTGGCGTGCAGCGACACCACGCGGGGGAGCCGCGCGGGCGCCTCGTGCGAGCGGCCGTAGAACTCCGACGCCACGACCGGGAGCGCGCACCGCGGCACGGGCTTCTCGGACAGCACGCGCGTGAATCCGGCGAGGGGCAGGGCGGGTCCGGTCGCGCGGCCCGCCATGTTGTTCGGCGGGATGTAGGTGGTCGCAAGGCGCCCCGTGACCGCCTCGACGCGCCGCCTGGCTTCGTGGAGCACCGCCGCCACGTGCTCGGTCCCGTGGCCCGCGAACTCGTCGAAGCCGGTGACGGTGCCGCGCTGATTCAGCGGGTCCCCGGCGTCGATCAAGATCTGGCTGTGCTTCGGGTACCCGTGGTCGAAGCCGTGGACAGCCGGCCTCAGGTTCCGCAGCGTCCGAAGGAAGGCGCTCATGGGCTCGGTGAGGAGCGCTGGCACCACCCCGAGCGTGAGCGGGACGCCCGCGTCGTCCATGGTCTCGAGCACCGCGTGTAGTGGCGCCAGATCCCCGGCGATCGGCCGCACGCCCGTGGGGTAGTCGTCCACGCGGAAGAGCGGGAGCGCGCTCCGACCCGCCAGCACGGCCAGCAGGTGCGTCGCCGGGCCGAACTCGTTCTCCGTTCCGTCGTACAGGCGGTGCGCGAGGACCGCGCCGGTCGCCGCGAGGTCGATGCGCCCTGAGCCCCCCACGCTGAAGCGGTGGCGGTCGCCGTCGTTGCCCAGCTCGCCCGTGGCGGCGCGCTGCCGCCGGTGGGGCTCGACCAGCACCAGCAGGTCGGTCGAGTCGAGGAGCGTGTCGATCGCCCGAAGCGGGTCCGTGGCGGTGTGCAGCGTGTTGGCGACGACGAGCACGGCGATCGGTCGCGCCAACACCCGCCCGAGCGCCTCTGGGCCCAACACCGTTGCGCGTGGGAAGACGGTGCGCAGGCCCTCCCCCAGCACACCGACGCGGCCCGCGAGGCGCGGGGCGAGCTCGCGCAGAACGGCGAGGTCGCCCGGCGTCACGGCTTGCGGAGCAGCGCCAGCTGGCCCTGGGTCCAGGGCTCGAGGAAGCGGTGCGGCCCCAGCTCGCGGAGCACGTCGTGGTACTCCTCGCGCTGGGCGTCGTGCAGCGCCACCACCCCGCCCGGCCGAACCAACGCGAACGCTTCCTGAAGGCAGAAGCGGCGGGCTCGGCCGTCCACGAGCGCGAAGTCGGGCTGAAAGCCGAGCCGGCGCGGGGTCTCGATGTAGGTGAGCATCAGCGACCGGTCGAACTCGACGCGGTCGTCGAACGCGGTGCTCTTGTGCGCCGGGATCCCAGCGGGCGCCGAGGTGGGCTCACCGGGCGCGGGGGGCCTGTCGGGGGCGACGAGGTGGAGCGAGAGCCGCGAGTCCCGGACCACGCCGCGGACGTGGTCCACCCAGGTCGGGTTGTGCTCCACGGCGAGGTATTCGCGGATGAACGGGCACGCCTCGAGCAATGCCCGAGTGCTCCCGCCGGTGCCCCACTCGAGGAAGCGGGCGGGGGCGATGGCGTGGACCGCGGCCAGGAGCTGCGAAAACTCGACCGGATCCATCCACACCGGGAGCCCATCGAGGTTCTTCTGTTTGCTACGGAAAACCATCGCGCCGGTATGCCACGTCGGGTGCTGCTCGTCGACTCCGAGGCGTTCTCGCGGTAGGTAGCGGGTGCATGCGAGCGCCCGTGTCCACCTCCCCCGCCCGCGAGGCCGCCGTTCTCCTCGTGGGCAAGGTGCTAGGGACGCTGTCCGAGGCGCTGGTGCCGCTGGTGATCGTGCGGCTCTGGGGCAAAGCGGATGTGGGCGTGGTCGCTTCCGCGCAGCTCACGTACGCCGCGATCAGCACCATCCTCCAAGCGGGTTTCCCGGAGGCCGCCACGTTCTACCTGCCGGGCCGCCCCGGCCCAGAGCGCCGGGCGATCGCGGGCGTGGTGGCGAAGACGCTGTTCGGTGTGGGGGGGCTCACGGCGCTCGTGCTCCTGGCGCTCACGGGAGCGGCGGCGCTCTTCGGCAGCCAGTCCGGCTGGGCTGAGGGGGCCACACTCCTGCCCTACTTCGCCGCGCTCGCCCTGGTCGACCTGCCGAGCCGCATGGCCACCAACGTGCTTGTCGCCGAGGGGCGGGCCGGGACCACGGCGGGCCTCGGCGTGCTTCGCGCGCTCGGCGCGTCCGCGGCTACGCTGGTGCCCGCTGTCGCCGGAGCGTCCGCCCTCGAGGTGGTGGTCTCCACCTGCGCGTTCGGGTTCGTCTTCGGCCTCGGGACCCTGGCAGTCCTCGCGCGTCACTATGCTCGGGAGGCACGGGCGCCGTCGCCGATCAGCGCCAGAGAGGTCGTCCGGTTCTCTGTGCCGTTCGGGCTCACGGAGATCGCCTCGATCGCCAACGCGCAGCTCGACCGCTACCTCGTGCTCTGGTGGTTCGCCGCTGCGACGTTCGCCGATTACCAAGCCGGCGCCTGGCAGGTGCCCATGATCGGGGCGATCCCCCACATCATCAGCGTCGCGTACACGCCGCGGTTCGTGGTCTGGTTCCGCGAGGGCCGCCGAGCCGACGTCCTCGAGTCTTGGCGCCGCCTCGCCGCGCGCACAGCGCTGCTTGTCACACCCCTCTCGGCCATCTTTGTCGTGGGCGCCGAGGAGACCATGCGCCTCCTGTTCACGGACGCCTACGGCGGCTCGGCGTCGGTGTTTCGGCTGTTCTCGATCTTCATGATGCTGCGCGTGACCCCGTACGGGAACCTGCTCCTCGCGGCAGGGCGGCCCGACCTCATCACCCGGGCGTCGTTCCTCGCCGTCTTGTCCAACGCCGCGCTCACGATCCCGTGTATCGCCCTCATCGGCCTCGACGGCGCGGCCCTCGGCACGCTGCTCGCGTTCCTCCCCACCGCGGCCTACTACTGCTTCGGGATCGCCGAGGTCATGGGCACGCGGTTTCGCGAGGTGTACCCGCTCGGGGCCCACCTGCGCGTGCTCGCGCTCGTGGCGGTATCTGCGCTCCCGGCGATCGCCGTGAAGATCTGGCTCCCCGTGGGACCCGGGGTCGCGCTGCTGCTGGAGGCGGCGGCGCTGCTCGTGACCTTCGCGGCGCTTGGCACAGCGGCCGGCCTGGTGGAGCGCGGCGACTGGGCGACTGTGCGGTCGTGGGTCAGCGCCCGCGTGCGGCGCGGGAGCCCCGCCACCTAGCCTGCGTCGCGGGTGGCGCGAGGGTCAGACGCGACGCCCTTGGGCATCGCCGGCCATGCTCAGAGCGGCTCCACGTCGTAGAGCTGGATAGCGGGCGCGTTCTTGCGGGCGAACTCGATCGCCCAGTTCCCCGACACCAACAGGACCGGATTGCCGCGCCGGTCCTCGACCATCGTGTAGTCGCGGCGCTTGCGGAGCCACTCCATGGTCTCGGCGGTGCCGCGCACCCAACGGGCCGCGGTGTAGGGCTGTGACTCCAGCACCGCGCGCGCGCCGTACTCGTTCTCGAGGCGCTCGCGGAGCACCTCGAACTGCAAGAGACCCACGGCGCCCAGGATCGGGTCTTGGCGACCGAAGCCCTCGCGGTAGAACGCCTGGATCACCCCCTCCTGGGTCAGCTGCTCCACGCCCGTGTCCAGCTGCTTGCGGCGCAGCGGGTCCTTGAGCACGAGGCGGGTAAAGTGCTCCGGCGCGAAGCGGGGGATCCCGCCGTACTGGATCGCCTCGCCGTCGCTGAGGGTCTCTCCGATCCGGAGCTTGCCGGGGTCGTAGAGGCCGACGATGTCGCCCGGGAAGGCGTCGTCCACGATCGACCGCTCTTGGGCCATGAACGTGTGCGGGTTGGCGAGGCGGAGGGTCTCGCCGGTGGAGCCGAGCGTGACGTCCATCCCGCGCTTGAAGTGACCACTGACGCACCGCATGAAGGCGATGCGGTCGCGGTGCTTCGG
>SXOO01000089.1 GCA_005776725.1 Pseudomonadota bacterium | reverse complement strand
GGCCCCGCGGGCGGCGGCCCGGGCGGCGGCCCTGAGGGTGGTGGCCCTGGCGGTGGCGGTCCCGAGGACGGCCCGGGCGGCGCTGGCCCCGAGGGTGTGCCGGGTGGGCCCGGCGACGGTCCGGGCGGCGGGAGCACCGGCAGCCCGATGGCTCCCGCAGCGGCCGGTTCCAGGCCCCAGTGATTCCGGCGCCGAGCCGGCTCGACGCGGCGCGTGTTGCGGGTGTGCTGCTGGTCCCGCTCGTCATCCTGGTCGCGTTCGTCGCGAATCAAGCGCGCCGATCAGGCGCCACGGCAACAGAAACCGAGGCCGTCTCTGCGCCCCCCGCCGTAGTGCCGCCACTCGGGCGCACGGTCGTGTTCATCATCGACAGCCTGCGTGAGCAGAACGGCCGCGATCCCGGGCTCATGCCAGAGCTGGCGGCGCTCAACGCCGCAGCGCGACACGGCCTACTGCGCACTTGCGCCGCCAACTTCACCCTGCCCTGCCTGCTCACGGCGTTCGAGGGGCGAGAGTCTCCGTTCGTCACAGCGCTGAGCAACTTCTCCGGGAGCGCTGAGGTCACACCGAGCTGGTTCGAGGCGTTGGCGGCGCGCGGCCTGCGGATGGCCCTGATCGGCGACCACACCCTCCCCGCGCTCTACGGCCGCTACTTCCAGACGGTCATGGACTACGAGGAGACCCCCCTCTCGGCCTACGAGCGCGACCGGTGGGCGATGGACGCCGCGAATCGCCTGCTCGACGCCGGCGAGACGGACGTCCTCGTCCTGCACATCGTCGGCACGGACAAAGTTGCCCACGCCGAGCTCCCAGCGAGCCCGGATTATCAGCGCCTCTTCCGGGACGCCGACGCGATGGTGGGCCAGCTGGCGCGACGTCTCGACCCAGAGCGAGACACGCTGCTGGTGTTCGGCGACCACGGGCACGGACCGGAGGGCCACCATGACCGCTTCGCCTGGTACGCCATGCGCGGTCCCCACATCGTGCCGGGCGAGCACACCTTCGAGCAGGTCGACCTCCTCTACCTCCTCGCGCGTGTCCACGGGGTGCCCGTCTCCAAGATCTACGAGGGGGCCTTCCACTGGTCGGCGCGCGCGAACGACCCGCTCGACGGCGCGTGGCGTGCGGCTCAGGCGGCCGCCTGGGGTCTGCCCGACGGCGAGTCGGCTACGCTCGACGCCGCGGTAGCAGCAGCCGCGGAGGTGCGCGCGCTGGGGCCAACGAAGGACGCGATCGCCTTCGCGCCGTGGGGGCTTACGCTCGTGCTCGCCCTGGGCATCGGGCTTCGCGCCGCGGCCTCCGGGCGCGCGCCGCCTCCGGGTCACCTCCGCCTCAGCGGCCTCGCCGTCGCCATCCTGGTGTTCACCGGCCCCTGGCTCGGTTGGGTCGTGGCCATGCTGCACGTCTGGCTGCTCCGGCGGAGCCTCCGCGCGCACCCACCCACGCCCGGCCCGATGCTAGCGGCGTTGGCGGTGCTGGGTGCCACCGGCGTGGGCGCGCTGGTCCCCTGGATTGCAGAGACGTTCCACGTTCGGTCGGGAGGCACGGCCACGGTCCTCACCTGGCACGTGTACACAGTGGTGGTCCCGCTCATCCTCGCTTACTTCCTCGCCGGTCCAGTCACTCCTCCGCCAGCCTCACCCCGGCGGCGCCTCGGCCACGCCCTGCTCGCGCCCCCGCTCGTCGGCTTCTTGTTGCTCGGACCGGGTGTCTACTATTACGGCTCCGCCCAGCACGTGTTTCACACGCTCTTCGCGGCGGTGCTGCTGGCAGCGTTGGTGCTGCGCGATGGCTCCTCGGCTCCGCCCGGCGAGCCCCCGCCGCTCACGGGGCGGTTCCGGGCCCTGGCCTTTCTGGCGCTCCTGCCTGGGGTCCTTCACCTTCGCGTCTCGGCCGGCGGCTGGGAGTGGCACACGCTACTCCACTCGGATCTCCGCTCGTTCCCCCTGCCCTTGAGCGTGGCCCTAGCCGCGCTGGTGCCGCCGATCCTGGCGGCGCTCGCGCCCGAGCACGCCCGATGGAGGGCCTTCGCGCTCGGCAGCGTGATTACGCTCCTGGGGTGGCCCTTCCACATGGCTCTCGACGTGCCACCCGAGCGGATCATCGGGTTGTTCTACGTCTCCGTGTCCGTCGCCGCCGGGCTTCGGCTCGTTCGGGGCGCGCCCTGGCTGCGCTGGACGGTGTTCGCGCTGGGGCTCTTCGTCGCGCTCTGGGCGCTCTCTTCGGGCTTCTACCTGAAGAACCTGGCGCTGGACTTCGCGCTGAAGGCCCTCGGCCCCCACTTCACCCGGGAGTCGGAGCTGGCGCTGGCCGCGGCAGGCGTCGTCGGTCTCCGATATGTCCTACTCGTGCTGCCCGTGATCCTGGCGGCAAGCGCCGTACTCGGGCCAGGCCGCTATGCGGTCGTCGCCCGGGGAGCGGTGATGCTGCTGTTGCTTCGCCTCGTCTGCCTCTCGGTGCAGTTCGCCACGGTGCGCATCGTCGAGGAGGAGAAGTCGAGCGAGCTCATCCTCCAGGAGTGTGTGGGCGTGGCGTGGCTCGCCCTGGTCGTGGGCGCGGGCCTCGTGGTCCCTGCAACGCTGTCTTGGCTGCGGGAGTGGTGGATGGGGCGAGACCGAGTGAGCCCTCCGCCCGCTCACGTCTGAGTCCTGGCGCAGCCCGACCTCGCGCGCCTCAGCCGACGCGTGACCTCGCGCTCCACCGCTCAGCTCCCCGCGAGCGCCTCCACGCGCCTCGCCGCCGTCTCGCCGCCGCCCCCGGCCTCCAGAGCCGCCCCGACCGCCTCGACCCGCTCCCGGAACCCGGGCTCCGTGAGCACCCGGCGGAGCGCCTCACCCAGCGCAGCAGCCGTTGCACGTCGGCCCGAGTGCACACGAACGCCCACACCTGCGTTCACGACCTGCTGCGCAACCAGCGGCTGATCGTCCTTCATCGGCGCCACGACCACCGGTACTCGCGCGGCCAGCGCCTCGGCGACCGTGTTGTGTCCCCCGTGGCAGACCACGGCTTGAATCTCCCTGAGTAGCTCGAGTTGGGGCGCGCGATCCACGCGGAATGAGGGCGCCTGCAGCTCGCCGACGACCTCTGCCGGCCCGACCACGACGCGCTGGTGGGCGTCCGGCGGTAGCTCGCGTACGGCCGAGAAGAAGGGCCCGCCCAGCTCCGCGTTGACGGTCCCGAGGGAGACGAGCACCCGCGGGCGGTCGTTCGACAGCCGCTCCCACGGGAACGGGTCGACGGGCCCCCTCCCCCCGGTGATCGGTCCGCACCACGCATAGCGCGGGCCGATGGGGCTGGAGGGTCCCGCCAGCTCCGGGACGCTGGTCACGATCACCAGATCGGGCGAGAGCTCGGGGTCGTCAGCGCGCTCGAGCCCCACCTCGCGCTGGAGCCCAGTGTGTTGTTCGTCCAGCCACGCCTTGACCTTCGGGTACGGGCCAAACGGGTCCAGCAATGGCACCGACGTGGTGGCCAGAGTGGCCCAACGCACGCCGGTGCGCCGCGCGGCCAAGGCGCCCCCGAAGACCTGGTGATCCACGACCAGAACATCGGGGACGAAGGCCTCCACCGCGGCCTCGATACCCGGCCTCATCGCGCGCGCGAGCGGGAAGAAGATGTCCTCGAAGCGCGAACGTACGATCTCCAGCCCACGCGCCTCCTGCGCCCTGCGGAAGAGCGCGTCCAGCGCGTCGCCGTCAGCGACCTCGGGCAGCGGGAAGATGGTCCGTCCATTGATGCGTGGCGCCACCGCCGTGGCGTGCCCCACCCACGCGACGGAGTGCCCGCGGGCCTCCAGCGCGGCGGCAAGCCCCAGCGTGGGATTGATGTGGCCCACGAAGGGCGGGACCGCGAAGAGGACCCGCATCGTTCGCTACACTCCGGTCGCCGCGTCGATGAGCGCCAGGACGCCGCTCTTGACCGCCTCCGTGGCCTCCCAGAGCACCGCGTGGCTCGCCCCGGGCACGACCGTGAGCCCGGCCTGGGGCAGCAGCGCCTCCAGCCCTCGAGCGCGCTCCAGCACGTCCGAACGTTCGCCGTAGAGCAGCTGGGCGGGTGCGCGGTACTTCGTTAGCCGGTCCGGCGAGATGGCGGAGTCCCGGCTGAGCTCGTCCACCAGCTGAGTCTCGTAGACGAGCTCGCGTGCGCGCTGCGCGAGGCGGTTCCGGCGTACGTCCGAGTGGCGGCCGACCCAGCTCTGGAAACCCTCGGCGATCTTGGCCGCGCGGGCCTCGCCCTCGAGCTCCAGGGTGGCCTTCATCTCGGCGCCGAGCCCCGCATCCCCCACATGGGCGTCCACGAGGAACAACCCGCGCACCTGGTCTGGGCGCCGGGCAGCAACCTCGAGGGCCACGACGCCGCCGAAGCTGTTGCCGATGAGGACCAGCGGCCGGTCCGGAACCAGCGTGTCCACCAGCGCCTCGAGGTCGGACGCCATCTCCGTGACTCCGTAGCCCGCGACGGTCCGCTCGCTGTTGCCGTGTCCGCGGAGGTCGTACACGAGCACCTCGCAGCGCGCGGCGGCGGCGCCCGCGACCGTGAAGTACCAGCTCGAGAGGTTGTCCATGACGAGGCCGTGGATGAACACGGCGACGGGCCCCTCGGGCCGCTTGCCCAGCCGCTGGTAATGGAAGCGCGCCCCACGGATCACGCACTCAGCCACGGGGCTCTCCCAGAAACCGTACGAGCTCTGCCGCCACGGCACCCGCCTGCTCCACCGGCAGGAAGTGTCCGCCAGGGAGCACGACGATCTTGGCGTGCGGAGGCAGCGAGCCCGCCGCCACGAGGCAAGGCGACGCATCGCCGAACATGCCGAGGAGCGGGATTCCCACGGGGAGCGCGCCGGCGTCGGGGTCCGCGAGGCCGCGCTCGAGCGCGAGCGGCAGGTCCGTGTCCTCGAGGAGGAAACGAACATGCTCGGCGAAGCGACGCACGCGCCTGCCCGCGCCAAGGAGCCCGCCGGCGGGCAGCGAGGCCCTGAGCTGTTCGGGATCCTGCCGAAGGAACCGCTCGAGCGCCCCGGGATCAGTGGGTGGCAGGGGGGGCTCCACCGCCGCGACGGCGAGCGTGCGTTGAGGCTCGGCGCGGCCCGCCGCGAGCGCCACCACCGCGCCGAAGCTGTGTCCAACGAGCGCCACGGCCTCCCCGGGGAAGACGGCCTCCGCAATGGCCCACACGTCGCGCGCCTGCTCGGCGACGTCGTGGCCCTGGGCGCAGCGCTGCGAGAGCCCGTGGGAACGGGCGTCTAAGAGCAGCAGCCGGTGCGACCCCGAGAGCGCCGGGGCGACCCCGCAGAGCCACGTCATGAGATTGCCGACGACGGCGCCGTGGAGCATGACCACCGGCGGGCCGGCAACGCCGGCGCGGTGCACGTTGAAGCGGTGCCCCCGAACGGTGAGATCCACCGCGCCTCAGCCGCCCTGCCCGACGGCCTCGTCGATGAAGCGCACGAGGTCGCCTACCTTGAGCTCGGTCATCGCCGTGAGGTCCTGTCCGCTGAGCCAGGTGACGAAGTCCACGGCCTCGCCGTACTCCAGCTGCAGCGCCTCGCCGAGCGTGACGAGCTCGATGCTCTCGATCTCGAGGTCGCGCCAGAACGAGGTCTCGAGGGTGATCTCGACCCCCGCGCCGAAGGCGTCGCCGAGGACCTGTCGGATGATCCGCTGCACCGTCGCGAAGCTGGTCTCTTCCCTCACGCTGTCTCCTAACCCGTGGGCCGGCCGGGGGCATGCGCTTCTATCACGGACGGCGACGACGCGACCACTTCGCGCGGGGCGTGTGGGCGGGCGACCGGGCAAGGGGCGGGAGGGTGGGCAGGGGCGGGAGAGTGGGCAAGGGCGGGAGGGTGGGCAAGGGCGGGAGGGTGGGCAAGGGCGGGAGGGTGGGCAACAACCGCACGGTTCCCCGGTGAGCCGAGGGATCGCTAGACATGAAAAGCCTTGCTTCAGAAGCGGCGGGTGTTAGGTAACGTCACGGCGCGGCGGCTCGCCCGCGGAGACGCCTGAGGCCGGGCCGCCCCGAACGGGCCGCCGGCACCCTCGAGACTCTGGAGAGTTCATGTCCCTCGACACCTTCCGCACCCGCTCGACCCTCGCGGCGGCAGGCTCCAACTACACGTACTTCTCGCTGCCGAAGCTCGCAGAGGCGCACCCCAACGTGTCGCGCCTGCCCTACTCGATGCGTGTTCTGCTCGAGAACCTGCTGCGGCACGAGGACGGGGGGGACGTCGACGCAGACGACATCCGGGCCCTGGCCGACTGGGATCCGAAGAACCACCCCGATCGCGAGATCCAGTTCCGCGTGGCGCGTGTGGTGCTCCAGGACTTCACCGGCGTACCGGCCGTCGTGGATCTCGCCGCCATGAGAGACGCGCTGGTCGCTTCGGGCGGGGACCCCGCGCGGGTGAACCCGCTGGAGCCGGCCGACCTCGTGGTCGATCACTCCGTGCAGGTCGACCACTTCGGCACTGCCGACGCGATGGCGAAGAACCAGGCGCTCGAGGTCCAGCGCAACCAGGAGCGCTACCAGCTCCTCCGCTGGGCGCAGGGCGCCTTCAACGGGTTCCGCGTAGTCCCTCCCGCGATGGGGATCGTCCATCAGGTGAACCTGGAACACCTCGCCCCCGGGGTGCAGGCGCGCACCAGCGCGAAGGGCAAGGAGATCTATCCCGACACGCTCGTCGG
>SXOO01000088.1 GCA_005776725.1 Pseudomonadota bacterium | reverse complement strand
GGCTACGCCGCCGGCGAGATGAAGCACGGTCCCATCGCGCTCATCGACGAGCATGTCCCGTCGGTGGTGATCTGCCCCACGGGTCCCCACTTCGAGAAGACGCTGTCCAACGTGGCCGAGACGCGCGCCCGCGGCGGATCGGTGATCGCTGTGACCACCGTGAGCGGCGCGGCGAAGCTCGGAAAGGACGCGGACGCGGTGCTCACGATCCCGGACGTGCCGGACCACCTCACCCCGTTCCTCACGGCCCTCCCGATCCAGCTGCTGGCCTACCACGTGGCCGACTTCAAGGGGACCGACGTGGACCAGCCGCGAAACCTCGCGAAGTCGGTGACGGTGGAGTGATCGGCGCGATCGGCCGCGCCTCACGAGCCTAAGACAGGAGCGTGGCTTCTTCTTCCGCGGTGAGCGGGACTGCGGCGCCGGCCGGCAGGTGCTCGGGCAACCGGTAGCTGCCGACACGGGCCCTGTGGAGCGCAGTGACCCGTCCGCCGCACGCCGCGACCATGCGTCGCACCTGGTGGTACTTGCCCTCGCGCAGCACGAGGCGGGCGCGCTGAGCCCCTAGCGGCTCGAAGCGTGCGGGATCGCAGCGCGTCCCGTCTTCCAGCTCGAGGCCTTCGGCGATTCGGGCCACTGGCGCCTCCAGCACACCGTCGTAGTCCACGAGATACTCCTTCTCGACGTGGTGTCGGGGATGAGTGAGCTTGTGGATGAGCTCGCCGTCGTTGGTGAGGATCAGGAGCCCCGTGGTGTCCTTGTCCAGTCGCCCCGCGAGCCGCAGCTCTGCCCGCACGCAGCTCTCTGGGAGCAGATCCAGCACCGTGCGCTCGCTCGGGTCCACCGTGGCCGACACGACTCCCAGGGGCTTATGGAGCGCCAGGACCAGCCTACCCACCCGAACGACCGGCTCGCCGTCTGCGACCACCCGGGCGCCGTCGGACACCTGGATCGCAGGATCGCGACACACCGCGTCGTCCACGAGCACATGGCCGCGGCGAATGGCTTTGGCGGCCATCGAGCGGGACCAGCCGGTCCCGTCGGAGACGAGTTTGTCGAGGCGCATGGGGTGGGGCCTGTGCGGCGGGCCAGGGAGGCTGCCCTGTGCGGGGCCTCCCGGCGAGGTTCTCAGGGACGGAGGTCGATCGCCGTGGCGACGAGGCTCAGCTCGAACGCAGCGCCCTTGATCGCGTTGGGGTCTTCCTTGCCGTCTTCGGCGAGGTGCTTGCGGGCGGCCTCGGGCACCTCCACGCGCTTCAGCACGCCCTCGACGTCGGCCTTCTTCCCGTCGCAGTCCAGCGGCACGAAGAAGCCGTAGTCCTTCATGGTGACGCGCACCGTGGTGGCCGGGTCCTTCTCGGACGCGAGGACGAACCAGCAGCCCTTCTTCTTGCAGACCTTCGTGATCGTAGCGCTGACACGGACGTTCTGACCGTCGAGCTCAGCGGCCTTGCCGAGCACGTCGTCGATCGGCTTCGCGCCGTCGGCGAGCGTGAAAGCCCCGCCGAAGTGTTGCGGGCCGGCCGGCGCCGCCTCTACAGCGGGCTCGGCCTTCACGCCGCCACAAGCGCTGGCTGCGGCGGCTTCACCGTCTGCCGAGGCACCTGCTGCTCCCCCGCACGCGCCCGCCTCGCCGGCCTTCTTGGCGGCGCAACCCGCGCACTTGCAGGCGGCACCCTCGGCGTTCTTCCCGCCGGCGCATCCCTCGCACTTGCCGGCGCATCCCTCACACTTCTTCCCGGCGCACCCCTCGCACTTCCCAGCGGCGCACGCCGCGGGGTCTTTGCAGGCGCAATCGGGGCCGCACGCGGGCTTCGCGGGCGCGTCAGCGGTGAGCGCGCCGGCAGCTGCAGCGGAGCTCTCGGCGGAAGCCGTGGCGGGAGCCGCGGCCGCGCCGGGCGCTGCCGGAGCCTCGGCGACTGCCACCTGCTGCGGCCCGGGCGCGTGGCTCGTCTTGTTGCACGCGAGGGCTGCGAGGGTGAGGACGAGCACGGACAGGAGACGCATGGGGAACCTCTGGCGGGTTGTGGGGCCGTCGAGCCGCGCGCGGGCAAGCCCTGGGCGCGCGGCGACGTGTTGTAGAGGTTCGCCCTGGTCGTGGCAAACCCTTTGATTCTCCCGTAAGCTCGCCCTGATGCGGGTCTTGATTCCAGTCACATTTGCCGTCATGACCCTCGTCGGGTGCTCTACTGCGCCTGAGCGTGCGGTCTCTGCGGTGCGTGCTGACGGCAGCGGCGTCGGCGGCGGGACGGAGGTGGTGACTCCGCCCGACGCCCCCGGGCCTGCGGCCGAGGTGGCCGCGCTGGACGGGCTGGGTTCGCCAACGGACGCCAGTGTCCCTCTCGTCGAGGGCGGCTTCGGCTGGCCGTGCCAAAAGAACGACGACTGTCTCTCGGGGTGGTGCGTGGAGGGCGCTGCCTCCAGCGGCGTCTGCACCGAGGGCTGCTTCGATCAATGCCCCAATGGCTGGGCTTGCCGGCCGGTCGGGAACGTCGGCGAGGACGTCACTTACATCTGCGTCTTCCGCACCGCCCGCCTCTGCTGGCCGTGCCGCCACGACTCGGACTGTCGGAGCGCCACCACGGATCCCGACGCCCGCTGCCTCGACCGCGGGGACGCTGGCAGCTTCTGCGGTGTGGGGTGTCTAGACGACTCCAACTGTCCCGATGGATACGTCTGCGAAGATCCCGGGGCAGGCGGGCTGCAATGTGTGCCCGCGTCCGGAGAATGTCCATGCGGCGAGCGGGCGATCTCGCTCGCCCTTGACACGGACTGTGCTGTCTCGAAATCGTACGGAAGCTGCATCGGCGTCCGCGGGTGCGTTGCCTCCGGGCTCAGCGCATGCACGGCCCCGCCTCCTGCCGAGGAGGTCTGTAACGGCAAGGATGACGACTGTGACGGACTCACCGACTCCTCGGACGCTAGCGACTGCGTGCGGTATTACCCGGACGAGGACGGCGACCTGTTCGGAATCGGCGCGGGGCAGTGCGAGTGCGCTCCCCCCGGCCCGAAACACGTCGTAGCAGGTGGCGATTGCGCAGACAACGACGCGAACGTGTCACCGGGCGTCACGGAGAGCTGCAACTTCGCGGACGACGACTGCGACGGCCAGACGGACGAGCCGGGCGCCAGCGGCTGCACCACCTGGTTCCCCGACGGTGACGGCGACGGCTACGGCGACGCCGGCCAGGGGCTCTGTGAGTGCGAGCCGCCTGGCGGCAATTACGTGACCGCTGGAGGAGACTGCGCTGACACCGACCCAACCCTGAGCCCGGGCGTCAAAGAGAAGTGCGACGGCATAGACAACGACTGCGACGGCGTGGTGGACGAGGACAACGCCAAGGGCTGCGTCGTGTACTTCGCCGACAAAGACGGCGACGGCTTCGGCAAGACCACGGAGCTGCGCTGCGCCTGTGCTCCGAGCGCGGAGTACTCCGTGGACCGCGGGGGCGACTGCAACGACCAGGATCCCAAGATCAAGCCGCTGGCCCCGGAGCTCTGCAACTTCATCGACGACAACTGTGACGGCGTCGCAGACGAACACGGCACAATCGGCTGCGGCCCGTTCATGAAGGACGCCGATCAGGACGGCTTCGGCGACGCCGCGGACGTCAAGTGCTTCTGCCAGGCCACCTTCCCCTACACCAGCACGGTCCCGGGCGACTGCAACGACATCGCGGTCAACGAGCACCCGAACGCCAACGAGGTCTGTGATGGGGTCGACAACGACTGTGACGGCGAGGTCGATGGCTACACCGCGGACGACTGCCAGTACTTCTATCGCGACTACGACCAGGATGGCTTCGGGGACGAGACCACCAAGCAATGCCTGTGCGAGCCCAAGGTGCCTTGGAACAACCTGAACGGCGGCGACTGCAACGACGGTAACCCGTTGGCGTTCCCGGGGGCCACCGAGCTTTGCGGGGGGGGCGACGAGAACTGCAACGGCGTCGACAACGAGCCAGGCGCCGTGGGCTGCTACAACTACTACAAGGACGGGGACGGCGACGGCTTCGGCACCACGGAGTTCCTCTGCGTCTGCCAACCCTCGGATGGGTTCACTGTGCTCATCAGCGGAGACTGCTACGACAGCAACTCGAACGCGCGGCCGGGACAGAACGTCTGGTCCACGACTCACCGTGGAGACGGGAGCTTCGACTTCAACTGTGACGGCAACGAGGAGCGCGAGACCACCACGCAGGGCGGTCACTGCGACGACTTCCTCGGGTTCTGCTCGGCCACGCAGATCGGCTACAAGGGCGGGATCCCGGGGTGCGGCGTCTACGGCGACTGGCTCTACGACTGTTCGTCCGGTTTCTTCGATTGCGACGACAAGACGCAGGCCAAGCAGCAACGCTGCCGCTAGCCCCCTGCGTGGCGCCTCGAGCACCGAGGCTGCTCGCAGACCTCACAAGGAACCGGCAGTAACGGTATCCACTTGGGGTGTGGGTATGGCGGTCGGTTGCTTGGTCCGTATACTCCCGCCGCCGAAGTGGCGGAGGGACGCCGTGTCCGATCTCACGCGAGCCGCGATTGAAGAGAAGTTGGATGCCGTGAAGCGCAAGGACCATTACGGGCTCCTGGGCGTGAAGCGGGCGGCCCAGGCGGGCGAGATCAAGGCGGCCTACTTCAACCTGATCAAGGCATACCATCCCGACCGGGTGCGCGACCCAGCGCTGGCGCCGCTCGCGCTGCAAGTGTTCCGCGAGCTCACGGTCGCTCAGGCCACCTTGTCCGACCCGGCCAAGCGCTCCGCCTACGACAAGGGCGTCCCCGCCGCGCCCCCCCAAAGGAACGTCGTCACGGGGCCCAACGCCGACCAGGAGCTGGAGCAGCTGCTCGACAAGGCGGCGGAGAGCTTCGGTGATCAGCGCGGCTATATGGCGCGGGTCTTTCATCTTCGCGGCGCCGCGCTCTTCAGCAAGGGCGACCTGGACGGCGCAGAGCGGTACATGCGGAAGGCGCTCACGCTGGACGACACGGTCGCCGACTACCACTTGAAGCTCGGCTTCACGATCCTCTCGAACCGGCGCCTGCCCGAGGAGGAGCGCTTCGGTGGCTCGCGGGCCCCGCTCGAGCGCGCGATCGCCATGAACCCCTACAGCGCCGACGCGCGCTACACCATGGCGCTCTACTGGAAGGCGGCCGGGAGCCGCGACCAGTATCGGCGGGAGCTCGAGGCAGCGCTCCGGTGCCCAGGGGGCCACGCCAAAGCAGAGTTCGAGCTCAACGCAATCTTGCGAGCGGAGGCCCGCGGCTCCGGCATTACGGCGGCGCAGGGCAAGTCCGACATAACGGCCGCCCGCGGCAAGTCCGACGTCACGCCGGGCCGCGGCAAGTCCGACATCACGCCGGGCCGCGGCAAGTCCGACATCACGCCGGGCCGCGGCAAGTCCGACGTCACGCCGGGTCGCAGCAAGTCCGACATCACGGACGAGCGCCCAGACTCTCCCCCCGAAAAGAAGGGCTTCAGCTTCGCGCGCCTCTTCGGCTTGAAGTGAGCGCGACGAGCCCCCGCGTCAGCGCGTAGCCACCACGAATATCCTGCGAAACGGGAACACGGTGCGGCCGTCGTGGCGGGCCGGATAAGCGACGCGTAACCGCTCGCCGAGCGCGGCGCGGAACGGCGGGAAGGCGTGGTCGCCAAGCGCTGCCCGCACCGGGACCAGAGCCGTCCCCGACACCCACGACAACACGGGGTCCTCCCCCTCGAGGACGTGGTGGTACTCCGTCTCCCACACGTCCAGCGTGGTCGCCCCCGCCAGCCAGCCCAGGTACGCCGCGGGAGACGCGACCGGCTCCAGCCTCAGCACGCCGTTAAGCGCATCGCGCCAGGGGGGCTCGGCCGCCAGCTCTCTCAGTGCCACGTGCGACGGGGCCTCGAAGTTGCGCGGCATCTGCACGGCCAGGACACCGCCCGGGCGGACGGCCTCCAGCAACCGCGGAAAGAGTGTCTCGTGTTCGTCGACCCACTGCAGCGTCGCGTTGGAGAAGAGCAGATCGAGCGGCGACTCCGGGCGGTAGCTGCGCAAGTCGGCTTGTTCCCAGCGAACCCCGGCTGGGCCCTCGCGCGCGGCCGCTGCAAGCATCTCCGGCGAGCTGTCGATCCCGGTCAGCGCCGCGTTGGGCCACCGCGCGCGCAGTACGGCGGTGGAGTTTCCAGGGCCGCAGCCGAGGTCGGCGGCGTAGTGCACAGTGGCGAGCGGGACCGCGTTGACCAGGTCGAGCGCCGGGCGCGTTCGGGGACCAAGGAATCGCGCGTAGGTCTCGGGGTGCCAGCTCATGGCGGGGCCTCCAGAGTTCCCATGCTCCGGCAGGGCGCGGCGCTCAAGGGACCAGGAGGACCAGGTCGATGGCGCGCTCTGCGGTGCTGCGGAAGCGCAGGTCGCCCGCGACGAACTCCGCGCCCGCCTCGAGGCGAACGGTCCGCCGCGCGCCCTCGAGCACGGTACAGCCGCGCTCGGCCCCGGTACACGTCGGCAGCCCGCCATCGCCGGGATCCGCCGTGACGCCTGCAGCCTCCAGTGTGAGGGTGGCCCCGTCGGCGAGGACGAAGCTCCCGTCGCGTCCGGGGACGGCGGTGACCTCGAGCGCCTTCGCCTCTGACGCCAGCGCCGCCGTGGGGCCGGCGGGCGCGTCGACGAGGCGCGGCAGGAGGGTGCCCTCTCCGAGGAACACGGGGATCGCGTCGAGGGGCGCGTCCACGGTGATCTCGGTGTCGCCTGCGTAGGCGCGACCGTCCCGGAGATCCACCCAGCGCCCCGGCGGGAGCCCCAGCGACCGTGTGACCGCCCCCTCGGCGACCACTGGCGCCACGAGCACGCGGGGCCCGAGCAGGTAGATGTCGCGCGCCACGAGGGTGCGAGGGGTGGGCTCGTGGAGGGCCGGGTGGCGCATCGGGGGGATCCCCGTGGCGACCGCTTCGTGCATCAGCGCGCGCAGATACGGGAAGAGGCGCGCGTGCTCCTGGGCGTACCGCTTGAAGTGCGCGAGGGTCTCGGCGTCTTCATCGAACCACCAGTTGTCGGGTCCAGCGTTGCCCTCGTGGGTCCGCATGATCGGGGTCCAGGCGCCGTGCTCCGTCCACCGGAAGAACAGCTCCCGGGTGGAGGGCGGGACGCCTGCGGAGGTGTATCCGGCGATGTCGCTGCCGTAGAAGGCCACTCCCACCAGGCCGAGCCCCACGCCGATCCGAACGGCGGTTGGCAGGCCGTCGTCCTCGCCGAAGTCCGTGTTCTGGTCGCCCGCCCAGACCGCCGTGGAGAGCGCCGACGAGCCGGTGTACCCAGAGCGCACGAAGAAGACGCACCCGTCCTCGGGCCGGCAGGCCTGCCGGTTCACCTCCTGCCAGAGGCGCGGATAGTCGCTGGACACCGTGGCGCCCGTGCGCCCGTCGGCGAACTGGGCGTCGTACGGCACCCACTCCGCGAAGTCGGCCATCCACCCGTCCAGGCCGAGCGCGCGCCCGGCCTCGAGGTGCTCGAGCAGCCACGTACGCGCGGCGGGGTTCGTGAGGTCCACCACGCTGCCCAGCTTCGTGAGGATGGTCATCTCGTACGGCGCCCCGTCGGGGGACTTGGGGAGGAACCCCCCCGCGATGGCCTCGTCCCACTCCGAGAAGCCCTGGGTGACGAAGGGGTTGAAATAGCCCAGGAACTTCAGGTCCTGAGCGTGCAGTCCGTCGATCAGGGCCGGCAGTTCGGGGTAAGCGGTGGGATCCCACTCCCAGTGGTAGTTGATGTTGTGGCCCGTGATGGGGTTGATGGACTCGCCGAGCCAGTCCTCGGACCAGATCGCGGAGGCGGGGATCCCTTCGTCCGCGATCAGCGTGGCCTGCTCCTGTACGCGCTTCGTGCCGCCCTTCACCGCCAGCCACGGGTAGTGCGCCCAGTCGGGCGGCAGCGCGGGCCGGCCGAGGTACTCGGACGCGTTCGACAGCACCTCGGCCGGGGTGGCCCCGGTGATCACGATCACCTCGAGCGAGCTCGCCCAGCGCTCGAGCCGGGTCACGGTCTTACTCGCGCGGCAGAAGTCGAAGATCAGCCGCTCCTCGCCCAGAGCCAGGAGGCCGAAGCTGGTCCCGTCTTCGCGCACCGACAGCACGAAGGGGACCGGGAAGTACGAGTCGTATTCATGGCCCTTGAAGCTCGGGAAGGTGTCCTCCCGCAGGTCTTCGCTCTTTCCCAGCCCCTGCTCTTGCACCCAGATCGGCACACGCCGACCCCGGTGGTCCAGCCGCTGCGTGTGCGCCCCCAGCCCGAGGAAGTGCTCGTCGGGCGCGCACGCGAGGCGCAGCGCGACCCGGTTCGCGTTGGCGGGCGCCGTAATCTCGAGCCGCATCGCGTGCTGGGACAGCGACTCGCGCTCCACGGTGAAGCCCTCGGTGGCCTCGACGCTGCTGCTGGTCAGCTGGCCGATCTTCCCGCGAGTCCAGCTCTCTCCCTCTTCAGCGAACGTATAGAAGCCGAGGAGGAACCCCACCGTCTCTGTGGCGGAGCGAGCCTCCATGGGCTCCGGGGCCAGCGCCACCGGCCCGATCCGATACTTGCCGTCCTCGAGAGCCAGGTCGAGAGCGGAGGGCGGCGTGGGGCCCGTGTCTGCGGCGACGTCTGCACCGGCCTCGGCGTCAGCGCTCGCCGCATCGTCCGCCGGAGCCGTGGCGGCTGGATCGGCGTCGCTGCAGGCGGCGATGGAGAGCAGAGCGGCAAGTGACCAACGAACCATGGGGACTCCTCGGACGCGAAGGTGCCCGGGCCGGGCACCGCTTCGGCGCGCGTACGGTACCGCAGCGGGTCGCGCGTCGGGAAGCACTCGCCGCAGGGGGGGGCTTCTCCGGCGGCGCCTTGACGCTACTGGATCGCTGCTAGGGCCCAGCGAACTCGATGTCTTCGATCTGGATGCGCAGCAGGTACTGCGAGGTGTCGCCGGTGACCACGAAGCGGAGGCGACCTTGCACCGACCCAGCGGGGATCGTGAGCGGGATGGTCTCGGAGACGTAGGGTGGCGGTGTGGGACCGCCGCCCGTGTTGTAGCTGAGCTGGGTGGTCCAGTTCGTGCCACCGTTCGTGGAGCTCTCCACGCGGAGGACCACGCCGGCGTGCGGTAGCGCCGACGGGTCGGCGGTGTTCTCGGTCACGCGCCACTTGAGCTTCAGCGTGGCTGTGGTGCAGCTGGAGAGGTCGAAGATCGGCGACGTGAGGGCCCTCGAGAACGCCGTGATCACGGGCGAGCCCGCGAACTTCACGTGGGTGGCCCCGAAGGGAGAGTCCTGGCTGGTCTGCCAGTTGGTCTCGCCGGTCCAAGCCCTCGGATACGCGTTGCGGTCCCAGTTCTCGGTGAGGCGCACTTTGCAGGATCCCGACATACGCGCGTAGAGCGTGAACGGGGTGGTGCCGGCGACCCGCCGATCCACGACCAGCACGTAGGTGCTGCCCGCAGCCGCCGAGAACGACTTCGCCGAGCCCGAGCCTGTCCCGACCACCACGCATTTCGACGGATCGCCCGAGTTGTCCGAGAGGATCATGAAGTCCGTATTGGAGTCTGCGCCGCCGAGGCTCACGGTGACCGTTCCTGCCGTGGCTGTAGTGAGGCGATAGGCGTACTCGGCGCCGGGGTAATTGAGCGCGTTGCAGCTGTACTTCGAGATCTTGTTGGTGGCGCCGCTGTTGCCCGTACTCCACGCGTCGTACTCGCCCAGGGTGAGCGTGTAGGCCGGGCTCAGCGTGCAGTCCGCCGGGCACGACGCCGCTGACTCGCAGTTGCTCTGGCACACGCCGTCTCCGCAGACCCAGACGGCCGCCGGGTTCCCTGCCACGCAGCCCAGGGTGGTGCTGCACGTCTCGGCGCCGGTGCACACGTTGTTGTCGTCACACGCCGTGGAGGGCGACGGGGCGCAGTTGCCGAAGCCGTCGCAGACGCTGGGCGGTGTGAAGAGGGTGCCGCTGCAGTTGGCGTCGCCGCACGGCAGGCCTTGCTCCGCCGCGTTCGAGATGCAGCCGAGCGTCTGGCTGCACTCGTACACCATGCAGGACTGGCCCAGGTCACAGTTGGTGGTGGCCCCTCCAGCGGAGCACGAGCCGCCGCTGCAGGTCTTCGCCGCGCTGTACGTAGCGCCCGCACAAGAAGCGGCCGCGCAGGGCTTGTTGTTGTTCGCGTGCGCGCAGACGAAGCCCGTGCAGAGATCATCCGTACACAGGTTGGAGTCGTTGCACTGGGACGCGGCGGTGCAGCACTGGCCCCCGGGCGCGCAGCAGATGCCGTTGCCGCAATAGCCGGACTGGCACTGCGGATTGCCCGTACAGACCGTCCCGTCCGCGAGCAGTGGCACACAAGCCCCGCCCATACAGATGCGGCTCGACACGCAATGGCTGTCCGACGTGCACGAGGTGCGGCACGCGCTCCCGTCCGCGGTGCACTGGTAGCCGTTGGTGCAGGCCCCCGTGGCGCCGACGGTGCACGAGCCCGCGCCATCGCAGCGGCTGGCGGAGGTGAGCGTGGCGCCGGTGCACTTGGACGGGAGACACTCGGTCCCTGACGCCTTGTTCGCGCTCTTGCAGCCGTCGATCGGATCGCACGAGTAGAGCTTGCAGACGTTGCTCCCGTTGCAGTTCGTCTGCGTGGCGTTTGCCGGACAGCTGCCGCCGGCACAGGTCTTCGGCGCGGAGTACGTGAGCGAGTCGATTCCGCCGCACGAGCCCACGGCGCAGACGGCGGAGCTGTTCGAGTACGTGCAGGTGTTGCTGACGCAGGTGGCATCCTTGCAGCTGACCGGGGTGCACTCGTTGGCCCCGAGGCAGCACTCGCCCGAGTTGCAGCAAAGCCCCCCCTCACAGTGCGTGGAGATGCACATCGTGCCCGTGCTGCAGGGCGCACCGTTCGGCCTTAGGGGCGTGCAGGTGCCGAGGTCGCAGTAATAACCCGAGCGGCAGTCGGCGTTGGCCAAGCAGGCGGTCTTGCACTCGCTGGAGTTGGCACACACCAGGTGACCGCTGCAGGGTGTAGACGCTCCCGAGACGACGCACGCCCCGTTCCCATCGCACCACTTGGCTGGGACGAGGTCCGCGACGCTACACGACGCGGCCCCGCAGGCCGTGCCGGCGGTGGCTGAGACGCTGATGCACCCATTCAGGCTGCACTGCTTCAGGAGGCACGCGGTGGAGCCCGTGGAGCAGTCCTGACTCGGCCCCGAGAGCACGCAGGTGCCGTTGGAGTCGCAGCGTCCCTCTGGCGTGAAGACCTGCGACGCCGAGCACGAGGCGTCGGTGCAGACCTTGTTCGGGGCCGGCGTGTTGGCGCAGATGCTGTTGGAGCATGTCGGCGTGTGGCAGATGGAGCTGGCCGTGCAGTTCGCCGAGGTCGAGCAGCAGGTGCCCGAGTCGCAGCAATACCCGTTGTTGCAGTACCCCGTGGAGCACTGGTTGGCGCCCGAGCACGCGACGCCCCGCGCCTTCTTCGCGACGCACACGTTCGCCGCGCAGTAGTACCCCGCGACGCAATGCGAGTCGGAGACGCAGCCCGGCCGACAGTCCGAGCCCGCGTCGTTGCAGCGCAGATTGCCGGGGCACACCGTGGCAGATGGCTCGACACATTGGCCGGTGCCCGAACACGACGAAGGGAGTACCAGCTCGTTTACACCCTGGCAGCGCTTGGTCCCGCAGGTGGTCCCGGTGGGAGCCAGCGGCGTGGTGCACGCCCCGCCGGTGCAGGTGTAGCTGATGCAGGGATCGGTGCCGACGCAGCTGGTCCCCGTCCCCGCGGGGCACGTGCCGTTGAGGCACGTCTGGGGCGGGATCCGTGACGTCCCGGAGCAGAAGGCGCCACGACAGACCGTGGCCGCGGACTTGTTGCCGCAGGCGCTGTTGACGCATCCGACGCAGCGCTCGCCTGGCGACACGCCGGTGTTCCCGGTGCAGTCTGCCTCGGACGCGCAGCACTCGAGGCCTGCGCCGCAACAGATCCCCTTGTTGCAGTTGCCGCTCTCGCAATGCGCGGCGATGGAGCAGCTCTCTCCGGTGGTTTTCTTGTTCCGGCAGGTCTGACCATCGCAGATATAGCCGGTCTGGCAGTGCGAGTCCTGGGTACACACCTTGCGGCACTCGGTGCCCGACAGGCACGCGAAGTTGCCAGGGCAGGGGACCGTGACCTGCGAGACCGCCTGGCAGGTGCCGGCGCCGTTGCAGGTCTGCGACGTGGTGACGTTGCCGCTCGAGCACGACGTGGTGCTGCAGGGTGTGCCCGACACCAGCGGCTGGAGCTCACAGGCGCCGATGCTGGGGTTGCAGACCGAGGTCTGGCAGATGGGGAGGCTCGGCGCCGACGGATTGCAGGCGGTGCCGGCCTGCTGCGGGCCACAGACGCCCGTGGTGCACGTGCGCGACTGGTACGGGACGTTGCCGATGCAGAAGGGCGCGCCGCACTGCGTCCCGTTCGTCTTCGCCGTGTTGGCGCACTGGTAGTTCGTATCGCAGCTGTCCGTGGTGCACGCGTTGCTGTCGTCGCAGTACGCGGCGTCGGGGCAACACTTGGGCGTGCCCCCGGTGTTGGCGCAGCAGAACCCGTTCCCGCAGTAGCCCGAGGTGCAGTGCGTGGAGCTTCCACACGCCACGCCGTTCGCGAGCTTGAGCGAGCAGCGACCCGTGGCCAGCTCGCAGAACCTGCCGGAGCGACAGTCGGTGTCGGAGGTGCAGCTGGCGCGGCACGAGATCCCGTCCGTGGCGCATAGCAGGCCATTCGGGCAGTCGACGCCCGCCGCCAGGATGCACTGCCCGCTCCCGTTGCACGTGGACTGGGACGTGAACGTGTGTCCCGAGCAGGTGGGGCCGGCGCCGCAGGGCGCTCCCGTCCGGGGGGTCTGGGTGCAGGGGTTGCCCGACAGCGAAGCGTCACAGCCGTATTGGTAACACTCGTTGCCCTTGTTGCAGTCCTGCGTGACACCGCCCTGCGAGCAGGTCCCGGTGGAGAGCCCGCAGAACTTCGTGTCCGAGAAGACGAGCCCGTCACAGGTCTTGCCGGCGCACTGGATGGTGAGCTTCGTATAGACGCACTGCTTCGAGGCGTTGCACGTGTCGGTGGTACACGACTCGCCGTCGCCGCAGTCGGTGTCGGCGTTGCAGCACTTCCCACTGGCGCAGCAGTGACCGTTGTTGCAGTAGCCGGACGCGCATTCGGTGGCGGCGGAGCACGAGGAGCCGGCCACCTTCTTCGGGACGCAGTTCGGAGCGGCGCAATAGTGCGAGCTGCCGCAGTGGGTGCCGTCGATGCAGGACGTACGACAGGCGGTGCCGCCGCTGTCGCAGGCGTAACCACCCGCGCAGGTGCTGGCGCTGGGTGGAACGCAGCCACCATTCCCGTCGCAGGTCGAGGCGCCCGTGAGCTGAGTTCCGGTGCACACGGAGCTCCCACAGACGGTGCCCGAGGCCTTCGCCGATGAGCTGCACCCGGTCGCCGGGTCACACCCGTACTCGAGGCAAGGCTGCGGGTCGGTGGGCGTGCAGTCGGTGTGAACGCCGCCCTGCGCGCAGGCGCCCGTGAGGCAGGTCCGCTTGCTGAAGTGCAGCAGGCCGAGGCAGAAGCCCCCGAGGCAGTCGGCAGTGTTGTTCGGGTTGTTGCACGAGAACGAGGCCAGCGAGCACTTGTCGTCGGTGCAGGTGTTGTCGTCTCCGCAGTCCCCGTCCTTGACGCAGCACTTCCCCGCTTTGCAGCAGTAGCCGTTGGAGCAGTGCGCGTCGACACACTGGCTGCTCTTCGTGCACGCTTCGCCGTTCAGCCGCTTCTCCTGACAGGTCCCACCCGCCGAGCAGAAGTAGGCCGACTGGCAGCCCGCGTCGTTGACGCATGAGCTGGCGCACTTGCCGGTGCCCACTTCGCAGACGTAGCCGCCGATGCAGGCGCCTGAAGCCTCGACCTTGCAGGTCCCAGAGGTGCAGGTCCGTATCGGCGTGAGCAGGCTGCCCGAGCAGGTGGACGGCGCGCACACCGTACCGTTGCCGGCGAGGGTGTTGGTGCAGGCCGACGGGGTGCAGGCGTAAGCGAGGCACAGGTTGCCCTTGTCGCAGTTCTCCGTGGTCCCGCCGTCGGAGCAGCTACCGAGGCCGTTACAGGTCTTCGGGCGCGTCCGTGTGAGGCCCGAGCAGCTGCCCGGGGCGCACTCCGTGGTGGGGCCGGCGAAGCTGGTGGAGCAGAAGAAGCTGCCGTTGCACGCGTCCACGGTGCACGGGTTTCCGTCGCTGCAGTCCGTGTCCGCCTGGCAGCACGTCTTGCCGGCCCCGCAGCACGTGGCGTTGGAGCAGTTGCCGCTGATGCAATTCGAGGCGGCACCGCACGTCCCACCGTCGACGCGCTTCGGGACGCAGGCCTGGGACTCGCAGAAGTAGGAGGGCTGGCACTCGGAGTCGTTGGCGCACGAGGTCTTGCAGTTGAGGCCGTCCGTGGCGCAAACGAAGCCGCCAGCGCAGGGCTGCTCCGAGCCACCGAGCGTGCAGCTGCCCAGCCCGTCGCAGACCTTCTGGCCCACGCGGCGGAAGCCGGTACAGCTGGCGATCGCGCAGCTCGTCCCGATGGGCGCGGCCTTCGCGCCGCAGCCGCCGGTGGACGCATTGCACGTGTCGATCTTGCACGGATCGTTCGAGGCGCAGCTCACGGTCTGTCCGCCCACCGTGCACGCACCGTTGGAGCAGTACTTGGCCTCGACGTAGTCGCCCGAGGTGTTGCACTGGCCGCCGGCGCAGCTGAGCGTATTCGGCGTGGTCTGGCACTGGTAGCTGCCGGTGCAGAGCTCCGTGGTACAGAGGTTCTGGTCGTCGCAGTCGCCGGTGTTGCGGCAGCAATCGCCGCTCTTGCAGCAGACGCCACTGTCACAGTGGCCCGACACGCACTGCGTGTCGCTCCCGCAGGTGGACCCATCGGCCTCGAGCGGCAGGCAGACCCCGCCGTCGCAGTAGTAGCTGCTGCGGCAGTGGGCGTCGATCGCGCAGCTGAGGCGGCACGCGGTTCCGCTGGCCTCGCACGTGAAGCCGCCAGGGCACGTGGAGGTCTGACCGCCCGCGGTGCACGTGCCGTTGCCGTCGCAGACCTTGGCGGCGGTGAGCGTGCTGCCCGTGCACGTGGCGGCGGTACACGGCGTGCCCGGCGTCGCCGGCTTGGTGGTGCAGCCGCCGGCGGCGAGGGAGCAGGAGGGCACCTTGCAGGCGTCCGTGGAGGCGCAGGCCGTCTCCTGCCCGCCTTCGGAGCAGAACCCGCCCTTGCAGGTACGCGCATTGGTGTAGGTGTCGCCGTCGCAGAGCGCGCTGGCGCACTGCGAGGTGTTGGGCGTGGCCGTGCACTGGAACGTGGGGGAGCACGCGTTGTCGGTGCAGCCGTTGCCGTCGTCGCACTGCGAGGCGGCGCCGCCACAGCACTTGCCGCTCTGGCAGCAGAAGCCGTTCTCGCAGTGATTGGACTGACACTCCGAGGGGGCGCCGCAGGTGGATCCGTCGAGCTTCTTGCCCGTGCAGAGCCCGGTGACACAGAAGTTTCCGGTGATGCAGTCGGCGTTGCCGCCACAGAACGACTTGCAGCCGATGGCGCTGTCGCACACGAAGCCGCCCGGACACGGGGACGGGTTGCTGGACACGCAGCTGCCTTCGCCGTCACAGAGGGGTGCCGCGGTGAAGCTGAAGCCCGAGCACGAGGGCGTGCCACAGGTGGTGCCGGGGTAGACGAGGAGGTCGTCGTCGTTGCAATCGCCACCCTTGGTCGCAGTGAGCGTGGAGGCGCCGGGGCAGACACACTTCCCTGAGCCCGGGGCCCCGAAGTTGTCCTTGTCCTTGTCGAAGAAGCGGGTCTCGCAGCCCAGGGCGCCTTCGTCGTCGACGACCGAGTTGCAGTCGTCGTCCGCGCCGTTGCAGCTCTCGACCTGGTTTGGGTAGATCGAGTCGTTGGTGTCCTTGCAGTCGCCGCCCGTGACGGCGGAGGTGGCGCCGGAGGGGCCGCAGAGGCACTTCGAGAGCGCCGTGACGCCGTAGCCGTCCATGTCCGCGTCGTCGTAGTAGTCGGTGCAGCCGACGGCGTTGGCCTCGTCCGTGAGCCCATTGCAGTTGTCGTCGAGGCCGTTGCAGGTCTCCGTGGCGCCGCTGTTGAGCGCCGGGTTGTCGTCCGCGCAGTCGCCGGCGATGAGGGTGGAGTACACACCGGAGGGGCCGCAGAGGCAGCGGAAGTCCGACGCATTGCCGAACGTGTCTTGATCCACGTCGCGGTAGAACGGCGTGCAGGTGGAGCCGCCCTCTTCGTCGGTGAGGCCGTCGCAGTCGTCGTCGGCGCCGTTGCCACAGGCCTCCGTGGCGTCCGGGTTGCGCTCGGCGCGCTCGTCGTCACAGTCCTGGGCGTCGAGCGTGGTGTAGTCGCCCGAGGAGTCGCACGCGCAGAGGCTGTTCTCGGCGTCTCCGAAGGTGTCGTCGTCCGCGTCGAGGTACCAGGTCTTGCAGCCGGCCGATTCGGGCTCGTCGGTGATAGCGTCGCAGTCATCGTCTTTGTCGTTGCACGCCTCGGTGGCCGTTGGGCTGACGCTGGGGTCGGAGTCGTTGCAGTCGCCGTCGGTGAGCACTGCATAGGGCCCAGAGGGCGCGCACAGGCAGAGGCTGTCGTTGGTGTCGCCGGTCTTGTCGTTGTCGTTGTCGCGGAAGTATGTGGCGCAGTTGCCGGACCCCGGTGGGTCCGTCTGGCCATCGCAGTCGTCGTCGAGGCCGCCGCACACCTCGGGCGCCCCAGGCTTCACTCCGGTGGACCCGTCGTCGCAGTCGCCGCTGGCGGTGGCCGTGTAGGGAGACTGCGGGGCACAGAGGCACTTCGAGTCGCTGAGCACGCCGAAGGTGTCGACGTCGACGTCCCGGTAGTGGATGACGCAGTTGCCCGCGCCAGCGGGATCCGTGATGCCGTCGCAGTCATCGTCCGAGCCCCCGCACACCTCCGCGCCGCCCGGCTTCACCAAGTACAGGGAGTCGTCGCAGTCGCCGGGCAGCTCCACGGGGTGGTCCTCGTCGGCCGCGCAGAGACAGGCCTCGGTGCTCTTGTCGCCCCAGCCGTCTTCGTCCACGTCGGCGTAGCGCTTGGTGCAGCCGAGCGCGTTCTGCTCGTCGGTGGTGCCGTCGCAGTCGTTGTCGACGAAGTCGCACACCTCCTGCACCGCGGGGCTCACCAGCTGTACGGCGTCTTGGCAGTCGCCGGCTTCCACGGCGGACCACTCGCCCTCCGGCGCGCACAGGCACTTCGGCGTGTTGTCTTGCCCGTAGTTGTCCTTGTCGACGTCGCGGTAGAACGTGGTGCATCCCACCGCGTCTTGCTCGTCTGTGACGCCGTCGCAGTCGTCGTCCTTGCCGTTGCAGCTCTCGCCGGCCGGCGTGGCCGCGTCGCAATCCGTGAGGCCCGCGCTCGTACAAGTGCGCGTCCCGAGGCAGGCCCCGGACTCGTTGGTGGAGCGGCACTCCGTGGACAGCGCAAGGGCGATCGCGCTCTCGGAGCACGCACAGACCCCGGACGTTGGGGTGCACTGGCGCTTGATGCCCGCGGCGCCGAGGTCCACGTCGGCGCACAGGTAACCGGTCGGGCAGATGTCGTTGGAAGAGCAGTCGGCCCCACAGAACGAACCGTTGCCGTCCTCGCGCGCGATACAGAAGCTGGAGGTGTCGCCGTCGTTGAGGTTGCAGTCGGTGTGCGCGCGGCACGGGTCGCACAGGTTTGGGAAGCTCGGGAGGCAGAGCGTGATGTCGTCGGCGCCCTGCGTGAGCGACTTGCACCCCCACCCCACCAACGTGCAGGACTCGATGCAGAGCTCGGAGCACTGCTTGCCCTCCGGAGTGGCGACGCACCACCCGCTGTCGCAGTCCTCGGCGGCGAGGCACGGCGCGCCGGGCTTCCCGGGCTCGTAGATCACGGTGGTGTCGGCGTTCTTGCCTGCGTCGGGCGCTGAGGTCTCCAGCTTCTGGACGTCGGCTCCCCCAGAGCCGTCACTGCTCGTGGAGGTGTCCTTGGTGCCCGAGCCGACGGTGGCTGGCGGCGCAGGGTCGGCCCCGCACGCGAGCGCGAGCGCGGCGAACGTCCAAGGCCAACAGGCCCTGGCGGCGGGCGACGGTGCCTGCGACGCGTGATGGTGGCTCTTCAAGCGGTTCTCTCCGGGTCGGGGCCGGGCTGCGTGGGCGATCGCATCACGGCGAGGGCTGGCGCGTCGAGTATACGGATTTGACGGGCGGCGTGCGCTCGGCAAACGCGCGGACGGGCCGGCGCCAACCCTGCGAGGACGGGGGAAGGCAGGGGATCAGTACATCCCGGGGCGTTTGGCGCCTGTCTTCTCGGGGGCCTTGGCGGTGCCCAAGACGATCCCCACCGAGGCGCTGGCGCCGATGCGCGTGGCGCCGGCGTCGAGCATGGTCCGAGCGTCCTCGGTGGTGCGGACGCCGCCCGAGGCCTTGACCTCCATCTCGGGGCCGACCACGGCCTTCATGAGCGCGACGTCTTCGGCCGTGGCCCCGCCTGCTCCGAAGCCGGTGGAGGTCTTCACGAACGCGGCCCCGGCGGACTTCGACAGAGCGCAGCCGATCACCTTCTCGTCCCGGGTGAGGTTGGCAGTCTCGAGGATCACCTTGACCGCCTTGTCGCCGGCCGCCTCGACCACCGCGCGGATGTCTTCCAGGACGAGGGCGTAGTCGCGCGTCTTCATGGCGCCGATGTTGATCACCATGTCGATCTCGGCGGCGCCGGCGCGCACGGCCTCACGCGTCTCGAAGGCCTTTGCGGAGGTGGTCATGGCGCCGAGCGGAAAGCCCACCACGGCGCAGACGCGCACGCTGGACCCGCGGAGTCGGTTGGCGCAGTGGCGCACGTTCGTCGAGTTGACGCAGACCGTGGCGAAGCTGTGCTTCCGCGCCTCGTCGCAGAGCTTGTCGAGGTCGTCGCGGGTGGCGTCGGGCTTCAGCAACGTGTGATCGATGTACTTCGCGAGGTCGGTGGCCACGCCGCCGTGTTCGGACACGTTGGTGGTGGCGGCGATGCGCGCGGCGCCTAGCGAGATGAGGTTGCGGGTGTCGCCCTCGCGGCGCCGGGCCGACTGCCCACAACCGATGCACTGCGACTTATCCGCCTTGCAGGGCTTGGAGACATCGCCCACGTGATCCCGCGGACGGGCCTCGGGCGCGGCGCCAGCGCGCGCGATCTCCTCGCGCACTTTGGCCGTGATGAGGTCCACGAGCTCGGTCATCTGACGGTCTTGCATGGCGCGCGAGTCTGGCCGAGGCCGGTGCCGAGGTCAACGCTTCCACGCGGGAGCGGGATCCCGTATCGTCCGCACCGACCGGGAGTCCAGCGCGTCGTGCCCACCACAGACAACGTCCTCATCGTCGACGACACGCCGCACGTGGTCGAGCTCGTGTCGCGGCACCTCGAGCGCCACGGCTACGCGATTCGGTCCGCCACCCGCGGCAGCGAAGCCCTCGATCAGCTGCGCGACGGGTTTCAGGGGGTGGTCGTACTCGATCTCAACCTCCCGGACTACCAGGCGCTCGAGCTCTTCGCGGAGATCCGGCGCATCAACGAGCTCCTCCCGGTGATCATCATCACCGCGCACGGCACGATCGACATGGCGATCGAGGCCATACGCCACGGCGCCTTCGACTTCCTCCCGAAGACCGACCAGTTCCTCGAGCGGCTCTTGATCGCCACCACCAACGCGACCAGCCAGCTCAACCTCAAGCGCAAGGTGAAGACGCTCCAGGGGGAGCTCACCACCCGCTACAACTTCGACCAGATCGTCACGGTCTCCGACGCGATGAAGCCCGTGTTCGAGCTCATGCAGCACGCCGTTCAGAGCCGGGTCACGGTGTAGATCCTGGGCGAATCGGGCACCGGCAAGGAGCTGATCGC
>SXOO01000087.1 GCA_005776725.1 Pseudomonadota bacterium | reverse complement strand
TCGATTGCCCAGCCGAGTGCCCAGCCGATTGCCCAGCCGATTGCCCAGCCGATTGCCCAGCCGAGTGCCCAGCCGATTGCCCAGCCGATTGCCCACTTCGATGCGGTGACGGCGGCCGCACAGGACGGCGGCTCGCAGTACCGTCGTCACCCGCGCTCGACGCCGGCGCACGCGTTGGGCCGCTCGCGTGTCGAGCGGTCGCCTCGCGCGCGATGCGATCGATGAGGCCCGGATCGAGTCCGCTCTGCTCGAACCGAAACGCCGCCGCGAGACCGTCGGCGAGCTCCTGCACCGACTGGTAGCGCTTGGAGATGTCGCGGTCGAGCGCGCACCGAAACCACTCCGTGAAGCTCTCGGGCAAATCGGGCCGGTAGAGCCGCGGATCGGGAATGGGCGCGGCGGCGATCTGCGCGAAGGTCATCGCGACCCCGTCGTCCGTGGTCCACACGGTCGTGCCCGTGACGCACTCGTAGGCGATGCATGCGAGCGCCCAGAGATCGGCGCGTTCGTCGGCCGCTGCCTGTCCGCGCACCTGCTCGGGGCTCATGTACACCGGCGTTCCGAACACAGCGCCGTCGCGCGTGAGGCGCGCCGACCTGCCGCGCTTCTCGGTGTCGCCCTGCTCGTAGAATTTCGCGAGCCCGAAATCGAGGATCTTCACGAGCAGATCGCCGTCGACGTCGACGGTGAGGAAGATGTTCTCGGGCTTGAGATCGCGGTGAACGATCCCCGCCTCGTGCGCCTTCGCGAGCCCGCGGCAGCACTGCAGCACGATGGCCAGCGTGAGCTTTTCGGACATCTGCCGATCGCGCACCATCGCGTCGTAGAGCGACTCGCCCTCGAGCAGCTCGAGCACGAGGAAGGGCGTGCCATCGTCGAGCTTGCCGACGTCGAAGACATCGCAGATGTGCGGGCTGCGGATCTTGGCGACCGCGCGCGCCTCGCGCATGAACCGCTCCACGACCGTCGCCGAGCCCGCGAGGTGCCCGGCGAGCGCCTTGATGGCGACGCGCTTGCCGATGTCGAGGTTCTGCGCCTCGTACACCGCAGCCATCCCACCGCGGCCGATCTCTCGGCCGACCAAGTACTTCCCTGACAGGACCGCGCCTGCCGGGATGCTGGTGGAGGGTGCCATGGGCCCAGGGTTTTCTGCCCGGCGCGCCGGCCGGAACGGGCACCGAGAGGCTATGCGACCTCGCACCCGCGGACAACTCGGGAGGCGGTTGAAAACCGCTTCGCTGCCAGCTCACGACGTGCTCGCGCAGCCCACCGCGCTCGCTGCTCGGGACCTCTCGGCGAACGAGACGCGGCACGCCTTGACGCGAAACATTCCCGAAACGAGGCGCACGCTACATGCCCAGCGTCGCACGGCCCCACCAGGCTCAGCGGCGTTGGCTCCGCGGGGCCAGGCGACGGCGGCGACGAGCGGCGTCGCGCGGCGCAACGAGCCGGCACCATCCCCCTTCAGCAAGCACGGACACGAGCACGCACATGAAGAAGGTCGAGGCGATCATCAAGCCGTTCTAGCTCGACGAGGTCAAAGAGGCCCTGAGCGAGGTCGGCGTGCAGGGCATGACCATCACCGAGGTCAAGGGCTTCGGCCGCACCGGCGGCAAGACCGAGACCTATCGCGGCGCGGAGTACCTCATCGACTTCGTGCCCAAGATCCGGATCGAGATCGCCGTCCCGGACGAGCGCGCTGGCGCCGTGGTCGACTGCATCGAGCGCGCTGCGCGCACCGGCAAGATCGGAGACGGGAAGATCTTCGTGATGCCCATCGAAGAGGTGGTGCGGATCCGCACCGGCGAACGAGGCCCCGACGCGCTCTGAGCGGGTCGACGGGGCGCGTTGGCCGGTGTAACTAACGGCGCATGAAACACCTCATCACGATCTCCCTGCTCGTGACGCTCGGAGCTGGCTGCAAGAAGAGCACGCCCGAGGCGCCACCCGCCGCGAAGGCCCCGGCCGCCACTGCCGAGCACACGTCGGAGCCGGCGCCCGCCAATTCGCCCCCCCCCGGACAGCCCTCGGACCCGGCCAACGCCAACGCGGCGGAGCCGGCTCAGCCCGTCGCACCCGCCAACGCCGAAGGCGGCGCGGTGGCGGCGCCCACCACAGCGACCGAGTGCCCGAAGTCGCTCTCCGGCACCGACGCGATCGACCGGACTATCGCGTCCGCCTGCGGCACCGTCCCCGTCACCGCTGAATACCGTGTGGACGGCGGCACGCTCACGATCGAAGCCGGCGTCACGCTGGCCTTCGAGGCCGGGGCGGCGCTGCGCGTGGGGGAGTTCGCGCCGGCGAAGCTCGTAGTGAAGGGCACGGCCGAGAAGCCGGTCACGTTCACCAGCGCCAAGGACAAGGCCGCAGGGGCCTGGGTGGGCGTGGTGCTCGCGTCGCAAGCGGCCCGCTCGTCCGTGGAGCACGCGGTCATCGAATATGCGGGCGCCGCAGACGGCCCCGCGCTGCGGGTGGAGGCGACGGACGTAGCGGTCTCCGGCACGACGATCCGGCACAGCCGGGGCGGGGGCCTGGAGATCTCCGGGGACCACGGCGCCGCCGAGGTCTCGGGGTGTACGTTCGGCGAGACCGTTGGACCCGCGATCCGGACCACATTCCCGGCGTCGCGCGGCATCGGGGCCAACAGCTTCACGGTGCCCGAGAAGGCCCTCGTCGAGGTGGTGGGAGGCACCGCCACAAAGTCGTTCACCTGGCGTGCCACCGGGGCCCCCTGGGTGGTGCTCGACGACGTCCGGGTGGACGGCGCTGACACCGGGGCCACCTGGACCATCGCCCCGGGCAACACGGTGCGGCTGGATAACGACGCCAACATCCTCATCGGCGAGTTCGCGGCCGGGGAGCTCGTGGCCAAGGGCGCCACCGAGGGGGGCCTCGTCCGCTTCGAGCCGCGCGTGGGAACCGAGCCCGGCTCCTGGGGGGCGATCCGGATCGGCGCGCAGGGCAAGCTCGTGCTCGAGGCCGCGATCGTCGCGCTCGCGGGCGCCGAGGGCACCGGGGCCCTGCAGCTGGCCGACCGCTCCAAGGCCCGAGTTGTGGGCGCGTCGTTCGTGAAGCCCAAGGGCGTGGCGGTGCGAGCAGACGCCGAGGCCTTCGTGGAAGCGTTCGAGAGCGTGACGTTTACCGACGCCTCGCCTTCGCTCGAGGGCTGGCCCGGCCTCCTCTCGGGCCTCGGCAAGTCCAACGTGTATGGGGCGGGCGGCCGAGTCGTGATCAACGCGGGCGTGTTCCCGAAGGGGCCAAACGTGTGGCGTGCGCAAGGGACGCCCGTGGAGCTCCGAGGTGAGCTCCACGTGGACACCGAGCTCACCCTCGAGGCCGGCGGGACCTACGTCGTGGCCGAAGGAGGCAGCGTCACCGTCGGTGCCTTTGCCCCCGGGAGCCTCGAGATCAAGGGGACCTCCGAGGCCCCCGTCAGCTTCGCGGGGTTCTCGGCTGAGTCCACCTGGCCTGGGCTCCGCGTGGGCACGCAGGGTAAAGCCACGGTGCGCCACACCACCTTCGCGAACACGGGCGAGGCCGCGGTCTTCGTGACTCAGGGGGGGCGCGCCACGCTGGAGAACGTGAAGGCCGCCGCCACCACCGTGGCGTGGGAGTGCGGCGCCACGGTCGAGCGCACGGCGGTGACCAGCGACGGCCCCGCAGCAGAGAAGCCGCCTGAGGGCTGCCCCTGAGTGCGGGTCGCGGCGCTCCAGTTCAAGCCGGTCAAGGGCGACCGCGTCGAGAGCGAGCGTCGCCTCCTGGCTTTGCTGGAGCGGCTCCAGCCTCCGATCGACCTCGTCGTGTTGCCCGAGCTCGCGCTCACGGGCTACCTGTTCTCGTCGAGGGACCAGATCCTCCCGCTGACCGAGCCGTCCGACGGCCCCACCGCGCAGCTCCTCGCACCCGTCGCGAGGCGCCTGGGCGCGTTCGTCGTGTGCGGCTTTCCCGAGCGCGAAGGACAGACGCTCTACAACAGCGCGTTGGTCGTTGGCCCTGACGGCGCGGTCGACTCGGTGGTTCGCAAGACCCTGCTTTACAGCGCGGACGTGCCCTGGGCGAGTCCCGGCGACCAGCCGTACCGCGTGATCCCAACCCCCGCGGGCACCTTCGCGGTGGGGATCTGCATGGACCTGAACGACGACCGGTTCATCGATTGGCTCACCGGCGCCCAGCCCGATGTGCTGGCGTTCCCCACGAACTGGGTGGACGAAGGGCACGACATCTGGACCTACTGGGCCATGCAGCTCTGGGAGACAAGAATCTCGCTGGTCGCGGCCGACACCTACGGCACCGAGACCCTCGACGGGGTCACCACCGGGTTCTGGGGCCGGTCGGCCATCATCGAGGCCGCGGGCCAACCGGGCGGGCCCATGACGCTGCTTCGCGCCGCCCCCGCCGAAGGCGACGCAGTGCTCGTTGCGCAGCTCGAGCTCCCGCGGGCCCGCCAAGAGGGGTTGTTGGCGTGAGCACTCCCGCCTTCGATCGCCGCTGGGATTGGCCGGTGGAGCGCCTCTGGACCGGCGCGCCGGCGCCCACAGCAGAGCACGTGAGGGTCTCGGGCGCCGCCACCGGACCCGGGCTCGCGATCCGGGTGGACGCCCCCTTCCACGGCGACCCGGCCCCCACGGGCTCGCCCGGCCCCCAGCCCGGGCTCTGGAACTTCGAGGTGGTGGAGCTGTTCCTGGCGAACGACGCGGGCCGGTACCTCGAGGTCGAGGTGGGCCCCCACGGCCACCACTGGGTGCTGGAGCTCGACGGGGTGCGCCGTCCGGTGCGCGAGGGCCTCCCGCTGGCGCTGAACGTGGAGCGCGGCCCCACCCGATGGACGGCGCGGGCGACGCTGCCGTGGAGCTGGCTGCCCGCCGGGGCGCTGCGGGTCAATGCCTTTGCGATCCACGGGCTGGGCGAGTCGCGCAGGTACCTGGTGATGGACCCCACGGGCACGACCGACCAACCGGACTTCCACCGCCCCTGGACCTTCCGCCCGCTGGAGGGGTGAGCCGCCGAGTCGACCCGCTGCCGTGCGTGACACCAGGCCAACGGTGCCGCGCCCAGCGGGGTCCCGCGCTCGACCACGCCTACGAAAGCTGTACCCGCTGCGCCCTGAAATCGGCAGTATGCCCGCGTCAACGCGGGAGCGATCCCGCAGGCGGGAGGCATTCATGAAGACGACCGCGTGGGTCTTGGCGGCGCTGGCGATGACGGCGTGCAGCACGAGTGGCGGGAAGAAGAGCGACGTGGGAGGGGCCGGGAACGACCTCACCGATGGCAGCGACGGAGTGGCCGACAGCACCGACGGGACCCCGGGCCCGGGAGACGGCACCGACGGCACCGACGGGACCAACGCCGCAGACGGAACCGATGGCACGGATGCCAGCGACACCACCGACGGGACCGACGGCACCGACGGCTCGGCCTGCTCGCCGGCCTGCATCGCTCCTGAGGAGTGCGTTGACGGCACCTGTCAGTTGCCGGTGGTCTGTGAGCCCGGTACGTGGTTCTGCGCGGGCCTCACGGCCAAGAAGCAATGCTCGGCCGACGGCACCACCTTCCTCGAGCCCATCGACTGCCCGGGTGAGCAGTATTGCAGCGCGGGTCAGTGCGGCCTCAAGTGTTCGCTCGACCCGAAGTACGGCGCCTACGTCGGTTGTTCGTTCTGGGCGGTCGACCTCCCAACGTGGGACGACCCGACGCTGCCCAACGCCAAGAAGCTCCCGATGGCCGTAGTGGTCTCGAATCCGAGCGAGCTCGACGCAAAGCTCAACTTCGTGGCGCCGCCGGGGGTCACCTTCAACTTCACCGACCTGCTCGTGCCGGGCCTCGGGAGCAAGGTGTTCCACTTCCCGCCGTTCCAGATGGACGGGTCCAACATCTTCGACATGGGCATCAAGATCGAGTCCGAGCGCCCCGTCCTGGTGCACCAGTTCAACCCCTGGGACAACACGTTCTCGAACGACGCGTCGCTCCTCCTGCCCGAGCCGCTGCTCGGTGAGGAGCACCTCGTGCTCTCCTGGCCCACCGACACGCGGTGCCTCGTGAGCATCGACATCCCCGACCTGCCCTTCGACCCCGGCACTTTCGGCGGACCGTGCTCTCACAGCACGGTCACGGTGGTCGCGGTGCGCGATGACACAGAGGTCTTCGTACGCGTGACCGCCCGCATCCAGGCCACGGCGGCCCCACCGGGCGTGGATCCCAACACCTTCACACCGGCCGTGCAGGTGATCCCCAAGGGCGGCGTGGGCACCTTCGTGCTGCAGAAGGGACAGGTGCTGAACCTCGAGGCACAGCCGGAGACCAACGCCTTCGAGTTGGCGGATCTCACTGGCACGCTCGTGCTCACCAACCAGCCGGCCGCGGTGTTCTCGGGCCACGAGTCCGCCGCGGTAGTCGCGCCGGAGGCCCCGGGGTCGTTCCCGGATCCGGACAACCCGGACAACAACTGCTGCCTCGACCACCTCGAGGAGCAGCTCCTGCCCACCAACCTCCTGGGCAAGAGCTACGTCTGCGGGAAGTCCAAGTCGCGAGGCGGCGAGAGCGATCTGTGGCGCGTGGTCGCGGCGGCCGACGGGGTCACCCTCACCACGTCGCCCCCGATCGACGGGATCCACGGCAAGACGCTGGGCAAGAAGGGCGACTTCGTCGAGGCGTTCACGCCTGACAGCTTCGTCCTCGACGCCACCGGCGCCGTCCTGGTGGGCCAGTACCTCGTGAGCCAGGGCGACACCCAGAACGGCACCGGGGACCCCAGCCTCATCATGGGCATCCCAGTCGAGCGCTTCCGTAGCACCTATCTCCTGATGGTGCCGCCCGAGTACTCGGAGAACTACGTGACCATCATGCGCAAGTCCGGCGACGAAGTGAGCGTGGACGGCGTGCCCGTCAGCGGCGGCAACTTCGACACCCTGAGCAACGGCTGGGAGGTCGGCTGGGCCAAGCTGTCCGAGGGCGTCCACACCGTGTCTGGGGCGACGCCGTTCGGCCTCACCGCGTACGGCTACAACAGCGCCGTCAGCTACGGCTACCCCGGCGGTCTCACCATCCCCGGCGAGGCCAACCCCTGAACCCGATCACCCTGCGGGTCCTGGATATCTTCCGCATCGGGCCCGGACCCTCGTCGTCGCACACCGTAGGGCCGATGCGCGCCGCGCTCGCGTTCCGTGGGTCCTGCCTCGCGTTGGGCCTCGTCCCGGCGCGCGTCGTCGTCGAGCTCTTCGGCTCGCTGGCGGCCACCGGGAGAGGTCACGGCACGGACCGGGCGGTGCTCGCGGGGCTTCACGGTTGGGAGCCCGAGAGCGTGGACCCGGACGCCCTCGCTACGTTGCCCGACCGGCTCCGCAGCGGCGCGCGGGTCCCCTTCGGCGCGGGGTCGTTGGCCCTGTCTCCGGACGACGTGCTGTTCCGGCGGGGCGGCGGTCCGGGGCTCGGGGGCGACCTCGGGGGCCGGCGGAGCCTCCCCCACCCGAACACGCTCGTGCTCCGCGCTCTGGACGAGACGGGCGCCACGCGCGTGGAGCAGACGTGGCTGTCGGTTGGCGGCGGCTTCGTCCGTCAGGTCGGGGACGCGGAAGACGCCTCACGCCTCGCGCCCGGCGGGCCGCCTGTGGCCCCTTTCTCCGATGCCGCCACGCTCATCGAGGCCGGCCATCGACACGGCGGGATCGGCCTCGCGGTGCTCGCCAACGAGGCGGCCTGGGAGCTGGAGCCGGGCGAGACGGGGCGAGGCATCGACCGCGTGATCGCCGCGTTCGAGGCCTGCGTCGCGCGCGGACTCAGCCAGCGCGGCGAGCTCCCGGGAGGCCTCGGGGTGAGGCGCCGCGCGCCGGAGCTGCTCGCCTCGCTGGAGGAGGGCAAGGTGCCCGACTTCTGGAGGCACGTCGCCCGGGCCCAGGCCTACGCGTACGCGATCAACGAGGAGAACGCCGCCGGCGGGATCGTGGTCACCGCCCCCACCAACGGCGCGGCGGGCATCTTCCCGGCCTGCCTGCTCGAGGTGCGCGAGCGCCTGGGCCTCGACCGCGCCGCCGTTCACCGCGCGATGGCCACGGGCGCGGCGATCGCCATGGTGATCAAGACCAGCGCCAGCCTCTCGGGCGCGGAGGTGGGCTGTCAGGGCGAGGTGGGCAGCGCCACGGCCATGGCAGCGGCAGCGCTCTGCGAGCTGCTCGGGGGCAGCCCCGAGCTGGTCACCACCGCCGCCGAGATCGGCCTCGAGCTCAGCCTCGGCCTCTCCTGCGACCC
>SXOO01000086.1 GCA_005776725.1 Pseudomonadota bacterium | reverse complement strand
GTCAATGAGCCGACCGATCCCGGGCTTGAAGGGCAGCCGCAGCCGTGCGCCGGGCTCCCGCGTGCGCCCCCCTTCCGGGAAGACATGGACCCAATCGCCAGCCTGGAGGCGCTCGGACAGGAACGCGAAGCCTGGCTGCTCCAGCCCGAGGCCACGAACGACCGGCACGCACTTGCCGCTGGAGAAGAACCAGGACCAGGCCGGGGTGTCGAAGAAGTTCCGCGCCTCTGCGGCCACCCAGCGGAGGTCCGAGTAGCGCTGGTATCCGATACACGAGATCAGCCAGGGGTCGTCGAACATCGACACGTGGTTCGAGAAGGTGAGGAGCCCGCGGGCACCGCGGTCGCGCAGCGCGTGGAAACGCTCGAGCCCATCGATGGTGAGCGTATTGAGCCGCAGCATCAGGAAACGAGAAAGAGAGGAGACGGTCCGGGAGACCAGCGGGCCGTGCCAGCGACCGGTGTGACGCTCGAACGCAGCCCACGCGCGGTCGAGCACCTCTTGGTCGTCGCTCACGAGCCGCTCCGTTCGATCACCGTGATCCCTATTCCGCCGTTGCGGACGAAGAGGCGCCGGGACCAGCCGCGGGGTATGTCGTGCGGCCACAGCGCGGCGAGGCGCCATCCGACGAAGCGCTCGCGCATGGCCTCGAGGGTCCGAAGCGCGCTGTGGGGCTCCTCGAGTCGGCGGCCGTAAGGGGGATTGGCGATGATCAGGCCGGGCGGAAGATCTCCGGGGCCGATGTTCTCGGCGGCGGCGTTGAACCAGTCGACGGCGACCTCGGCGCGCTGCGCGTTGTCCCGCGCGGCCGCGAGCGCCCGCGAGTCCCGGTCGACGCCTACGATCTGTGTGGGGCCCGAGGGCGCGGCTGCCACCGCACGGACCGGCTTGCCGGGCTCGAAGCCCGGCCAGTCGTCGCACGCGAAGCGTCGTCCGCTGTTGGGGCCGCGGTTCGCGGCCATGAGCGCTGCTTCGATCGGGAAGGTCCCGGAGCCGCACATCGGATCGACCAGGGGCGTTGTGGGGTCCCACTCGAGCGCCAGGAGGATCCCCGCCGCCAACGTCTCCCGAAGGGGCGCTCGTGCGCCGTCGAGACGGTAGCCGCGTCGCTGCAGACGCTCTCCCGATGCGTCTACGCTGACGCGGACGCGATCGTTCCGGACCCGCAGCCAGACCTCGAGCGCGTCACCCTCACGGGGCGCTGGCTCGAGCGCGAGGAAACGCCGGGCGCGCTCCTCGAGAGCCCCAGTGTGGAAGAGCTTACTTCGAGCCGCGGAGACGTGTACCCGAGCGGGGCCAGGCGCCGTGCGAAACCGGTGAAGGTGGATCCCGAGCAGGAACTTCTCGAGGGCGTCGAAGCGCGTCACCTCGGCCTCGACGACGCGCTCCAATACGCGCGTGACAGAACGTAGGCCCACGAGAACCTGCCGCAGGACGCGATCGTCAGCGACATCGAAGCGTACCGAGCCGGCTTCACGGAGTGTCTCGGTAGCGCCTAGAGCGAGGAGCTCGCGTTCGGCCGCGGGCTCTAAACCTGGAGCGACGACAGCGTCGTAGTGGCGGGACACCGGCTCAGCCGGGCTTTGCGACGAGGGCCTTCACGGCCACCGAAGCACAGGCGAGGCCGAAGGCCCCGGTCACGAACCCAGCGGTTCCGTCGATGCGGTTGCGCTTCTCGCACTCGTGGAGGCCGTTCTGGCCTTGCGGACAGACGCACCGGAAGCCCTCGCCGTTGTCGTAGGCGAGCTCGGAAGGAAGGATGGGCTCCTCCTCGCTGTAGACCGCAAGGACGCCGTAGGGGCCCTTTTCCGGGAAGCCGTACCGCTCGCGCAGGATCTTTCGAACGGCCTTCGCCATCGGGTCGATGCGCGTCTCCGACAGGTCCGCCACGCGGACTCGGGTGGGGTCGAGCCGCGCCGCCGCGCCAGCGCTCGAGACCAGAGGGATCCCGCGCTCCCGACAAGTGGCAATCAGGTGGCACTTGGCCGTGATGTTGTCGATCGCGTCGACCACGAAGTCCGGGCGCTCTGCCAACAGGGTCTCGCTGGTCTCCGCGTTGTAGAAGGCGCGGACAGGCGTCACGGTCCCCTGCGGGTTAATCCGCGCCAGACGCTCCGCCATGATGTCGACCTTGACCTTGCCAATGGTCCCCTTCATCGCGTGGAGCTGCCGGTTGGAGTTGGTGATGCAGACGAGGTCGAAGTCCACCAGCGTGAGGCGGCCCACGCCGGCCCGCGCCAGCGCCTCGGCGGCGAAGGAACCCACGCCCCCTATGCCGAACACGACGACGTGGGCAGACAAGAGCGCCTTCATGCCGTCGTCGCCAACGAGGCGGCCCATGCGGTCGAATCGTCGGTGCAGCTTGTAGTCGTCGTCCGGGGCTTCGTAAGTGGGGTCGAAGTGCGCGATTTCCATAGGTGCGCACCATAACCGCCGCAGCCGCGCGCCGTCGATGTCAAAGCGCAGATCGGATCCCGTGAGCTTCGCTGGCTGAGGCGGTCTGCAGCGCGATCCAGTGCGAGCCGCGGGGGCGACGGAGGGTTCGGGGCTCCGTGGGGCGGCCGGGCAGACCTCGGACCTCTGCGGCCTAGACAGGCCAGTCGACGAGGCGTCGATGCGCGAGGGTGGCGGAGAAGAAGGTGTCGCGGGCCACACCCTCGTCCGCCGCGGCGACGGCGCGCTGGGCCAGTCGAGCGCGCGCCGAGTCCAGGAGCGGGCGCAGCTCGTCGACTCGACCGAGCGCGACTAGCGCGTCCAGCTCCACGACGTCGCGCTCGGCCTCGAGCTCCGAGTGGCGTGCAGCGACCGTGGCCGCGGCGGCTCGGGCGCGCTCGAGCGCGGCCTCGGGTCTGCCCTCGGCGAGCTCAACGGCGGCCATCACGACCTCTCCGTCGTACCGTGCGTCGTCCTCGCGGCCATCGAAGAGGGCCGAAACGTGTGCGCGCGCCTCCCGGAGCTCGCCGCGAGCGAGGTGAATCCTAGCGAGGTAGAGGCGCGCATATCGCGCCAACAACAGCTCCCCAACGCGCTGCGCAAGGTCCAGCGCGGCCGCCTCGTCCGCCAGCGCGGCCCGGGCGTCTCCGAGGTGGAGCCGGCACAAGCCGAGGTTGTGCAGCGCCCACGCGACCGCCACGGTGTTGCCCCTCTTTCGACCCTCTACGACGACGGTCTCGAGGGCCGCTCGCGCCTCCTCGTGCCTCCCGAGGCGACCGGCGACGTAGGCAACGTCGCCGAGGGCGGCCAGGCGCCGCGAGAGGTCACCCGACACTTGCGCGAGCTCCTCACAGGCCCTCGCGGTATCGAGCGCCACGGTCAGCTCACCGGCGCGGATCAGCACGTGATATTTCGCGTGCAGCGCCGCCTGCTGCGCGGCCGGGGGCGTTCCGGGGGACGTCTCGACGGCGCGCACGGCCAGGGCGCGCGCCTCAGGGCCCTGTTGGTAGAGCGCGTTGAGCGCGCGGGCAGCCAAGGTCCGGGTGAGGTAGTCGCTGTCCCCAGCTCCGGCGAACGCGCGCTCCGCGGCCTCCAACGCAGCGGCTCCGCCAGGGCCGTCGGCGCGCGCGGTCAACCGCCGTCCCCGGTAGTAGTCGACGCGCCCTTGCTGAGCGGGCTCCAACGAGCAGGACTCGAGAGTGGCGAGCACCCGATCCACCAGGGCGCCATCGCGCAGGTCGAAGGCGACGGAGAGGCGCATGACCTCGATGCGCGCCACGTCGTGCGGCGACTCGGCGGTCTCCAGGGACAGCTGGAGGCGATCCCGCGCGGCGACGAGGTCTCCGGACGCGAGCGCGCAGGTCGCGGATCGCTCCCAGAAGGCGCCGGCTCGCGGGTCGCGCGCCTCGCGCAGGTGCTGCGCCACGTCCTCCGGGGCCGCGTCGGGCGCCTCCAACAGCCACGCCCCGGCGAGTCCGTGGAGGTGCATGCGCTGCGCCTCCGTGAGGCTGCCGTACGCCACCTCGCGCACGACGCGCTGGCGGAAGGCGAAGTCGCCGCGCGGGTCGCGCCGACCCCTGACCAGCAGCCCTGCCCGCTCGAGGCGCTCGAGCGAGGCCGTGCTCTCTTCGGACCCGAGGGCGAGGAGCCCCTCCATGCCGAACCTGACGCCCAACACCGAGGCCCGCCGCAGCACCTGCCGGTCTTCCCCCGCGAGCTGATCGAGCCTCGCTTGGACCGCCGCCTCGACGTTGACGGGCAGCGCCTGGGCGCCGGGCGCTACGGCGGACGAAGGCGCCGCGCGACCCGCGAGGACATGCTCGCAGAGCTCGGCGAGGAAGAAGGGGTTGCCGCCTGCGTGCTCCACCAGCGCTTGCCGCACCTCGGGATCGGCCGCGGCCCCTCGGGCCAGGAACGCCGCGTCGACCAGGCGCTCGGAGGGCTTCGGCCCCAGCTCCCGGACGCGCCGAACGTCGAGGCTAGGCGCGCGAAATAGCTCGGGCCGCTGGTCGACGGCCTGAGGACGCCCGGTAAGCACTACCAGGAGCGGAACGCCTTCGCGGCGTAGGAGCGCGTCGATGGCCTCCAGGCTGGGCGTGTCGACCCAGTGTACGTCCTCGAGCACCAGGACCAGGGGCCCCCGATGCGCCGCCGAGTCCACGATGTCACCGAGCGCCCCGACGATCTGGTCGTGCATCAGCTTCGGCTCGCGAAGCGCCTCTAGGAAGCGAGCAGGCGGGGCCTCCACGGCCTCTCCCAGCGCCGCGCGGAGGAACGCGTGCGCCTCCTCGGACAGGCCCGAGAGCGAAGCCGGCCGGGTCTGCACCGTGTCACTCGGCAGCACGAGCTCGCGAAGCGCGAACCCGAGCGCCCGCCAGCTGGCAAAGCGGCGCGTGGACTCCCCGCGCCCCGTCAGAACCTGCAAGTTGGGGTGCCGCGCCCGGAGGCGCTCCAGCGCCGCCGTGACGAGCCTGGACTTGCCGACGCCGGCGGCCCCCGTGAGCAGCACGGCGCCGAGCTCCCCCGTGTCGCGCACCCGCTCGTCCGCCGCCAACAGCTCGGCCAGCTCGCCCTCGCGTCCCACGAACGGGAGGCTCTCACCGGCCGGCGCGAGGTCGGCGCTGGCGCCGCGGAGCGGGCTCGTGCCGGTGACTAGGGCGTCCGCGATCAGCTGAAGGTTGCCCGAGACGTGCCCGTCGTGCCCCGTGACGCGCCCGTGCCCCACCTCGACCTTCACGACCATCAGCCGCACCTCTTCCGCGGCGGCGCGCGCGCGCGACAGCTCGTCCCCCTCGGAGCCCGAGGCGCCGAACAGGCCGAAGTCGCGCCCATCGCCCAGCACCGGGACCCCGCCGTGCCGGCGGATGGCAGCCTGGACGGCGCGTCTGTCCCGGGCGCCCTCGGCGATCAGCAAGGTGACGAGCCGCTGCTCCTCCACGAGCGTGCCGACCGGGCGCATGCGACCGGTGCTGAGCGTGCCGGGCCGAAGGGTGGCCCCGGCTTCCCCTTCAGCCAGCGCGTCTAGGCGTTCAGCCACCTCGGTGGCGGAGGCGGGACGCGCGCTCACCTCCGACGACAATAGCTGGTCCACGAGGCCCGCCAGGGCCGGCGAGAGGTCTGGCCGCAGACGCGAGAGCGGGGGGACCGGCTCGGACAACATCCGAAGCAGGATGACGACAGCGTTCTCACCGCCGTGAGGAGGCGCCCCGGTGAGCAGGTGAAAGAGCACGGCGCCCAGCGAGTACAGATCGCTTCGGGCCTCGGGGCTGCCGCCGCGCGCTTGCTCCGGGGCCATGTAGGCCGGCGTGCCGAGGATGTCTCCAGTGCGCGTGATCCGCGCCTGATCGCCGCGAAACGCCGCCACCCCGAAGTCGAGGAGCCGCACGATCTCGACCGGTCCGAGCCCGTCGGCCGCCGGGGAGCCCGGAGTAGGTGGCGCGGCCGCGGCTCGCACAGGGGCAGAGACATCTAGAGAGATATCTAGGAAGACGTTCGAAGGCTTGACGTCCCGATGCACGAGGCCCGCCGCGTGCAGCGCGTCCAGGCCCCGAGCCAGCTCCCCCGCGATGCGGAGCGCGTCCGCGAGGGGGACCGCGCCCCGCTTGAGGCGCGCGCCCAGATCGACCCCGACGAGGCGCTGCATCACGAGGTAGAGCTCGCCGGTCTCGAGCGCGCCGAACTCGAACGCCTCGCACAGGAAGGGCGAACGAACCGCGCGCATCGCGGCGTATTCGCGCTCGAAGCGAACGCGGTCCACCGACGCGGCGCGCTCTTCGGGGAGCACCTTGATCGCGACCTGCCGACCCGATGCCAGGTGCCGGCCGGCGAAGACGACGCCCATGCCACCCCGGCCGAGGAGCTCGTCCAGCGCGTAGCCCGGGACCTCAGGCGGAATCACGGGGGAACTCCGACGCGCCGCGACGGACCCGACCTCACAGCTCCGCTTGCTGACGGACGCGGTGTTCGGCGATGACGCGGTCGTAGTGGTCGATCATCCGACGCGTGTAGGCGCGCTTCTCGAGGTACGACCCGGGGTAGAAGCTGCGCTTGAACCCGTAGATGACGTAGTGCCGCAGCTCGCGCGCGCTCATGTGGAACGAGCGGACCGCGAGGCCGATCTCGTTTGAGACGGACGTAGAGCTCACCGTGCGGTTGTCCGTGCAGAACGTGGCCGACAGGCGGTTCTTGAGCATCTCCCGGAACGCGTGGTGCTCGACCATCTTGAGGTTCGGGTTGGTCTGCAGGTTCGAGGTGATGCACACCTCGATCGTGACGCGCCGGTCCGAGATGTACTCGGCGAGGTCGCTGACGTAGCGCCGCTTGTCCACGTCCGGGTCCTCGATGAGCCACGGCGAGAACAGGTGGTACCCGTGCCCGATGCGGTCCGCATGCAGGTCGGTGATCGCCTGGAAGATCGACTCGGGGCCGTACGCCTCTCCCGCGTGCACCGTCTTCTTCAAGAAGTTCTTGTGCGCGTACTGGTAGGCCTCGACGTGGTCCGACGCAGGGTAGCCGTTCTCCTGACCCGCCAGATCGAACCCAACGATCGGGATCCCGTATTCGCGAATCGCGATCACCGCGGCCCGGGCCAGCTCCATGGAGGCCATGCCGTAGACCTGATTCTTGGGGGCGTGCGTGTGCACGTCCAGGAGCTGACGGTAGTACTCGGAGAAGCCCGCAGAGAACATCCGCATCGCGGACACGATGATGCCGTAGTTGAACTCGGGTCGCTCGCCGCGGAGGACCTCGCGCTTGGCGTTGTGCTCGGACTTGGCGCGCCGGAGGCCGCGATCAACGGCGCCGATCACGTCAAAGAAAGTGCGGCCCGGCCCCATGTGCAGCTGGGGCGCGAAGCGCGGCTCCACGTAGCAGACACCCTCGTTGATGTTGTCCCACGCGAACTCGTAGGCCACCTGCTCGAGCGCCATGGCGTCCTGCATGACGGCGCAGGTGTACTTGAAGCCGTGCAGGTACTCGACGAGGCTGGCGTAGCGCTCCCGGAACACGGTCTCGCGGAGCCCGCCCTCGGTCTCGGACGGCAGCTCGATCCCGCGTTCCCGCGCGAGCTCGATGAGCGTGGAGATACGGATCGACCCGTCGAGGTGGACGTGCAGGTCGGTCTTGGGAAGATCGCGGATGAGCGCGTCAGTGACGGCTACGTCGTCGTCTTCGGAGTCGTCTAGGATGTCGTCGTGCGTGTGGTCCATGGGAGGGTGTTAGCACAGGGCCGGGCGGGGTGCCAATGACTCCGCATTGGGTCCGCGTTCACGCGTCAACGCGCCGCCGTCACGAGGGGCTGGCGCCGGACGCGGTCATTCCGGTAGGCTGCCGCGCGCTCGAAAGGCGGTCGGTGCGCCCTCCCCTCGGGGCGCCCGCGCAAGGGGGATCCGTGAATCGCATCATTCGCTTTGTCTGTGCCACCACGCTGATGTTCATCGCTGCGGCCTGCGAGACCGCGTCCCCCGCACCGGCCGGCAACGTGGCAGACGACACCAGCACTGGCACGGGCGACACCGGCGGCGGCGTCACCCCTGACACCGCCCCGGCGCCCGACGTGGCCGCTCTGCCGGACACCGGCACGCCGGGCCCGGGCAACGACGCCGAGACGCCCGACGTGACCGTGGTGGATCCCGATCTGCCGCTTCCGCCTGGCTGCGACGCGCAGCCCGCGCCCTCCGGCTGCGCCTGCACGCAGAACAGCGACTGCGAAGACGGCTACTGCCTCCTGACCAGCGCCGGGAAGCGCTGCGGCGAGCCGTGTATCGAGTCGTGCCCCGACGGCTTCTCCTGCCAGAACGTAGCAGGCGCAGGAGCCGATCTTGCGCTCATGTGCGTGGAGCGGGCCATCTACCTGTGCATGCCCTGCACGACGGACAAGGACTGCCAGGGGACGGGCTTCGAGGGCCTCGATCGCTGCATCAGCCAGGGCGACGCCGGCGCGTTCTGCGGGATCGCGTGCGACCTCCAGAACCCTTGCCCCAGCGGTTTCCTCTGCGAGACGGGGCTCACGACCAGCGGCGCTGAGGTGGCCCAGTGCCAGCCGGAGTCCGGGGAGTGCGGATGCAAGCCGCTCTTCCAGGGCCTGGGCGCCAGCACGAACTGCGCCGTCTCGAACACCCACGGGTCCTGCAACGGCAAGCGGAGCTGCAGCGCGATCGGCCTCACCGCCTGCGACGGCACCACGCCCACGGCCGAGACCTGCAACAGCAAGGATGACAACTGCAACGCCGCGGTCGACGACATCGCGCCCACCACGTGCGCGGTGCCGAGCGAGTTTGGCCAGTGCCTGGGCAAGGTCGTCTGCGCGGCAGGCCAGGAGCTCTGCCAGGGCACGCCGGCCTCGAAGGACGTGTGCGACGGCGCAGACAACGACTGCGACGGCACGGTCGACGAGACCTATACAGACCTCGACGGCGACGAGAGCGCCGACTGCGTGGATCCGGACGACGACGGCGACCAGATCGCCGACGAGGCAGACAACTGCCCCACGGTCGCCAACGCCGGCCAGGAGAACCACGACACCGATGCGACGGGTGACGCCTGCGACAACGACGACGACAACGACGGTGTCCAGGATGCGACGGACTGCGATCCGGTGTCGCCCTACGTGTATCCCTTCAACAAGGAGGTGTGTGACGGCCTGGACAACGACTGCGACAAGGCGGTCGACGAGAAGTCGTGCAATGACGACGACGCGTGCACCGACGACGTCTGCGACCCCGTCGAGGGGTGCCTCAACACGTACAACGACGATCCGTGCAACGACGGCAACCCCTGCACCAACCAGGACAAGTGCACCGTGGGCGCGTGCCAGGGCAGCTTCCTGCAGTGCACGGACGGCAACGCCTGCACAGACGACAGCTGCGACCCCCAGAAGGGCTGCGTCTACGTGAACAACGCGGTGCCCTGCAACGACGGGAACCTCTGCACCGCGGGCGACGCCTGCGCGGGCGGCTCGTGTCTCCCCGGCGACGCCAAGATCTGCAACGACAACAACGCGTGCACCTTCGACAGCTGCGACGCATCCAGCGGGTGCAAGACCACGTTCACCACCGGGATCTGCGACGACGGCAACCCCTGCACGGTGAGCGACGCCTGCATCGCCGGCAGCTGCACCGGCGTGGCGAGGACTTGCGACGACGGCAACCCGTGCACCACGGACTCGTGCAACTCGGCCGTTCCGGGCGGATGTGTCAGCGAGCCCAAGAGCTCGGGCGCCTGCGACGACGGTAATCCCTGCACCGGCAGCGACGCGTGTCAGGCCGGGCAGTGCAAGGGCGCCGAGCTGGGCTGTACCTGCGACGTGGACGCCGACTGTGGGGCCCTCGAGGATAACAACGCGTGCAACGGGACGCTCCGGTGCGACAAGACGAGCGCGCCGTACAAGTGCGTGGTCAACCCCGCCACGGTGGTCACCTGCGCTCTGTCGCCCACGCTGTCCAGCAGCTGCGCCACGGCCAGCTGCAACGAGCAGACCGGTAAGTGCCAGACGGTGCTCGCCTCCGACGGCGGGGCCTGCGAAGACGGCGACCTGTGCACGGCCGGCACCACCTGCAGTTCGGGCAAGTGCCAGGGGACCACGGCCGGGTGCAACGACTCCAACCCGTGCACCACGGACACGTGCAGCGCGGCGAACGGCTGCACCTTCGTCTACAACCAGAACACCTGCGACGACGGCAACAAGTGCACCCTCGCCGACACCTGCTCCGGGGGGTCGTGCGTGAACAGCACGCCGCTCCAGTGCGACGACAACGACCCCTGCACCGCCGACTCGTGCAAGCCGGCCGTCGGCTGCGAGAAGACCGCGCTGAACGCCGTGCCCTGCAATGACGGCAACACGTGCACCGAGAACGACAGCTGCGCGGCCGGCGTGTGCAAGGGCGGGCTCCTGAAGAGCTGCGACGACCAGAACCCCTGCACCGACGACGTCTGCGACCCGAAGACCGGCTGCACTTCGGTGGCGAACGCGTCCACCTGCGACGACGGCAACGGGTGCACCGTGGGCGACACCTGCCAGAACAAGGCCTGCAAGCCGGGCCAGGCGAAGTCCTGCACCGACAACCAGCCCTGCACCACCGACGGCTGCAACCCCACGACCGGAGAGTGCACGGCCACCAACAACGCGAACCCCTGCGACGACGCCAACGAGTGCACGATCAACGACACCTGCACGGGCGGCTTGTGCAAGGGCGCGGGCAACCCGTCCTGCTGCCTCAAGGACGCAGACTGCGACGACGGCAATGCCTGCACCAAGGACGTGTGCAACGTGGCCACGGGGCTCTGCTCGAAGGACTCGGCGGCGGCCAACGGCATGGCGTGCAACGCAGACTCGAACGGCTGCACCTCGAACGACTACTGCAGCAACGGCAGCTGCATCGTGGGCCCATCGGTCAGCTGCACGGGGTCCGAGGACGCGTGCAACACGGCGGCATGCGCCAGCACCGGCTTCAACAGCTACAACTGCGCGAAGACGCCCCGCTCCACGGGCACGGCGTGCGACGACGGGCTGTACTGCACCACCGCCGACAAGTGCAACGCGGCCGGGAAGTGCATCGGGGGCGCCGCGCTCGACTGCACGGCGCAGTCCGGAGGCTGCATCACCGGCACGTGCAACGAGTCACTGAAGAAGTGCGACGGCGCTCCGTTGCCGGACAACACCAGCTGCAACGCGGACAACTCCGGGTGCACGCAGGGCGATAAGTGTGTGGCGGGCAACTGTGTCGCAGGGACGCCCGTGGTCTGCTCGGTCCCCGGAGACCAATGCAATGCCTGGAGCTGCCAGTCCACGGGCGCCACCGGCTACGAGTGCACGTCGGCGTACAAACCGGACGGCGCGGCCTGCGAGGACGGCCTCTTCTGCACCACGGGCGATTCCTGCGACGGCTTCGGCCTCTGTGAGGGCGGCGGCGCCAAGGACTGCTCGTCCGTGGCCGACGCGTGCAACACCGGCGCTTGCGACGAGGTCGCCAAGGCCTGCAAGAAGACCGCCGTCACGAACGGCGTGACGTGTAGCGACGCCGACCTCTGCACCGCAAACGAGACCTGCCAGAACGGCGTCTGCACCGGCGCTTCCAACCTGTGCGGGGAGCACAAGATCTCGGTGTTCAAGACGGTGTCGGAGAACGCCCTCGCGGCGAACGCGCTGAAGCGTCCATCGGTTGCCGGCCTGCAAGACGGCCGCTTCATTGCCGCCTGGCGCTCCGGCGACGCCGAGGTGATCTCTCGGATCCACAACAAGAATTGGTCGCGCGAGTGGACGGAATACAACACGGGCACGAAGGACGCTTCGGAGCTGTCCGCGGTCGCCGCCTTCCCGAACGGCGCCAGCGTCGTGGCCTTCAGCTATCGAACCCAGTCGGCGTCCGGCGTCACCTGCTATGAGTCGTCATCGGGCGTATGTTCCGATGGGCAGTGCAAGGGATACGGCAATCCGAACTACTACGACAGGACCCACTACAACATCTCGCAGACGACCGTCGTTGGGCTCAGGTTCGTCTCCGCCTTGGGCAAGACGACTACGTCGGCCGACTCGGTCGCGACCGGTCAGACGAAGGTCATCGCCACCAACAAGTGCTCGACCACCACACCGACCTATCAAACAGGGATCAACGGCCTTCGCGTCGCCGCGCTGCCGAACGGTGACGCCGTGGTGCTGTATCACTTCGACTCCACGTGGCGAGGCATGCTCGTGGGCGCGAACGGTGCGAACAAGGTCGCGATAGCTAGCATCGACGGTGACGCGGGCTGGGATGTCGCGGGCCTCTCCGACTCGCGCTTCATCCGTGTCCGTGCCACGGGCGCCACGATCAAGGGCCAGTTCTATACGCCGGCGGGCGCCCTCGACGGCAACGAGTTCGACGTCGGGACGGGGACGGCAGGGGTCAAGAACCCGGCGGTTGGCGTTCAGGCGTCGGACCGCTTCGTGGTGACTTGGGAAGCCGAGACCGACATCTACGCCCAGGTCATGCAGGCCGACGGCAGCAAGCTCGGGGCTCCGCTGCTGGTCAACACGACCACGGCAAACACCCAGCAGCTCCCGCGGGTCGGCGTGGCGCCCTCCGGGTCGTTCGTCATCGCCTGGGAGGACCGGGGCGGCGCGGACGGGTCCAGCACGGGCATCATGGGCCAGTTCTACTCGAAGAACGGCGTGGCCATCGGCACTGAGAAGATCGTCAACCTCGAGCGCACGGGCAGCCAGATTCTGCCTGACGCAACGGGCCTCACAACGGGCCACCTCTTGGTGTCGTGGCTGGGCGCCAACAACCACGTCTATGCGCGCAAGTTCGATACCTCGGGCAACGCGGTCGATGACGTCAAGGAGTTCGTCGCCAACACGACGTTCGCCAAGGATCAGGCCAACCCAGAGCTCGTGAGCCACACGGACGGCTCCTTCGTGGCGCTCTGGGAGAGCACCGATCAAGACGGGCACCTGACCGGCATCGTCGGGCAGCGCTTCGGGACGGACGGGGTCAAGCTCGGCTCCGAGTTCGTGGTCAACCAGACCACCGGAGATGCCCAGACCCACCCGGCAGCCTCCATGGACCTAAACGGCAACTTCGTCGTGGCGTGGGACAGCTTCCAAGACCAGAACGTGGCCGAAGAGGTCTACGCGCGGCTCTACAACGCCGACGGCACCGCAAAGGGCGGCGAGTTCCGCGTCAACCAGCAGGGGGACAACGAGCAGCAGGCGCCGGACGTCTCCCGGCTCCCGTCCGGGCACTTCGCCGTGACGTGGTCGTCGTTCCTCCAGACGGGAGGCGCCAGCTACGACATCATGCTTCGCTGCTTCGACACCAACGGAGTGCCGGTGAAAGACGAGCAGATCGCCAACGCCACCGTCACCGCGGACAAGCAGCAGCGACCCAAGATCTCCGCCACGACGATCGCCGGCGTTTCGAAGTATCTGGTTGCCTGGGACAGCTACTCCGAGGACGGCTCGAGCTGGGGTATCGCCGCCAAGCTCTTCACGGCCTCGGGGTGTGCCCCCGCAACCGCGCAGGCCGTGATCAACACGACCAAGACCGGCGACCAGTCGTACGTGGACGTCGACGTCACCAGCGCCGGCAAGTTCATCCTCCTCTGGCGCTCAGAGAACCAGGACGGCTCCAGCTACGGCATCTACGGGCAGATCATCGACGGTATCGACGGGTCCAAGGTGGGCTCCGAGTTCGCGGTGAACCCCGTGGTGGCAGGGGAGCAGTCCCGCCCCGCCGTGCAAGTACTCACCGACGACGGCTTCTTGGCCGCCTGGCAGACGCTGGGCGAGGACGAGGGAAGCACCGCCCTCAAGGCCGTGAAGTTCAACTCCAGCTTCGTGGGCGTGCCCAACGACTGGATGATCAACAAGTTCACCACGGGCGATCAGCTCGCTCCCGTGATCGCCCCGCTGCCGAACGGCGGCTATGTGGTGCTGTGGCACAGCGCCGGCCAGGACGGCGGCGGCACCGGGGTGATCGGGCGCCGAATCCCCGTTCCGTAGCGATCGGGGTTTCCACTGCCCCAGCCCGGTAGAACCGGCACACGCCAGCACAAGCGCATTAAGCCGGGTCCATGGAATTCACCGGAGCGCGAGAGCGCGGAGGTGAACGGGGCCGGGGAGCTCTGCTGCGCCGGGCCCAACATGAAAAGAGCAGTTGTTTTGCACCGAGTGGGCGGAACATAATCCCCGCGGCTCACGCGGCCGGCCGGCCGCTCTCCAGAGGTACCCATGAAGTTCCGTCGCGTCCTTTCCCTCGTAGCGCTCTCCGGCGCCGTCTTTGCCGTCGCGTGTACCGAAGACGTCGCCACCGGCCTCGACCCGAAGCTCGGCGGTGATGCCCAGAACGCCGACGGGAGCGAAGCGAGTGATGGGCAAGACGGGAGCGACGGCACGGAGGCCGGCGCGGGCAACGACACCACGGACGCTGCGGACGGCATCGTCGACGGGGTGGACTCGGTAGACGCCTCGGACGGCGTGGTAGACAGCACCGATGGTGTCGTCGACGCGGTCGACGCGAACGATGGGGTCGTCGACGGCAGCGACGGCAGCCCCGGGAACGACGGCAGCGACGGCAGCCCCGGGAACGACGGCAACGACGGGAACGACGGAAACGACGGTGGTCCGGCCTGCGGCAACGGCACCTGCGAAGACGGCGAGGACGTGTGGAGCTGCGTCAAGGACTGCGCCACGCCAGACGTGGTCTGCATCCTCGCGAAGTGTGAGGAATTCGCGGCCGCCTGCGAGGGCAACGCCTCTTGCAACGCCACCCTCGCTTGCCAGGCCCCCTGCCCTGACCAAGAGTGTGCCGCGCAGTGTCCTCCCGCCGTCGGCGAGGGCCAGATCACGTTCAATCGGCTGCTCAACTGCGGCGGTCAGAACGGCTGCTTCAACCTCCCACCCAGCTGTGGCGACGGGACCTGCGGCCCCGGCGAGAGCTTCGACAACTGCCCCAACGACTGTGAAGGCGGGGGCAATCCGCAGCTCGTGTGTCTCCAAGAGAGCTGCCCCGGAGAGCTCGAGGTCTGCCTCGGCACGGAGGGCTGCGCTGACATCGGCGCCTGCGTCACGGATTGCCAGTCCGAGCAGTGTTATTTCCAGTGCCTCCAGAGCGCCGGCGGGGAAGCGGCGGAGGCCTTCCAGTCCCTCATCGGCTGCGGTGACGCCGCCGGATGCTTCGAGCCCCAGAACACCTGTGGTGACAACGTGTGCCAGCAAGGCGAGAGCGAGAGCTGCCCCGAAGACTGCCCCATCGGGCCCGGGTGCGGCGACGGCGTGTGCGGGCCGGGTGAGAACGCGGAGAACTGCGCGGACGACTGCCCGCCCAGCCCCCTCGAGTGCCTCGAGCTCGAGTGCCCCGACCAGCTGCAGACGTGCCAGGGGACCCAGGGCTGTGTCGCGATCGGCGAGTGCGCGGCACAGTGCAATGGGAGCCAGCAGTGTGTGTTCGGGTGCTTCCAGCAAGGGGGGCCGCAAGCCGGTCAGGCCTATCAGCAGCTGGTCCAGTGCGGTCAGGGCGCCGGCTGCTTCCAGGGCGGCGGCCCGGTTTGTGGCGACGGGACGTGCGAGGGGAACGAGAACCCACAGGGCTGCCCTGAGGACTGCGAGGACACCCCCGCCGAGACGTGTGCGGGCCAGTGCGGCCAGTACTTCGGCCCTGATGCCCCGTGCCAGTGCGACGCCCAGTGTGGCCAGTTCCAGGACTGCTGTGGAGACTACGAGGCGCTCTGCGTTGGCGACCTGTGTGGCAACGGGCAGTGCGATGACGGCGAGCAGCAGAGCTGCCCGCAAGACTGCCCGGTGGGCGGTTGCGGCGACGGCGTCTGCGGCCCGGGAGAGAGCGCCCAAAACTGCCCGCCGGACTGCGCGCTGAGCCCCTGCGGTGACGGCACCTGCGGTCCGGGTGAGTCGGCCCAGAGCTGCCCGGCGGATTGCGGCGCGCCTGCCGCGTTCGAGTGCATCATCAACGCCTGTGAGATCGGCAACTGCCTGAACTTCAATGGGTGTACCAACGGTCTCAAGTGCATCGCGGGGTGCAGCGCTGGAGACGAGGACTGCTTCGACGCGTGTATCGACGCGGCGCCCGATCCGGCCGCGAACACCTTGAACAACGCAGCGGCGTGCGCGGAGGCCAACGGCTGCCTCGCCGGCGCTACGGTCTGCGGCGACGGCGCCTGCGAGACCGGTGAGGAGCTCACCTGCCCCTCGGACTGCGCCACCTGCGGCGACGGGCTGTGCGACCCCTCGGAGGTCCTGTCCTGCCCCGACGATTGCGGTAAGCCGGCATGCGGGAACGGCGTGTGTGATCAGGGCGAGTCGACCACAACGTGTCCCTCGGACTGTCCCCCATTCCCGGGTTGCGGCGACGGCGTGTGCCAGCAGCCGTTCGAGGCGCTCTTCTGTCCCCAGGACTGCCAGGTCACCTGCGGTGACGGTGTGTGTGCCAGCACTGAGACCGCGGCCACGTGTCCCAAGGACTGCGCCGCGGTCTGCGGAGACGGGATCTGCGCGGCCAGCGAGCCCAACTCGTGTCCGCAGGACTGCATCCCGGCGATGTGTGGCGACAAGGTCTGCGCCTCCGGCGAGACCGCGGACAGCTGCCCGGAGGACTGCGGCGGCTCCTGCGTGGGCAAGTGTGGTCTGTTCGACCCCTCAGGGTCTTGCAAGTGCACGCCCGACTGCATCGACTTCGGCGACTGCTGCGCGGACTACAAGGAGGTCTGTGTAGCGGGCGGCTGCGGTAACGGGGCCTGCGACGCCGGCGAGTCGGCCGACTCCTGTCCATCCGACTGCGGTGGCTTCGCGTGTATGGACGCCGCGTGCGACTACGGCGCTTGTCCGCAGTCAACCAGCTGCGCGGCGGGCCTCGGCTGCATGGAGGGCTGCGGCAGCGACTACGTCTGCGCCAAGACCTGCGCCGAAAAGGCCAGCACCAACCTCGCCAAGCAGCAGCTCGAAGCCATCCTCGGCTGCGGCTTCAAGAACGGGTGTTATCCGGACGTTCCGGTGTGCGGCGACGGGGTTTGCGAGGGCGATGAGGCGCCCGAGACGTGCCCGGGGGATTGTGGGGAGCCTTTCGACGTCAACCTCTGCCTCGTTGAGGCTTGCCCGGCGGCGTTCGCGAAGTGCGTGCCAGACGCGGCGTGTACTTCCGGCCTTCAGTGCTTCTCGAAGTGCGGAGGCGACGCCGCCTGTACAAAGCTCAGCTGCTTCGGCGCGGGCGTCGTGAACCCCAACCTCCTCGAGATCTACAGCTGCGGCACCCAGGCGCAGTGCCTGAAGTGAGCTGACGCCACGTGGCCGCCCGTCACGCCACGTTCAGGGCGAACAGCACCTGCGCGGCGTAGTAGATGGGCAGGCCCACGGCGCGGTTGACGAAAGCGCGCTCCACGAACCGCTGCCGCGCCACGAACAAGTCCGACACGAAGAAGAGGACAGCCGCGAACGGCAGCACCGGCCCGCGCGGCACCGCGAACGCGAGCGTCACCATGACGCTGATCACCGCCACGTAGGCCGAAACCGCCACCGCCATACGGGCGTCGGCGCGCCGAACCAGCGCCCGGGCAATCCACAGAGCGGCCGGAGCGAGCAGCACAGCTGTGATCAGCGCGCGCTCCAGGACGAGCGGCTGCGTGACGAACGCCACCACGTAGGCCACGTGGCCGAGGAGGAACGCCACGAGCCCGGCCAGGAAACCGGGGCCCTTGCCCTTCGCGATGAGGCACACGTCGCCCACCGCAGAGAGTAGGAGCGCCGTCAGGATCGCGTAGCTCCACGGGGTTGCGACCACGGGCCAGCCGAGCAGCGCCAGCACCACGAACGCGCCGCTGGCCAGCGGCTTCCCGAGCCACTCGAGCCACGGGCGCTCTAGGCGCTCGCCCATGAGCGTGAGCGCCACCCCTGCGGCCACGGCCGCCAAAGAGAGCGCGACGTTCAACGGATCTTGAGGGTGAGGAGGCCGAGGAGCGCGAGCACGATGGAGACGATCCAGAACCGGATCACGACCCTGGGCTCGGCGACGCCGAGGTGCCGGAACGTGAGATGGAGCGGAGCTCTATACATCAGCCGCCTCCCCGCGATGTTCTCTCCGATCTTGCCCTGGATCAGCGACGAGCCCACCTCCACGACGAAGACGCCGCCCACGATGACGAACAGCACCTCCTGCTTCAGCAGGATGGCGACGGCACCGAGGACTCCGCCGAGGGCCAGGGCTCCCGTGTCGCCCATGAAGACCTCGGCCGGATACGCGTTGAACCACAAGAACCCGAGGCCAGCGCCCGCGAGCGCCGCGCAGAGCACCGTGAGCTCTTCGGCCCCGGGAACGAAGTCGAAGCGGAGGTGGTCCGCGTAGATGCGGTTCCCGATGATGTAGGCAAAGACGGCGTACACCGCGGCGGCACACATTGTCGCCTGACGATCTTCCGAAAGTGGAGAAGAAAATACTGGAACTTGCGCAGCAGAAAAACGTTTACAACCGCAAGGAAGTTTCC
>SXOO01000085.1 GCA_005776725.1 Pseudomonadota bacterium | reverse complement strand
CTGCCCCGCAGCGGTAAGCGAGAACGACCCCCGTCTGATGCACTGGCGCGGACCGCCGGGAAGCGACGGGCAGTAGGAGCCGAACCATCGGCGTGCTCGTGAGTCCGAACACCTGCCATCGCAGCTGCGGTCGTGCCGCGGCTTCACCGGTCGCCTCGGGGGAGGCCATGGCCGACGGTGACACTCGAAGTCTCACTGCTCGTTTGGCCCCCTTCACGTCGACCGGCCCCCTTCGAGTGCGCAGGGCACTCGAGGTGACGCCCGCCGTCGAGGCGAGCGATGGGTGCGATCTTGCCCGTAGAGCCCGTAGCTGATCCGACGTTCACGACCACAGCGCCCTCCCTTGCGACGTCGCAAAAGGCACCCATGCGTCGCGCTCCCAGTGAACGCTTCGGGCGCCGGCACGCTCACCCGTTGACGCTGATCGCCTGGACCCTCCTCGCCACACCCTCGCTGTCGACATGCGGCGAGTCGACGCAAACAGGCGCGCTTGGAGCCGTCGTGTCCGACGCGTCGTTCGATGGCCGGTCCGAAGATGGCTCCGCTCAGGGCTTTGGGAGCGACCCTGGTGAAGCGCCCGACGCGATCGCGACGGTCCACTTCGACGTCGCTGAGCCCGACTCCGCAGGAGTCGACGCTCGGACAAGCGATGTGGTGTCTCCGGAGCCATGTGGACCAGCAGCGATCCCGGTGCTCGACGTGTTTCCGCACGGCTTCTCCGTCTACATCGACGCCGACGAGTTCTCCCTCGTGGCCGGTGACGCCGATCAGCCCGGCGAGTGGGAGGCCGCTGCAGCCGTGGTCCTTCCTGCGGAGGGCCCCTCGGCGACGTTGTTCCAACGCAACGACGACTGTCCCGACCTCCGACGCACGGCACTCCGCCTTGCGCCTGGATTTCCGGGCGCCGCCGCAACGCCCGGCAGCGACGCGGTGCCGCTCGACGAACCCTCGACCTGGGCCGCGGAGGTCGTGGACGTGGTGTACGGCGGCGGCGTCGACGAGGGATGGAGGGTCCCGGAGCGCGCCCTCGGCCCGGCGACGAACGACGTCTTCGACGTCCTGGTCCTCGGGAACGGTGGCTCGGTCGTCTTGTCGCTGGACACGCCAGCGATGGACGGCCCAGGCCCGGACCTCGCCATCTTCGAGAACTCCTTCAACGGCCTGACTCTGGAGGTCGCTCGTGTCGAGGTGTCGAGCGACGGCGTGTATTGGGTGGCCTTCGCCAACGCCAGCCTGACGAAGGAGCCGGTCTCGAGCTATGGCTCGGTCGAGCCGTCGGCGCTCATGGGGCTCGCCGGCAAGCACGGAGTCGGGTGGGGGACGCCGTTCGACCTCGCGACGCTCGCCGGCACGTCAGAAGTGGAGAGCGGCTGGGTCGACCTGGCCCGCATCCAATACGTCCGCATCGTGGATGTGGTCGGCGCCGGCGACGTGCTCGACAGCTTCGGCGCCCCGATCTACGACCCTACACCCACGTTCGGCAGCGGCGGCTTCGACCTCGAAGCGGTCGGCGTCTTGAACGCCGCGGCCACGGCAACGGAGGAGCTCGAGTGAGCTCGAACTCGAAGCCCCTCTTCCCGCAGCCGGCAAGCACGTCGTGGCACGCGGAGCGCGCCGCGATCGCGCGCCAGGCAGAGCTGACCAAGCCGGCAGGCGCGCTGGGCGCCCTCGAGTCCGTGGCCATCGCCATGGCATCTGCCGCTGGCACCCCCTTCCCGTCAGCGCGTCCGGCGCGCGCTTTCGTCTTTGCCGCCGACCACGAGGTCAATCGCCATGGCGTCAGCGCCTACCCGCGCGAGGTCACCCGAGCCATGGTCGCCAACTTCCTCTCTGGCGGCGCCGCCGCCTGCGTGATGGCAAGGGCGCTCCAGATCCCGCTCGAGCTCCACGACGTCGGCGTCGACGGTGGCGGGGGCGGGGGCGGTGGCGGTGGCGGTGACGGGGTCTTCGACGGAGGCGACGGCCGCGGCGACGTGCTTCGGAACAGCGTGGTCACGCTACGGCGTCACGCGGTGGCAGACGCGACCGAAGGCGACCTGATCGAGACCGACACCATGACCGAGCACGTCTTCATGGGCGCGGTGCAAGCTGGACGTCAGGCCGTCGCCGCGTCGTTCGCGTCCGCCTCGCCGCCCCGAGTCGTGCTGCTGGGCGAGCTGGGGATCGGAAACACCACGCTGGCAGCGGCAGTCACCGCGGCGGTGCTCGGCCTCGAGGCGCGAGAAGCGGTCGGACGCGGTACCGGGGTGGACGACGACGGCCTGGAGCGGAAACGCAGAGCCGTGGCGTCGGCGCTGAGGCGCGTTGGCCGCGTAGCGCCTCTGGAGGCGTTGAGGCGCCTCGGGGGGCGCGAACTGGCAGCCATGGCTGGCGCTGCGGCCGAAGCCACATCTCGCGGGGCGGTCGTCCTCGTCGACGGGTTCGTGGTGAGCGCCGCGCTGTTGGCATTGGCCAGCGACACGCCAGCGCACGCGACGCGGTTCCTGCTGGCGCATCGCTCCGCAGAGTCGGGACACCGTCGTGTGTTGGAGGCCCTCCTGGCGTTAGGCGCTGGAGCGGGCCCGCTCCTAGACCTCGGATTGAGACTCGGCGAAGGCACCGGTGCGCTGGCGGCGTTCCCGCTGCTCGACCTCGCGTGCAGGGCGCACGGCGAGATGGCGACGTTCACGTCCGCGTCGGTGCCCACGGCGGCAGGGGCAGCAACACAGTGACCCCAGCGTGGCTACGGGGAGGGCGCGCCGCCGTCGTCTTTCTGACGCGGGTCCCGGTGGGCGGCTTCCCGTATCAGGACAACGACTTTCGTTGGGCAGCCGCGTGGTTCCCGCTCGTCGGCGCGGTGATCGGGCTCGTGCTCGCGTGGGTCCTCGTGGCCGCGACGGGGCTCGGGATGGTCGCCGCAGCCTGGCTCGCGATCGTGACCAGCCTGCTCCTGACCGGTGGGTTTCACGAAGACGGGCTCGCCGACACCGCGGACGCGCTCGGTGGTGGCTACACGTCAGAGCGCGTCCTCGAGATCCTGAAGGACAGCCGCATCGGCGCTTTCGGCGGGATGGCGCTCGTGACGTCGTTGTCGCTCCGCGCGACCCTCATGGCCTCGTGTTCGCTGGAAGCCGTCGTGGTGGCGGAGTCGCTCTCGAGGCTCTTCCCGGTCCTGCTGATGGCGCGGCTGCCGTACGTCACCTCCCCCGACAAGGCCAAGAGCGACTCCGTGCGTCGGGTTGGCCTCGCTCAAGTCGTGGGCGCAGTCGGCGCGTCAGCGGTGATCGCGGCGGCCGGGGTCGCAGCGGGCCTCGAACCGATGGGCGTGGTCCTCAGGTTGGTTGCGGCGTCCTGTGTCACCGTGTTCTTGGGCTGGCGATTCGTCCGCCGGGCGGGCGGAATCACGGGAGACTTCCTCGGGACCACACAACAGATCACCCTGCTCATCCTGCTCATGGACCCGAGGTGAAGCGCCTCTGGGTCGTCCGTCATCCACCCGTCGATGCGGCAGGGCGCTGCTATGGTCGCGCCGATGTGAAGACGAGCTGGGCACCCGCCCGATCCGCCGAGGCCGTGGTGCCTCAATTGCCTGGGGACCTCGCGCTCGTACGCTCGAGCCCGAGCTCGCGGGCCCGCGACGCAGCCGAGGCGATCGCGCGTCACCTCGGCGTGCCGCTGGCCGTGGACGAGCGCGTAGCCGAGCTCTCCCATGGCGACTGGGAAGGGAGGACCTGGAACGAGATCGTCAAAGCCGATCGAGAGGCCATGGACGCCTGGGGTCGAGACTGGGAGCTCCAGGGTCCGCCTGGGGGCGAATCGGCACGAGAGTTGGAGGCGCGGGTGTGCGCAGCCTGGGATGACGATGCCGCAAGCGACGGCGACGTGCTGTGGGTCACGCACGCGGGCGTGATCCGGGCCCTTTGGCGAGTAGAGCAGCGTCTCTCCTGGCCTGAGGCCATGAGCCTCGACGTCGCTCCCCTGGCCGTTCACGGGGTGTGTCGCGGGCGGCGAGCAGAGCCCAAGCCGTGAGGGCCCGCAGCGCCACCTACTGTGCCAGTCCAGCCTTTACCTTCGCTGACCCGGCGTCGACGGGGCGACCTGGCGGGGGCACTGGCGGCCCGTGGCGGGGTCAGCGGCGGCTGGGATCCGAGAAGTAGTCGAGGGCCAGCTTGGTCTTGGTCTCCTGGGTCGAGTCGGGCTCGAAGCCCTTCCGCCCGAGGAGCGCGATGAGCGCTTCCGTCGCGGCGGCTGCGTCCTCATCAGGGACCCGCATCGAAGCCTCGAGGACCGGCGGCATGCCGGGCAGGTCCCAACGCTCGAAGGCGACGGGAGCGGGCATGCCCTTCACCTCGAGCTTCCAGGCGAGCGCGGCGATGGGACCGAGCGGGACGAGCTGGCCCCAGTCGACCTGAGCCGCGTTGGACGCGAAGTCTTCCTGCTCGCTGGTGAAGAGCTTGTCGATGTCCCGCTCGCCGTCACCGACGTCGTCGATCTCTCCCTGGTCCTGCTCCCCCGTGAGCGAACAGGACGAGACCGACCGATCACCGGACTGGTCGGTCTCGCACTTGAAACCCTCGACCTCGAACCAGCTCTCATCTACGGCGTCACGCTCCATCGGCCGGATCTTGACGGTGGTGTCATCGGGGCCGTTCGAGATCTTGCGCGCCCGCAGGAGCAGCCCCTCTTCGAACAGCACCAGCGCCGGCGTGTCGTAGAACCAGATCTGGCGCTTCGAGGCCGCTTTGGCGGTGAGCTTGAAGACCTTCGTGGCCGAGGCGATGTCCGACTCCCGGAGGGTGACTTTGACCTCGGTGTTGCCCGTGAGCCCCGAGTCGGCCTTGCCGAGCGCCTCGTCGATAGCCGCCTCAACGCTCAATATCTCGTCGCGCTCGGCAGCCGGCTCCGTGCCGGAGCAGCCGGCGAAGAAAGCGAGAAGTGATAGGAAAAGGCGCACTTTCACCGGGTCAGCCTAGCTTCGGGACAAGTGGGTGTCGAGCCGAAGCTGCGCACTCCTGCAGAGGCGCGGCTTCGCCGGTGGAGCAGAGTATGCGCCGATTGTACGGCGCTCAGCGGACCGTGGCGCCGAAGGCGGGGGTACGGAGCTCGAGCAAGGTCTCGAGGTCTTCGCGGGCTTTGTCGAGGAGCGGGTGCCCGTGGGCCTCGTAGCACTTCGCGCGGTCTTGCAGCAGCTTCGGGATGAACGGCACCCACGGCTCCATCGGAGCGAGGGCTTCCACGCAGGTCCCCAGGAAGTCCAGGTTCGCGCCGATCTCCATGCGCCGACCGAGTCGGTGGTCGTCCTCCAGCGCGATGGCGAAGGGCGTTGCCAGCACCCGCCACAGAGGCTCCGCCTGGCCGGGGGCGGCAGAGACTGCGCTGGCGAGCCCCAAGGCCCGCTCCAGCATCGCCGGGAAGATCCACGGATCCACCTGCGCGGCCTCGAAGCCGCGAACCAGGGCCGCGGTGGTCTCCTCCACGCGCTTCTGCCCCGCTCGCAGGCGGGCCGTGGCGAACGACGCCTCGGCGACTCGCCCGTCCGCCACGAGGCCAGCGATCGCTGCCTGCGCGGCCTCCTCGTGCCCCACCGCGGCTGCTGTCTCCGCCACGATCACGAGGTCGAGCGGCTGCACCGGCAGGGGATCACCCCCCTCGACCCACGCTTGTCGCGCCTCCCCCAGATCCCCCTTCGCCCAAGCGGCGCGAGCCCGGCTCCGCGCTCTCTGCGCGGGCTCGGCCCCTGCCCCACCTCGCCCTTCGTCGAAGATCGCCGTGAGCCGGGCCGAGTTCGCATCGGGCAGGCGCGCCATGTCCAAGGCACCGGCGGGGACGGGCGGCAGGTTGGCCTTCAGCTGCGCGGCCAGCGCTCGCGCGTCGCGCAGATCGAAGGCCCCGCGCCCCACGCTCCCGGAGAACCCGAACTCGAGGACCGGCAGGTCGTCGGTGGAGATGGCGTCCGGTAGCGCCGCGAGGAGCGCGCGGGCGAAGGGATCCTGAGCGACGAAGGCGCTATAGAAGCCCTCGACTCCCGACACGCCCCAGACACGCCCCAGCGCCTTCCGGAACGGCTCCTGGGCCACCCGCTGCGAGATGCGCGCAGCGTCGTGCCGAATCGGGGACTTCGACGCGACGAGCAACAGGTCGCTGGTGCACGTCTGCCACGTCTCCACCACCGGGAACACCGACGCCATCGTGGCGAACACGGTCTCGACCGTGGCCGCGTCGACCTCGTAGGCCTGAAGCCACTGCGCGAAGAGGCCCTCCTCGCCGAGCCGGTCGCTGGCGGCTCGGTAGAAGTCGGCGGAGAAGAGGCTCGCGATCCCGGCGCGATACGGGTTCGACGGCTCGGAGAAGATGATGTCCCACGGCGGCCCGGTGTGGGCCATGACGAGTTCGCGGCCGTCGCCGAGGAAGACCTCCACGTTCGGGAGCTGCAACACGCCCTCGTTGACCGGCGTGCACTCCTCGGCCACCCGGAGGATGGCGGGCTCGAGCTCCGCCACGTCGACGCGCTCCATCCCGCTCACCTTCGCGAGCCAACCCGCGGTGCTCCCGGTGCCAAGGCCGATCACCAACGCTCGCCGCGGAGAGGGGTGGAGCAGCGCAGGGACCAGCCCGGCCATCACCTGGGTACAGGCGTCGAAGCGCGCGTGGCCGTCGGACTTCCCGTTGACGATGAACGCGTGGCCCGAATCCCGCTGGTTCGCTACGGCGCTCTCCACGCCGTCCTGCTCCCAGCCGATCGCGCGCCCCACGTCGTTTCGTTGCGTGACGAAGTCGAGCGGCGACTTCGGCAGAGCCGAGCGCCCCACGCCGATCGGCTGGTGCCGACTGTAGGCCGTGGGTCCAGGCTGAATCACCAGCAGCACGGTGAGCGCCGAGGCGAGCGTGGCGCTCCCTGTCCACCACGACGCGGCTTCCCTCCGGAGCGACACGACCAGCAGCGCGACCGCGGTCAGCACCAGCACGAGCGCCGCGGCGCGCCAGAGCCCCAGCGCGCCGAGCACGGGGATGAGGCCGAAGCCAGCGCCCAGCGAGCCGGTGATCGCGCCCACGGTGTTCCACAGCGTGGCCCGGCCGGTCTCTTCCGCCACGCCGCGCCGGCCCGCACCCAAGAGCGCGATCAACAGCGGGTACTGATAGCCCGACACGAGCGCCGCCGGGAGCACGACGAGGCACGCCAGCACGGTCCACACCAGCACGGCGCCAGGGAAGGTGAAGCTCGCGAGCCCCGAGAGGCCCTGGGCGACCAAGGCCAGGCCATCGCCGGCCGCGTACGGGAGTAGTAGGCAGACCGCCTCGAGCGCGAAGGTGGTGGCCAGGATCGCCAGGGTTGGCCGACGCTTCGTGGCGCCCGATGCGTAGATCAGCCCGCCGCCGCCGATCCCGGCCAGGGCCACAGCCAAGATGACGCCGAAGCTGAAGGAGGAGCCGCCGAGGAGCGGGCTGAGCACGCGGTACCACACGATCTCCATCGCGAGGAACACGAAGCCCGCCACGGCGGCCGCTACGAGGACCAGCAACACGGGTGCAGCGCCCTGGGCGGGCGCCTCGTCGGGCTCGGGCGGCGGGCGTGGGGCCTGGGCCTCAGCCGCCGGCTCGACGTCCTGAGGGCCCGTGTCCACCTTCCAGGCGATCAGCGCGACCGTCGCGTTCACGGCCACCGCCAGGAAGAGCGCGCCGCGGAGCCCGAGGAGCTCGATGAGCAGGAACGTCGCGAGGACCACACCCAGCACCGCCCCCACGGTGTTCGCGCCATACACGAACCCGAGGCGCCGACGGTTCGGGTCGTCCGCGCTCGAGACCGCGCGCGCGATCGCGGGCAGTGTGCCGCCCATGAGCACCGGGGGGACCCCGAGGACGAGGAGCGAGAGGCCGAGCCGAGTGGCCGCGGCTCCGGCCGTGCCGAGGACCGCGGCGCCGCCGGTGGCGTACTAGGCGGCGCGGGCGAGGTCGAGGAGGACGGGCGTGGCCAGCGCTGACGCCGCGATCCCGAGCTCGAGCGCGGCGTAGAAGCGGAGCGGACTGGGGGCGCGCTCGGCGCGGCGGCCGAGCCACCTGCCGCCGAGGCCGAGCCCGGCCATGAAGAGGGCCAGCACAGCCGCCGACGCCGCCGTGCTCGCGCCGAAGAGGAGGCGGAACAGCTTGAGCCAGACCGTCTGGTAGACCAGGGCGCACGCGCCCGAGCCCAGGACCAGCGCGGCGACGAGGCCGACGGTCCGGCGGTCGGAGGTGTTCGCGTGCATCGCGCCGGGTGTAACCGGATGGCACGGTGGCGTCCACCCGGGGGAGGCGGGGCGGGGTCTGGGCGGCTCAGAGCCCCCGGCCCACAGCCTCGGCCACCCGGAGCGCGTTGGCGTAGAGGGTGAAGGTGTAGGGGACGCTGCCGCCCGTGGGCATGAAGCTGCCGTCACTCACGAAGACCTCGGGGGCGCGGTGGAGGCGACACTCGGGATCGAGCACGCTGGTCTCGGCGTCGCTCCCGAAGCGACACCCGCCCGCGACCAGGTTGGTGGACGCCGCTCCGGCGCCACCGATGCGGACCTCGGAGCCCCGCATGGCGGACAACACGGCCGCGGCGCGCTCGAGGAGCCGCAAGGCGACCTCGCGGTTTCGCGGGTGGGACGCCGGGCTGACCCGCGCCACCGGCAGGCCCTCCGCGTCCTTCACATCCGGGTCCAGGCTCACGTTGCACCCCGGGTGCGGCACCCAGTCGGCGAAGCACTCGGCCTTCACGTGGGTCGAGCGCCCGAAGTACTGCTGGAGCGCCCGCTTCAGCGGGACGCCGAAGATCAGCCGCTCGCCGTGCGTGGCCAGCGCCACCGACGCCGCGATGGGGTTCGGGTGCGGGAAGATGAAGTCGACGGTGCCCCCCTTCCGTCGCGGCGTCCCGGAAAGCACGTAGTCGTCCTGGATCGCGCGATCGAGGAACGGCGTGGGGTTCCGGAGGAGCGCCTGATCTGCGGCGTCGAACAGCTCGTAGGGGAAGTCCGCCGCGGCGTACCCGCCGGCCGAGAACAGGAGGTTTCGACCCACGAGGCCGTTCGTATTCCCAAGGCCGCTCGGGTGGCCGGGACCTGACGAGAGCAGGAGCAGGCGCGCGGTCTCGATGGGCTGGCAGGCGATCACGTACCGACGCGCGCTGACGCGGCCGAGCCCGCTGCCCGAGGCGGTCTCCACGTGGTCTACGCGGCCGTCGGGCCCGAGGACGAGGCGACGTGCCCGGGTGTTCGCGCGCACCTCGCAGCGACCGGTGGCCGCGGCTTCCTCCACGAACGCCGCGCGGGCGCTGCCCTTGGCCCCGGTGGTGCACCCATAGTGCGCGCAGTAGCCGGAGAGGTCGCAGGCGCCGCGGCTCCCTCGAGGCCGCGACAACACCGCCCGGGTGATCGGGAACGCGGTGACACCCACGTCGCGCGCCGCAGCCTCCACCCACCCGGCGAGCGGGTGCACGGCCAGCGGCGGAAGCGGGAGCTGAGCCGTGGACCGTGGCTCGGCCCACGGGTGCGCGATCACGTGGCCCGAGAGGCCCACCTGCTGCTCCACCTGGGCGTACCAGGGCTCGAGCGCGTCGTAGTCGATGGGCCAGTCCACCACGTCGCCGCCGGGGATCGGCCCGAACTCCGAGCGGAGCCGAAAGTCCACGGGCTTCATGCGGTGGAAGTACCCGCTCATGAAGTTGGTGGCGCCGCCGACGAGGTTGCCGTTCCGAAACGACCAGCCGGCGGCGGCGGCGTCCAAGACCCGGCCCCCGAGCACGACGCGCTGCGGGTCGGTGGCGGGCTTGGCGTGGTGGGCACCGCGGCGGTGGGAGAGCTCGTCCTTGTCGAAGTCGTCGTCGCGCAGCCACGGGCCGCGCTCCAGCAACACCACCGAGCGCCCGGCGCGCGCCAGCGACCACGCAACCGGAGCACCTCCAGCGCCGCTCCCGATCACGCAGACGTCGAAGTCCTTCACGGGGCCGTAGGTGGGGGACGCGCGCCGGCCCACGCCCAGGCGATGCCGCCGGGATTGCCGCCCCAGCGCGGCGCGCTGAAGAAGGCCTCGAGGGTGGTCACGAGCAGCGGCTCCAGCCACGCCGCCCCTTCCGGCGCGGCGGCATACTCCTCGAGCACCGCGATACGCGCCGCGTAGTCTGCACGGGCGAAGGGCACGCCGGAGCGCTGCGTCGCGAGCTGATCCAGGGCGCGGAGCCCCCCAGCGAGGCGCTCGTCGAAGCGCGGGCCCAAGAGCTCGGGATCCCCGAGCCGTCGGAGAAAGCCTGCGGCGTTCACGTCGCGCGCTCCGGGCGAGCCGGGGCTGCTGGGCAGGAGCGTGTGGAGGAGAGTATCCAGCGCATCGGGGGGGAGGAGCTCAGTCGGAGGGGCCGCGGGCGGGGACGCTGCCGCCGGCAACGCCGCCCAGGCCGCGAGCTGCGCGGCCGCTCGGAGCAGCTCGCGCCGGCTCCACCCGGTCACTTCGTGGGCTCGCCCTTCGTGTGGCACGCGAAGCACGAGAAGCCGTTGCCGGTGGCCTCGTCGTACTCGGGCTTACCGAGCAGGCGCGCCATCGAGGGCACCACCGTGTTGAACATGAACACGAGCGTTGGCTGGTGCTTCTTGACCATCTCCTCCTGCTCGCGCGTCCCCGTGGGGTAGACCTTGTAGAGATCCGGGTTGGGCATCGCGTAGTTGCGCTCGGCGCCCGTGGAGCCGTGGCAGGTCTCGCAGCTGAAGTCCTTGAACCGGGTCTTGTCGACCGCGTGGAACAGGCCCTCCATCGTCGGGTAGACCTTGTCGAGCATGTGGGCTTCGCGCTCTTCGTGGCTCATGGTGGCCCAAGGCTTGGCGAGGGGCGCGATCGCAGGGACTGGCGGGACCTTGGTCTCGCCGGGCTTGGACTCGCCGCCACAGCCGCCGGCCCCGCAGGAGCGCGTGGGCTTCTCGTCGGTTCCGCCCTTCTTGACCTCGCCGCCACAGCCGCCGGCCCCGCAGGAGCGCGTGGGCTTCTGTTCGTCCCCGCCCTTCTTCACCTCGCCCCCGCAGCCGCCCGCCCCGCAGGAGCGGGTGGGCTTCTCGTCGGTTCCGCCCTTCTTGACCTCGCCGCCACAGCCGCCCGCCCCGCAAGAACGTGTGGGCTTCTCGTCGCTTCCAGTCTTCTTGGCCTCTCCCCCACAGCCGCCGGCGCCGCAGGAGCGCGTGGGCTTCTCGTCGCTTCCAGTCTTCTTGGCCTCTCCCCCACAGGATCCGGCCCCGCAGGCGCACGCGGGCTTCTCGCCCTCGCCCTTCTTCGCGTCGCTGCCGCAGCCACCCGCTCCGCACGAGCGGGCCGGCTTCTCGCCCGCTGCCTCATCGGCTTTGGCCGCGGGCACCACCTTCTGAGTTGGACCGCCGCAGGCCAGGGAGAACACGACGAATACGAATCCGAGACGAAGCACGAGGAGACCTCCGAAGGGCGCTGGGGTGCAGACTCTATCGAGCGGAGTGAGCCACGGAAAGCACGCTCAGCAGCCCGGGCGCCGCAATCACACACTTGGACCTGGAAGGCTCCCGCACCGAATCGTGGGGGCCGAAACGCTACTTGACGGTGAGCCGGTGCGAGCCGTCCCACCCGCTGGGGACGGGTTCGTCGCGGAGGTCGGCCGCCCGCTGCGCCATCATCCGGGCAGCGCGATCTCCGGGGCAGGTGGCCACGCACGTAGAGAAGAGCGACAGCGCCTCGTCGAAGCGTCCGGCCATGAAGGCTTTGCGCGCCCGCTCGAAGTCGCCGAGCGTCTTGAGCTTCCCTTCGCGAACGCCGGCGACCTCGGCGTCGATCACCTCGTAGATTCGGATGGGCTGGACTCGCCCCACGGGCACGACGTAGTCCAGCTCGCGGATCGCCCAGGGCGTGCCGGGGGGCAGGCCCCGAAAACACGACTCGCTGATGACGAGGGGCGCGCCGTAGGTCTTGGTCATGCCCTCGACCCGCGCGGCCAGGTTCACGGCGTCGCCGATGACGCCGCAGTCCATGCCCTCTTGCATTCCGAGCGTTCCCAGCACGAGCGGACCGGAGTTGAGCCCCACGCCGATACGGATCTCGGGGAAGTCCTCGGGCCGCTCCGAGTTGTAGTTCTGAACGCCCTGGAACATGGCGACCGCGCCCGCCACCGCCGCCTCGGGGGTGTTGGGGAACAGGGCCATGATGCCGTCGCCGAGGAACTGGTTGATGAAGCCGCCGTTCTCGCTGATGGCGGGCTGGACGTATCGCAAGTAGGTGTTGACGAAGCGGAAGGCGTTGGCGGCTTGGAGTCGCTCCGCGATCGCGGTGAACCCACGCACGTCCGCGAAGAGAATCGTGAAATCGCGGACGACCTGGTCGCCCGGGACGACGTCGAGGATGCTGCTCTTCGCGAGCTGATCGAGGAACTGGCGCGGCACGAAGCGGCCGTAGGACTCTGCAAGTCGGCCTTGTGTGGCGGCGGAGGCGCGCAGGTGATCCACGAGCACGGCGTTCTCGAGGGCAGTCGCGGCCTGGCTCGCGAGGACTCCGGCGAACTCCTTGTGCTCGATGTTGAACGCTCCGGGGAGGATCTCGTTGTCGAGGTAGACCACCGCCAGGAGCTCGTCGCCCTTGCGGACGGGCACGCACAGCGCCGACCGCGCGTCGCTCGTCTTGGACGCACCCACGTGCCCGCCGCTGCGGGCGTCTGCCAGCAGCACGCTCTCGCCGGTGCGCGCCACGAAGTTCACCGTGACCTCCGCGGCGGCGAGGCACTCCTCGATGGGCGCGGATGCTTCCAGCCCCAAGGTGCGGAGGCGGAGCTGCTCCTCCACGGTCTCGCCCACGGCCACGGCCCGGAGGATCCCGTCGCGGGGCATCGCCAGGAGGCCCCGGCGGGCGCCCACGGCCTCCATCAGCACGGTCAGCAGCCGCGCGAGGAGGGCGTCCAGGCTCGTCTCGCTCGCCACGGCGCGCGCCGCGCGGAGAAGCGCCACGTGGCCCAGGTCGAGGCCTCCGCGTTGGGTGGGGAGTGGTCCACTCGGCCCGCTGATGCCACGACGCTCGACGGTCTCCCCCGGGAGCCGACGCACCGCTTCGACGGCCCCCCATCGCGAGTAGAGGGCGATCGCCTCCGCGAAGTAGGCGCCGGCGGCGCGGGAGTGGCCGCGGCGGCTCGCGACGCCCGCGGCGAGCTGCATGGCCAGCGCGGCGTCGTGAATGAAGTCGCGTTCGATGGCCAACCGGGCCGCGCGCTCGAGGTGGTCGATGGCGAGGTCGAGCCGACCACCTCCCGCGGCGATTGCGCCGTCCACGAGCGCCAGGTGGTGGGTGTGGTTGTGCGGCGACGCTTTGGCCCAGCTGGCGAGCGCCCGCCGCCCTCGCTTTGCCGCGCGCAGGAGCGCCGGTCGGGTCTCGCCCGTCTCGCTACGAGACACCCAGGCCCGCGCCACCGAGGCAACCACCGCGTAGATCAAGCTCTGCGGCGAACCGGGCAGCGCGTCCATGTTCGGCTCGGCCAGCGCGGCGCTCTCCACCGCACGCTCGAACTCGCCGAGATGGACACGAACGAAGGCGCGCATGACATGGGACGTGGCCATGCTGGCGCGATCGTTGATTGCAGCCGCATGCTCCTCCATCTCCTCGAAGCGCAAGAAGCTCCCGGTCACCGCACCCGGGTCGGCGGTACCGCCGCGCAGGGACTCGACCACTTGGGCAAGGAACCGCGCGTTCACGACCCAACGCGGCTGTCCTACGCGTCGGCACGTGGCCACGACCTGATCGGCTCGCTCCGCCAGCTCGGACAGGCTCTCGCCCGTAGCCAGCCCGAACTGCATGCCGTTGTTCTGGCTGATGACCGCGTACTCCCAGTCGCCGGTGGCCATCGCCTCGTCGGCAATGGCCAGATAGCGCCTGCTCACCCCCTGGAGCGGTCCGGTGCGGGTGTCCACGAACCCGACGACGACGACCTCCGCGCGGGCCGCGAAGAACTTGAAGTCGGGGTGCTCGGCGAGGCGCCGTGCGAGCTTGCCGAAGAAGACGGCCCGATCCAGGCGCCCCATGACCACGGCCTGAACGAAGGCGTAGGTGGCAAACGCGGACACGCTGGCGGGTCCAGCGCCGTGGGCCACCGCCAGGTCGATACTGCGCAGGATCAGCAGGGTGAGGAGGTTGGGCGAGGTGTAGTAGGCCGCCGTGACGGGGCGGAGCAGGAGCTCCTGCGCGGCAGCGATCCGCCAATCGGTGGTGGCCGGCAGGGCCTCGAGCGAGGCGTCGCCCTTGCGCCAGAGGCTGTACGAGGTGTCGGCCAGCGCCTTCACCACGCGAAGAACTCCCGGGCGCCGCGGTATGCGGACGCCGAGCTCGGCCAACGCCCGGACCGCGGCGTCAAGGGCCGCGTCGTTCTCCCAACGGGCCAGGTGCCGATCGATCGCGAGCGCGTGGACCTCGGCCCGGGTCCGCCGATCCTGGAGGTTGCGGAAGAGCGCCGCGATGAAGTCGGGCTCGGGCGTCCGGCCGGGTAGGAGCACCGAGGCGCGGGCACCCTCCAGGTACACCTCGGCCATCGTGGTCGCCGTCGGGTCCCAGGAGGAGGCGCCGAGCAGGCGTGCCGCTCGCTCCGCGTACTGCATCGCGGCGGCTGGCGACCCCTTCACACGCGCGCTACGGGCAGCGCGAGCGAGCACACCCGCGAACTCCGGCGCGTCGCTGGTGTCCACGGCACCTGGGTCCACGTCGCAGCAGCGGTCGGCGACCAGGAACAGGTCGACTCGGTCGGCCGCGGCCACGAGGCGCCGTGCTAGCTCCAGCGCCCCCGCACGCCGGTCGGTGTCGGTTCGGAGCTCTCTGGCGGCGCTCTGGACGCGGTCGTGCGCGAACGCGACGCCCGCCTCGACGGTCACGTCCGCCGCGCCCGAGAGGCCTGCGCCAACCTCCAGGACGTGTCCGGCGGCCACGGCAGGGGCCAGGGCGTCAGCGAGCTCGTCCTCGGGCACCCCGTGGGCCACGGCGAGGGCGGCGAGCGAGACGCGGTGGCCGAGGAGCGCCGCCGTGGCGAGGACCGACTTCGTGGTCTCCGGGAGGGTCGCCAGCCGGGCGGCGAGCAGCTCGGCCACGTTCTCCGAGATGTCCACCCCCGCCACCTGAGCGTCGGTCCACGTCCAGGCGTTGGCCTGGCCATCCAGGTAGACCAGCCCCCGCTCGACGAGGGCGTCGAGGACCTGCGTGGCGAAGTATGGATTGCCCCCGCTCTTCTCGCAGATCACGGCGGCCAGCCGGGCTGCCCGCTCCAACGGACAGCGCAGGCTGTCGTGGACGAAGGTGGTGATGTCAGCCGGCCCAAGGGGGGAGACCGGGATCTCGTGCAGCGAGTCCGCGGGGTGGCGCGCCCGCAGCAGCGCGACGGGGTGGTCCGGGCCGACCTCGGCGTCACGCCAGGCCAGGATGAGCATGGGGCGGCCGGCGGGGCGAAGCAGGAGGCGCTCGATCACCTGCAGCGAGGCGTCGTCGGCCCATTGGAGGTCGTCGAGGAAGAGGACGAGGGGGTGCTTGGCGTCTTCGAGCGCGAAGAAGAGCGCCTCGAGGGCCGCCGACGTGCGGTTGAGGGTCTCCGCAGGGGGAAGGTCGCGCACCGCCTGCAGAGGACCGGACAGCGCCGCGAGGCCGGGCACCAGGTCCAGGATCTGAGGCCCGGCATCCTCCACAGCCGCAACCACCCGGCGGCGCATGGCCGACAGGATCTGCTCGGGCAGGGCCATCCGAGCACGGACCGCGGCTCCGAGGGCACCGGCCACGACCGCGAGCGGGCTTGCGCCCGCCTGGTCCGCCTTGCCCGAGACGAGGTCCGCATCGCGCAAGGCCGGTCCGCTGCCAAACTCGGTGGCAAGGCGGGACTTGCCGGCGCCGCCCGGTCCAGTGAGCGCCACCGCCCCGCCCTTGGCGCCACTCCGCGATCGCAGAAACGCCGCGTTCAGCTCGGAGAGCGCCGTTTGCCGCCCATAGAGCCGCCGCGAGGGCGTGTAGACCTCGGGTGTGTCCGACTGCGCGAGCTCGAAGAGCGGCGACTCGCCACTTGCCAGGTGCTGGGCCCGAGCGAGCTCCAGGTCGGTTCGGAGCCCGATAGCGCCCTGGTATCGGTCTTCGGGCGCCTTGGCCAACAGCTTCATCACGATGGCGGAGACACCGCCCACCCGCTCCCGCAGCGAGCCCGGTGAAGCGGGGACCAGCGCGACCGCTGCGTGCACCGCGGCGAGGAGGTCGTCGGTGGGACCTGGAGCCACCCCGACCAGCGCACGGTAGATGAGGCCTCCGAGCGCGAAGAAGTCGGTACGGCGGTCGACCGCCCCCCCCATCCGTCCGGTCTGCTCCGGGGCCCAGGAGCCGGGCGTCCCTCCACGCTCGCCGCCGCCCGCGGCGAGGGCCACCCGGCCGGCGATCCGAACAGCGGAGCCGAAGTCCAGCAGGGTAACGCGCCCACTCGTGGGATCGAAGGCGACGTTGCTGGGTGACAGGTCCAGGTGGAGCACCCCGCGCTGGTGAACCGCCGCCAGCGTGGTGGTGAGCTGGAGGGCCACGTCGAGGACACGCTCCACAGGGAGGGGTTCCGCCAGCGTCGCGAGCGTGGCCCGTCCCAGGTCTTCGAGCTCCACCATCGGTCCGTGCGCCGAGGTGATCCATCGTTCGGCGCGCACCACCCCCGGGAGCTCGAGCGAGCGAAGGATCGCAAACTCGTCGGTGAGCCGCCGCCGGGCGAGGGGATCGGAGCACTCGGGGGCGAGCCCCTTCAGCACGACCGGCTTCCGATCTTCGAGCCGCTCGGCGCGCAATACGAGGGAGCTAGGGCTGCGGTAGATCTCGACCACGTTGTCGTAGTCGGGAAGGCCCGCGCCGCTCCCCGTCGTGAGATGACGGTGCTCCGGCGTATGAGCGCTGCGAATCAAGGCCAGAACGTATCCCGGCCCCCACCGGGCTGTCGAGCCCCGCGCCTAGGCCGCCTAGGCCGGGCGTTGACCGGCTGACCGCCGTGCGTGGCGGCGGGTCGTCTGAGTCTCTCGTGCAGAGCAGGGTCCCTGATCCGACCAGGCGCGGCGCATCTGCACCCGCCTACCTTCACCTCCAGTTGTCCTCATGGTCTCTACGCCTGATGCGAGGGCGCGCTCCTCGCATAATGACAACTAGAGCATCCTTTCATGGCACTTTATGCTTGCTCTAGTTTTCATTCTTGACCAGGAGTTCGATGCGGCTAGGGTAGGCGAATGCCGCCAACTCGCGCCACGCCGCTCCCCGATCTCGTCACGAGTGCGCTTTCGCGTATTGGCGCTGACATTGCGCTGGCTCGGAAACGCCGGGGGCTCACTCAAGCGCGACTCGCGACCATCGCCGACATCACTCTCCCCAGTCTCCGTGCCATCGAACGCGGCAAGCCGACGACGGGGATCGGCCTCTACCTCACCGTGCTTTGGGCGCTCGGACTCGAACAGGAGTTCGTGAACCTGGTCGACGCGTCACGTGACCGAGTGGGCTTGACCCTCGACGCGGCGCGTGCCCCTCAACGGGTGAGGGCGCCTCATTCTGGGCTAGACGATGACTTCTAAGCCCCGCGAGATCTTCGTCTACATTCAGCTGCCTGGCGCCACCGAGAGCGTCACCTGTGGCCGCCTGACGTGGCAGCGACTCCGCACCGGAGAGCCGGTCGGAGACTTCGTCTACGGCCAGTCCTACCGGGCGCGCCGAGACGCCCTCCCCATCGACCCCATCAACCTCCCGGTGGGCGCTGGGCAACGGCGCTCGATCCTCTACGGAGGCCTCTTCGGTGCGCTGAGAGACGCATCCCCGGACGCCTGGGGTCGGCGCGTCATCGAGCGTTCGCTCGCCCGCACCGATCTCGACGGACCAGACTACTTGCTCAATTCCCCTGAAGACCGTGCCGGTGCGCTCTCGTTCGGCCTCGGTGCCGTCCCTCCATCGCCCGTGCGCGACTTCAATCGAACCCTCGAGCTCGCCGCCCTCCTCGATGCCGCACGGCGAATCGAAGACGATCTCCCCGCGGCCATCGGGGCGGTTCTCGAGGTGGGCACGTCCATGGGCGGCGCACGACCCAAGGCCGTCGTCCGGGACGACGAGCGACTCTGGCTAGCAAAGTTTCCGTCCCGCGGCGACCGTTGGAACAACGCGCGCGTCGAGCACGCGATGTTGACGTTGGCTGCAGAGTGCGGCGTCCGCTGCCCGACTCACCGCATCGAGCGCATCGGCGACGATGACGTCCTCCTCATCGAACGATTCGACCGCTCACCGGTGAAGGCCGGTGGCGAAGAGCGACTGCCGAGCTTCCCGCGCCACCGCATGGTCAGCGCACTGACCGTCCTCGGTTGTGATGAAAGCGAGCGGGACCGTTGGTCCTATCCCCAGCTCGCTACCGAGCTCCGCCGTTGGGTGAAGGACCCAAAGCGTGACGCCGCGGAGCTGTTTCGGCGGATGGTCTTCAACGCGCTGATCTCCAACACGGACGACCACCCGCGAAACCACGCGCTCATCGCCCCCGCGACCGACTGGCATCTGTCGCCGGTCTACGACCTCACGCCTGCGCCGTCACACTCCCAGGAGCGCGACCTGGCGATGCGCGTCGGCACCTGGCACCGGCGAGCCAGTCGGGCCAACTTGATGAGTCACTTCAGCTACTTCCAGTTGTCCCGAGAGGATGCGGCACACATCATCGACGAGCTCCACGGGATCGTGAGCACCCGCTGGCGCCACCACCTTGTGGAGGCGGGCGTGACGGTGAGCGACTGCGAACGCGTCGCGTCTGCGTTCGTGCCCCCTGGCTTCGGGTTTGCGGTGCCGTCCGCGTGAACTGGTCCAGTGAGCCTGAGCTGACTCGCCGCACACAACCCACGTAGCGTCGCGCGCAACCGAGCTCGAAGTGAACGCCTTCGAGGTCCGGAAAGCCGACTGGGGCCGTGGCCCAGGGTGCTTCGGCCGCCATGACCGCCGGCGCCGGGGCCGACGTCGAGCAGCTCCTTGACGCTCGTGAGGTTCATCTTCTCGGACCACTTCTCGAGCAGTCGTAGGTGCACGTCGATGGCCGGTAGCCACGCGCGTTCGGGTGAGAGCCCGCGCATAAGCGCTGCGAATCAAGGCCAAGACATGTCCCGGCCCCCACCGGGCTGTCGAGCCCCGCGCCTGGGTCGGGCGTTGACCGGCTGACCGCCGTGCGCGGCGGCGGGCCCTCTGAGTCTCTCGTGCAGAGCCGGGCCCTTGACCCGACCTGGCGCGGCGCATCTGATTCGACCATGAAGACCTCGCGCGCCACTGCTCTTGCCCCCGACACCGTCGCCGTCATGGCAGCGCTCACGCTCTTCGGCTGGTCGGCCTGTGCGCCGGAGTCTGCCGCCGGGGCACTACCCGACGCGGCCGACGCGGCGGGTCCGGACGACCTCTTGGGTGGGGCCGGCGACGTACTCCCCGACGCGGCCCTGCCCGACGGTGTGGCGAATGACGGGGGTACCACTGACGCCGGGACGACGACGGATGCGGAGGTATCGAACCCGAGCGATGTGCCGAGTCCGAGCGACTTGCCGAACCCGGACGATGTGTGGCACCCGAGCGATACACCGCCTCCCGTGGACGCCGGTCCCGCTCCCGAGTCGTGCTGCAACGGCGATGGGGACTGCGCCCCCGGCCACCGGTGCATAGCGGCGGTATCAGGTGGACTGAGCGCGTTCGGTGTGTGCCGGGCCCAACCGACCGTCGGCCGGTGCTGGGACATCGCGGATTGTGGCGCCGACCAGACGTGCCACGGGGCCGTGGTGTGCGAGTGCGGGGTTACCTGCAAGACAGAGCACCAAGGGGTCTGTGTTACGCCCGGACCGGGCTGCACGGCGGTCCAGGAGTCGTGGGTCGAAGAGACCTGCGACGCCGCCAACGTGGTGATCTTCGATGGCTCTCAGTGCAAGCACACGTGCCCGGGCTGCTGCGGGTGCGGGCCCTTCTGCGACCTCACGTTCGACAGCGTCGCGGCGTGCGAGCAGGCGTGTCAGGTGCCGCCAATGCCAGGCAACTGCCCGCGTTTCATCGGCGCTCTGCCGGACTGCTCCTACGACTACCAGGAGAAGGACGGGTGCCCGAGCGCGGTCTGTCGGGACTATCCGTGCTCGACCGACGCGGATTGCACGGCCAGCGCTGCGGCGGGTGGCGGGGCGATCTGCGTCCTCGGCAGCTGTGTCGATTGCTGGAACGACGCACAATGTCCGGACCCAACGGTCTGTCGGGCGGGGCGTTGTGTACATAATCCGTCGGGCCCGGAGGCCTGTCCGGAGGCGCCTCCCTGCTCCACGGCAGGCTGCCATCTTGTCCAACAGTCGGAGTCGCCGTGCCCCGTGTGCGTCTGCGACAGCCTGTTCTCCAAGCCTTGTTCGACAGACGGGGCGTGCCAGACCATCAGCTCGGAGCCCTACTCGCGGTGTGTCTACGGCCGCTGCGCCAAGTGTCGCAGCGACGCCGACTGCGATGGAGCGCCGTGTCTGCCGCCCGGCCTGTGCTACGCGATGACCCCGCACCCCGAGGCGCTCTACGGCACGTGGCTCCTCGGGTGGGGCGGCGGCCTGGATCATTTCAGCTACTTCCGCTTCGAGCCCGACGGCACGCTGCGCCGGGGCCGTTACGTGCCGGACGGCGCGTGGTCCGACGACATCCCCAACCCGCCGTGCTGGCAGGACGTGGACCCGTGGCCCCCCGCGCCGCTGCTCGGCACCTGGGAGCCCGAGGTGACCCAGTCGGGCTTCCTGATTGTGCGTATGTCGATCAACTTCGCGTGTGATCCCGGCAGCGGCTGGACCCGCCGTTATCGCTTCACGCTGAGTGACGGAGGCGCCCAGGCGACGTTGGATGACGTGGACAGCGACCAGGACCTGATGGGTTTCAAGGTGGAGACGGGCCTGTGCGAGCCGGACATGGGGCTCTGTGCACTGCCGGTGTGGCCCTCTCCGTGAGGCTGTGTAGAGCCACGCGTAAGCGAGGCCCACCTGCCGCTCAGCCCACCGGAGTCGCCCTCAAGTGCGTGCTGCAGAGACTCCGTGCTAGGGGCACTTGCAAGCCTGATTGACACACTCCGCCGGCGCGCCCCCGGGACAGCCGGGACAGGACGTCGGGGCACCCGGGAGGCAACAAGACAGCCCGTCGTCCTTGGTACCGTCGCAGTTGTTGTCCAGGCCGTCGCAAACTTCGGGCGCATCCGGTCGGGCTTGTGCGTTGGTGTCGTTGCAATCGCCGCCAATCGTGGCAGCGCCTTGCGGCTTCTTGCAGTCGCACTTTGCGCCGGAGTTTGTGTTGCCGAACCCGTCGCCATCCATGTCCTGGTACCAGGTCACGCAGCCGCTCGCGCCGGTCTCGTCGGTCGCGCCGTCGCAGTCGTTGTCCACGCCGTCGCATGTCTCGGTCGCACCGGGGCTGACGTTCGGGTCATTGTCGTCGCAGTCTCCTGGCGCCGCGAACGTGTCCCCGTCCGCGTCTCCGCAAACGATGGCGGCGCAGGCGGCCAACTGGGCTGGGGTGAGCCCGTCGACGAACTCGGGTTTGATTGGTATCCCAAGGCAGCTGTGCGGCTGGCCACTGAGCACTGTACACTCCGCGGTGCAATAGCCCTCATTCGGTACCGTCGACGGGCCGTAGCCCGCCGTGGCGGTGTGGCCGGGGTTGCTGCCGGGGGGTAGCGAGGCGACGGCCCCCGTGAATGACGCCAGCCCAAACCCGGCGTACTGGTTGCCGTTGGTTACACACGCGGCGCCGGGCCGGGCCAGAACGGCGGGGAGGGACTGCGCGAGCTGGCAGGGGCAGATCACCGCGGACGGCGCGGACGCCACGCAGGTGATAATCATGTTGATATTCACGCTGGACGCCGTGCCCTGGCCGGAGTCGCTGAGCGTGCAGTCGGTGTTGGCAGGATCCGCCGTGATGACGCTGTCATGGGGCGCGCCCACCTCCACGAGGTCCTTGGCCCAGACAATCTCGTTGTTGGTCGCGATGTTCAGGAGCTGGCCGCCGGGTGTGTGGACGACCACCGGATCGCCAGGCGCGAGGCCTTGCGCAGTGTAGCCGATCTGCACCGCAGGCTTTCCGACCATGACCGCGCTCAGAAGGCTAGCGCAAGCGGCGAATTCTGCGGGGCTCTGGAGCGCCGCGTCAAACGCCGCGTAAAAGGGACCAGCGGGACTTGTTGCCGCCTTCCCGGGAAAAGCGAGCGGGAACTCCTGCTGAGCAGTTTGGCCCGAGGTGGAGATAGTGCAACCCATGGGAGATGATGAAGTATGCATTGCAATCACGACTGAACTCATAGTCAGTTCGTAATTCGCAGAGGTTTGACTGCTGCTTACCTGCCGCCCATTCGGATTGCTGTTCCAATACTGCTCTGCGGCCAGAATGTCCGCCGTGTTCCAGCACGGACATGTCCCCGCGGCGACCGCCTGAACCGACCAGACGCTGAAGTGGTCCGTTTCGAACGTCACGACGCCGTTGGCCACGGTGATCGGCCCGAAGGACTCCCAGGTGTCGTCCTGCTCGTCTTCCAGGAACAGGAGCACCACGTCCGTCTCCGCCCCTGCCCAAGGGATGCTCACCGTCACGGGCGAGGAGAACGTCTTCCCGTGTGGCGTGAGCGCGACACCGGCGGTGGCGCCGCCCTCGACCCAGTCGGGGGGCGCGGCGAAGCCGGCGGCAGCCAGGTCCTCCACACGCTCCACGCCGATTTCGACGTCTTCCGCCAGCACCCCGGCGGGGATCTCTACGGTCACGCCTTCGCCTTCCACCGTGCCGCCGGCGGAGCCGACGGTGGCCGTGGCGGGCCCACCCCCGTCCTCCTGTTGGACCTCGGGACCCGCAGCGACCTCCGCGGTGCCACCCGCGTCCTCCTGTTGGACCTCGGGACCCGCAGCGACCTCCGCGGTGCCAACGGCGTCCTCCTGCTGGGAGTCGGGACCGGCGGCACCCGGCGGGGCCCCGCCCTCCTCCTCCGAGCAGCTGGAGCAGGCCAGCAGGAGCATGGCGATGTAGTGGCGAAGAACGGGAGAAGACGGCAGTTGCATTAGGGCTCGCGGGTCAATGGGGGGGGCTTGATGGTGCGAAAGATGTCTGCGGCCTGTCAATTGGATTGCGGCATCCGTGGGCCTCCCAGCCTATCGAGCCCCCCCGACCCGCGCGTTCACCAACCGAAGAGCGCGGTGATCATTGCGTTGAACTTGGATGGGCTCCCGAAGCTCACCCCGGTAGCGCCAGAGACCTCAGAGTCGTCCTTCTCCACGAGGGGCACCTGGAACGCGACCCCGATGTCCATCCACGAAGCGACGAAGCGCAGCCCCGACGTGAGGAAGGTGGCGTCGAAGGACGCCCCGTTGACCGTAGGCACGAGGCCCGTGACCTCGGCGGAGATCACGACGTACGGGATCGCGGTCACGGCGAGCGAGGTGCCCCAGTGCAGATAGTGGAACTGGTCGTCCTTGGGTGAGCCGCGAACGCCGAAGGACATGTCGTAGGCGAGGCTCGCCTGCAGCTGCACCCACGCGAGGTCGCCCGCGAAGACGAGGTAAGGAACCACCGTGGTGTACTCGTGGAGGTAACGCGGCGAGGCCGCCAGGTTCGACACCGCCGCTGCGTTGGAGCGCGTCATACCCGACGGGATCCAGTACTCGAGGCCGCCGGTGATCCCGAAGGCGAACTCTCCTCCCCAGCCCCCGCCACCGTGGACATCGAGCCCGATGTTGCCGAAGGCGAAGTCGGTGCCTGCGCCCGACGAGAAGCCTGCGAGCGGGATCGTGAGGCGCATGTCCACGCTCTTGAAGTCGAGCTCGAGGAACGGCTCGAGGGTGAAGGTGATGGCCGTCTCGCCGCTCTGCATGATCTCGATGAGGTCGGCTGCCAGCGTAGTGTCGCCGCCGACCGCCTCGAAGACCTTGTCGATGCTGTCTTTGTCCGCCTCGGTGAGCCCCGACACGCCCTTCAGGGTCTGCTTGAGCTGCTCCGTGTCCATGGACCGCACGACGTCCACGTCCACCTGCTGCGCGGCCGCGAGCACAGCGTCCGAGCCCTCGTACTCGGCGAGGAACGTCTCCACGGCGCGCTGCTCCGCCGCCTTCACCGGCGCGATGCTGAACCCGATGCCGAAGCCGAGCGTGCGGCCCGCGTCCTGCTCGATCACCTGATTGACGAAGAGCCGGGCCTTCCGGAACTCAGGCTCCGGCGCCTCGATGCCGGGCTCCGGCTCCCCTGGAGTGATCGCCGCCTCCTGGCCAGCGGCGAGAGGGGAACAGAGGAGAAGGAGAGGCAGGAAGGTGCGCATCGTGCGAAGACTAGCCCCGAGCCACGGGGAACGCCAAAGTGCAGGCGGGCCGCGGGACCCTTAGCGGGACTTGGGGGCCGCGCGAAATGACGGAGGTGGCAGCGGGGCTCATGGTCTTGTCGGGCGTGATCCACGCGGTGGTCAACGCCATCCTGAAGAGCGGCAAGAACAAGATCGCTGGGCGCGCCATCATCGACGGCGCGAGCGCCCTTGCCGTGCTTCCCGCTCTGCCCTTCGTTCCGCTCCCCACGGGGGCCTGGGGCTGGCTCGCCGCTTCCGTGGCCCTGCACACGGTCTATCTGGTGGCGCTGGTGCGCGCCTACGAGACCGCGGACTTCTCTGCGGCCTACCCCGTGCTCCGCGGCACCGCGCCGCTGCTCACCGCCATTGTGAGCATCGGGATCCTCGGAGAGTCGGCGTCTATCGGCGACGTGGTCGGGATCGGCCTCATCGCCGCAGGGCTCTTCGCCATGGCCTTCGGGCGCCACCTCCAAGGGCGCGCGCTGGGGTGGTCGGTTGGGTCGGGCGTCTTGATTGCCGCGTTCACGGTCCTCGACGCCCACGGCGTCCGCGCCGCGCCCTCCGCCGCCAGCTTCGTGGTGTGGTTCTTCGCGCTCTTCGGCGTGACCGTGGGAACTCTGTTCGCGTGGTGGGCGGGCGACGGCCTCGCCGCTGCCGTGCGGGAACAGTGGCGCCCTGGGGTGGCCGCCGGCGTGCTCTCGGTGGTCACCTGGGGCCTGGGGCTCTTCGCGCTCTCGATGGGCGGCACCGCCTCCCTGGCGGCGCTCCGCGAGACGGGGATGGTGACCGCGTTGCTCATCGCCACCTTCGTCTTCAGGGAGCAGGTGACCGCCGGCAGAGTCGTGGGCGTGCTGGCGATCACCGCCGGTGCGGTATGCATCGTGGCCTTGTGAGGTTCCACATTCGAGTCCCGCTGGCTCCGCGGGGGTCGACGCATGCAGCGTTTCATTCGTTACATGCAACGTTGCAAGCGTTGCCAGCCCGGCCGTTCCGCGCGGCAGAGGGCGCCAGGACAGCGTGTACGCGCAAGTGACGGTCCTGGCCTGGTTCCTGCTCTGGGGTGGCGTACCCGCCGCCCGGCCGGGTGACCACAAGGAGCTGAAATGGCGCCCGTGAACCTCTCAGATGCGTTGTCTGCCCTCTCCGGGGGCGTCCTCATCGGCCTCGGAGCCGCGTTGCTGCTCCTCGGTCATGGCCGCGTCGCGGGGATCAGCGGGATCCTCGGCGGCCTGCTCGACTCCACGGTCACGGACCGCGGCTACCGCGTCGCGTTCCTCGTCGGTCTCGTCGCCGCGGGCGGGGTCCTCCACGCCGTCCTGCCCAGCGCGTTCTCCGGTCCCACTCCAGCGCTCGGGATCGCGCTCGCGTCCGGGCTGCTCGTGGGCTTCGGGACCCGGCTCGGCAATGGATGCACGAGCGGGCACGGGGTCTGCGGCATCGCGCGGTTCTCGCCTCGAGGCCTGGCCGCCACGGCGACGTTCATCGCGACGGGCGTGCTCGGCGTCCTCGCGGCCCGGTGGGTGCTCTGATGGGCGCCGCGCCCAGCCGCTCGGGCTCGAAGCTCTCGGCCCTCACCGCCGCCGCCGCCGGGCTGCTCTTCGGCGTGGGTCTCGGCGTCGCGGGGATGCTCCAGCCGGCGAAGGTGGCGGGCTTCCTCGACGTCTTCGGGGGCGCCTGGGATCCGACGCTCGCGTTCGTCATGGGCGGCGCCGTCCTCACCTACGGGCTCGCCCACCCCGTGATTACGCGCCGCCGCGCCCCCTGGTTCGACAGCCGCTTCTTCCTGCCAACGAGGCGCGACATCGACCTCCGCCTCGTGGCCGGAGCCGCGATCTTCGGCCTCGGTTGGGGCCTCGGTGGCTACTGCCCGGGCCCCGCCCTCGTCAGCCTCACCACGCTAGGGGCCCCTGCGCTCACCTTCGTGGCCGCGATGCTCGCGGGCATGGTCGCCTTCCGCGAGCTCGAGCGACGATGACTCCCGAGACACGCCCTGTTGCCGGCTGGCCAGGTGCCACAACGCGAACGACCCAAGGAGGTCACCCGTGATCTTTCGTCAGCTTCAAGAGCCTACGACGCACACCTACACGTACCTCCTCGCGTCCCGGACAACCCGAGAGGCGGTGCTGATCGACCCGGTCATCGAGGAGGTCGACCGGTACGCAGCGCTGCTCCAGCAGCTGGATCTTCGCCTGGTCTATACGTTCGAGACGCATGTCCACGCAGACCATGTAACGGCCGGCGGCACCCTCCGGGCGCGCTTCGGCAGCCGCACGGTGGTGCGCCGCTCGGCAGGCCCCCCGTGCGCCGACATCCACGTGGACACCGGCGACGTGCTCCACGTGGGCGAGCTCGCCTTCGAGGTTCGCGCCACGCCCGGACACACCGACGGCTGCGTCGCGTACGTGATGGAGGACCGGGTGTTCACGGGCGACGCGCTGCTCATCGGGGGCTGCGGCCGCACGGACTTCCAACAGGGTGACGCGGGGAGACTCTTCGACTCGGTGACTCAGCAGCTCTTCACGCTCCCCGAAGACACGCTGGTCTACCCCGGCCACGACTACCGGGGGCGAACGGTCTCCACCGTGGGCGAAGAGAAGGCCTCGAACGCGCGCCTCGGAGGAGGTCGGGAGCGCGCGGACTTCGTGGAGCTGATGCGCAACCTGCGCCTCGACTACCCGAAGCAGATCGACCGCGCCGTCCCCGCCAACCTGCGGTGCGGGCTGGAGGCCCCGCACGACGCCGGGATGTTCGTGGACGCGATCCAGCAGGCGCGACTGCTCGCCGGTGGCTACAAGGAGGTGACGCCCGAGGGCGCCCAGGCCCACCTCGAGACGTTCCGCATCGTCGATGTGAGGCAACCCGAGGAGTTCGAAGCCGCTGAGCTCGGCCGCGTCTCGCGCTCCACCAACGTGCCGCTCGCCGTTGTCGGGCAGTCGCTCGCCGACTGGCCGCGGCACGAACCCGTCCTCCTCGTGTGTCGCTCCGGCCGACGGTCGGCCGCGGCGGCGGAGGAGCTGGCGGGGCTGGGCTTCAACGACGTCTACAACCTCGTGGGCGGCATGATCGCGTGGAACGAGTGCCGCCTCCCCGTGGAGCGAGGTCCTCTGTCATGACCCCACTCGCGGTCGCGCTTTCGCTCTCGCTGCTCGTTGGCGTGACCCTGGGTCTCCTCGGCGGCGGAGGCTCCATCCTCACGCTGCCCATCCTCACGTTCGTACTGGGTGTGGAGGACAAGGCCGCCATCGCCACCTCGCTCATGGTCGTTTCGCTCACCAGCGCGGCCGCGCTCATCTCGCACGCGCGCGCCGGCAACGTCGACTGGCGAGTGGGTCTGACCTTCGCGGCGGCGGGCTCGGCCGGCGCTCTGGGCGGGGGGCTGCTGGCCCAGCACGTCCCGGGATCGTGGCTCATCTGGGGGTTTCTCCTGATGATGGTGGCCACGGGGATCGCCATGCTCCGGGGCCGCCAGGAGTGCGCCGCGGCCCGGGCGCCCTCCACCGGGAAGATCGTCCTCGATGGCGCGGTCGTGGGGTTGGTCACGGGCCTCGTGGGCGCCGGCGGAGGCTTCCTCGTGGTGCCGGCCCTGACCCTGCTGGGGGGGCTCCCCATGTCGCGGGCCGTAGGCACCTCGCTGTTGGTCATCGCCATCAAGTCGGTCTTCGGCTTCGCCGGCCACCTCAGCCACGTCACCATCGACTGGGGACTCGCCGCCAGCGTCTCCGCCGCCGCGGTCGCCGGCTCCTTCGTGGGAGGCGCGTTCGTGAGCAAGGTGCCCGCCAGCTCGCTCCGCCAGGCCTTCGGAGTCTTCGTCCTGATCATGGCCGTGTTCCTCGGCTGGAAGCAGCTCTGAGGCTGAGCCGAGCCCTGCTCGTCCGCGACAGCTGCCGGTGCGACCCTGGCCCCGCATCCTTTGGGGCCCGAGAGTCATCTGTTGGATCATGCCGACTCCAGCTGCCCGCCTGTCCAGGGCCAACGACGCCCCCCTCCGACCCGACCGCGACTACGTGCTCTACTGGATGATCAGCACACGGCGGACCCGCTGGAGCTTCGCGCTAGACCACGCAATCGCGCGTGCGCGAGCGCTGCAACGCCCGCTCCTGGTCCTCGAGGCGCTCCGGTACGACTACCCGTGGGCGAATGCGCGGCACCACCAGTTCGTCCTGGACGGCATGGCCGCGAACGCGGAGCGCCTGAGCGCCGCGGGGGTAACGGTGCTCTCCTACGTGGAGCCGGCGCCCCGCGCAGCGGAGGGGCTCGTCGCGTGTCTCGCCGGCCGAGCGGTCTGCGTGGTCACCGACGAGTTCCCGTGCTTCTTCCTGCCGCGAATGGTGACGGCGTTGGCCGCTCGGCTGGATGTGGCGCTGGAGGTAGTCGACTCGAATGGCCTCATGCCGCTGCGCGCTACGCCCGGCCCATTTCCCACCGCGTACGCGTTTCGGAGGTTCCTCCACAAGCACCTCGCGGAGCACCTCTACGACACGCCGGATCCCGACCCCCTGGCAGCGGACCTGTCCGGGCTCACCGGCGCGAACCCTCCCGCCGAGACGACGCGCTGGCTCGACGAGAGCCCCGGGCTGGCGCTACCCGCGGGCCTCGACCGGTCCGTGGCGCCCAGCAGCACCGTTGGCGGTGAGCCGGCGGCGCGCCGCGCCCTCGAGCGCTTCGTCAGCGAGGCCCTCCCCACCTACCTCGAGCAGCGCAATGACCCGCACCTCGAAGGGACGAGCGGGCTGTCGCCCTACCTGCACTTCGGCCACGTGTCGGTCCACGAGGTCTTCGACGCGGTCACTCGCCGGGCGCCCGTTGTGCCGCGAGGCGAGGCGCTGGGGATGGCGGCCGGACCTCCGTGGCACCCTGGGTGCCTGCAAAGGGACGGCAAGGGCCAACGGGAAGGCTTCTGGCAGCTCCCGCCCACCCACGAGGCCTTCCTCGACCAGCTCGTGACGTGGCGAGAGCTCGGGTACGCGTTCTCCTTCCACCGCCCTGACTACGACCAATACTCGAGCCTGCCGAGCTGGGCGCTGGCCACCCTCGAGGCGCACAAGAGCGACCGGCGCCCCAGCCTTTACGATCTCTCCCAGCTCGAGGACGCGGACACACACGACGCGGTCTGGAACGCGGCGCAGCGGCAGCTGGTGCGCACGGGGCGCATTCACAACACCCTCCGGATGTTGTGGGGGAAGAAGGTGCTCGAGTGGTCGCCCACGCCGGAAGAGGCCGTGCGACGCCTCGTCCACCTGAACAACCGCTACGCGCTCGATGGGCGTGACCCCAACTCGTACTCCGGCATCTTCTGGATCTTCGGGCGCTTCGACCGGCCGTGGGGGCCCGTGCGGCCGATCTTCGGCACGGTCCGGTACATGAGCTCGGAGAACGCGCGAAGGAAGCTCCACCTCGGCCCCTACCTGGCTGCCTACGGGGGAGACCCCGCGTGAGGCCGGGGGGACCGCGACGGGTCGCCGTCTTCTCCGCGGCCCGGAAGTTGCTCTTGCTCCCGCCGGAGGTCGTCTTCCCCGACCCGAGGAGCACCCATGCCGCACCGCCTCTTCACTGTTATCGCCCTGACACTCGCCGCTTCGGGGAGCGCCCACGCAGACGACGACACCGTCTCCTCGTACGAGGCCCGCGCGGCCGCGGTGGCGCTTCACGGCGGCATCGCCACGCCGCTCGGCTTTGGCGGCGTGTCGCTGCAGTTCTCCCCACTCGCTGCGGTGGCCGTAGAGGTCGGATTGGGCTTCGGGTTCACGGGGGTGCAGCTCGCCGGCGACCTCCACTTCCGCCTGCCTCTCGGGAACTTCGCTCCCTTCGTGTCTCTGGGTGCGTCCGTCTCGACGGGCAAGCTCGACCAGGACATCGGGGCTGAAGGCTACGGCGTCGTCATGGACAACCCGGTCTGGCTGAACGCGATGGTCGGGCTGGAGTACCGGTGGTCCGGTGGCGTAGAGCTACGCCTCTACGGTGGCTACGGCAAAGTGGTGGGCTACGCGTCGTGCAAGCCGGGATATCAGGACAGCGACGCGCGCTGCGAGGACGGGTACCCCGGCCTCGGGCTGGCGCTCGGCTACGCCTTCTGACCTTCGGCGGGCAAGGGGCTCCACGCTCCACCCCGCTGAAAGCAGCGCCTTCAGTTCGTGCGCGTGCGTCCGGAGAGGGAGGCCCAAGCGCGGCGCGGGAAGTCCGTGACCACGGAGTGGCCTGCGGAGTCTCCGTCCGGGGCCTTGATGAATGTCTCGCCACGCGCGCCGAGGGCCGCCGCAAGCTGACACGTCCATGCCACGGAGACCACGTCGTCATCATTGTGGTGCGCGAGGAACCCCCAGGGGATACGCCCGGCGACGTCGGGCTCGACCGGCGAGAGCGGTCCCGCGCAGCTCGGAAACCCGGCGGCGGCCGAGAGCTCCTCGCAGCTCGTGGCGGACCCGACGAACTGCGCCCCATCGGGCCCCTTGTTCTCGCAGCGCACGGCGCCGCCCGCGTTCTCGGCGAAGCCGGCGACCCGGTCGGACAGGGTGGCGGCGGCGTGATAGGCGAAGAACGCGCCGTTCGAGTGGCCGAACGTGTAGACCCGGTCGGAGTCCACGCCGTAGGACGCGCGGGCATCGGCGATGATCGCGCGCACCAGCAACAGGTCGTCGTTGGTCTCGGGATCGTCCTCGCCGAGGTTCCAGCTGGTGCCCCAGAACCCGTCGGCCCCAGCGTAGTGGTCGGGGTCGCCGCGTTCGCCCCGGCCGCCGTTCCGCTCCATCGCCTGGGGCGCCACGACCAACACCTTCGACTCCTCGGCGAGGTGCCGCAGGCCCAGCTCATCCAGGAAGTCCGCGGGGTTGGAGCCTGTCCCGTGGAGGGCCACGATCAACGGCGGGTGCGCGGGCAGGCCCTCGGGGACATAGAGGCCCACGGTCCGTGTGCGTCCGCCGACCACCAGCGAGCCTTCGGTGAAGCCGGGAGCGGCGCCCGCCAACGTGCCCTCGAACGCAACGCTGTCCGGAGGCGCCGTGCCCGCGGTGCCCTCGATCGGCGGGGGCACGCCGAGATCCTCCGTGCCGGAGGCCGCGGTGTCTGACGCACCCGCAGCGGCATCGGAGGTGCCCAGGCCGGAGGAGCCGCGGGGGCTGCACGCGCAGAGCGGCGCGATGAAAATCGGGAGCGCAAACCACGAGCGACGCATGACCTTCACCTTCGCTTCCAAGGGCGCCGCGGGAGGCGGGCGGTGGAGTGATACGGCGCGCTCGGCTGCACGTCGAATTCACCGAAGCGCGGGAGCGCGGAGGTGAACCGGGCCGGAGCCCGGCGGGCTGCCCGGCCGCCGCCAGATCCTCGGGGACCGCAGGGCCGCCGTGGTCACCGGCGAGCGCGGTCCGCTTCGCGCACGGAGTAGCGGCACGCCGGCGGCCCCGAGCGGTTCTCCCGCCGCAACTGGCGCTGCCCACGCTCGTGCCATACCCTGTATGGGTATGATAGCTCCCAATTCAGGAACGATGCCGCTCAGCGTATCGGGCCGCATCGCCGACGCGCTCTTCCCCAAGACCCGCCAGCGCCTGATCGGCCTCCTCTTCGGGCGCCCGGACCAGAGCTTCTACACGAACGAGTTGGTGCGCCTGGCCGGCTCGGGCATCGGGGGCGTACAGCGGGAGCTGCTCGCATTCAAGGACGCCGGGCTAGTCACGATGCACCGCGTGGGAAACCAGACGCATTACCAGGCCAACCCGGACTCGCCCGTGTTCGTTGAACTCTGCGGCCTCGCCAAGAAGACGTCCGGAGTGGTGGACGCGCTCCGAGCAGCGCTTCTGCCGCTGGCGCCGGCGCTGCGCGCCGCCCTGCTCTACGGCTCGGTCGCGGCCGGAACCGACCACAGCGGCAGCGACCTCGACGTACTTCTGGTGTCGGACACGCTCACGCTAGAAGCGGTCTTCGAGGCGCTCGCTCCGCTCGAGGCGGCGCTGGGTCGCCACGTGAGCCCCACGCTCTACACGTCGGCCGAGCTGGCGCGGCGGAGGGCGGAGCAGAGCACCTTCGTGACGCGACTGTTCGGCGGCCCGCACGTGAACCTCCTAGACGGCGCAGCGGAGGCATCCCATGGGGAAGGCTGAACTCGACAACCTCGTGCGGACGACGCAGCTCAAGCTCGAACCGCCGGCCGCGGCGGAGTTCCGCATTCACCGAAGCGCGGGAGCGCGGAGGTGAACCGGGCCGGGGAGCTATGCTGCCCAGGCCCCAGCATTCACCGAAGCGCGGGAGCGCGGAGGTGAACCGGGCCGGGGAGCTATGCTGCCCCGGCCCCAGCATGAACTGCGCGTTCGTCAGGGCGACACCACCGGGAGGGTCAGCGACTCATCGAGCTCGCGCAACACACCCGCGAAGCCGTAGTGAGCCCTCACGCGTACCGCCAGGCTCGTCTGCCCGGACTGCGGGAGCACGGCCACCTTCCGGCGCCGGGAGTCGAGCAGCAGCTGCGGCGGGGCGCCGTCCACGGTGAGCTCGCACCTGGGCACCGCCAGTCGTCCCACGACGCCGTCGGCCCCGAGACCCACCACCTCGAACGACACCTCGATGGTGCCCTTGGCGGTCGCCACAGCGCGGGGCTCGAGGAGCGCCAGGGACTCGGGCGCCGCTTCGAACTCCGCCACGTCCACGACCCCGGAGCCGTCGAGGTCGAGGTACCCGATCTCGCCCCGCAGGACCCCGTCCCACGGCGGGCCGAGGCCGCCGAGGTTGTTGCCCATGAGATCGGCGCGGAGCGACAGGCGACCCCCGAGATCCAGGTAGAGGTCCGTGGCGCCGAAGGTGTGCGCGAGCTCGTGGGCCAGGAGGAGGCCCGTGACGACGCGCGTGCCGATGACCCCGTCCCCGATAGCCGTAGCGGTGGCGCCGAGGAGGTTCGCCGTGGGCGTCTGGATCACCACCTTGTCGAAGGGTCGGGCGGCGGGCGCGGCGTCCCACAAGAAGGGCCCCGGACGGTGCTCGCAGCCGGTCGCGGCGAGCCAGCCGTCGAGGTCCGAGGCGAAGCGGTCGAGCGCACCCTCGGGCTCCCCGGCGAAGTCGGCGCTGCGCAGCCCGCCGAGCACGACCCACTCGAGGTCCAGCAGGTCTCGTCCCACTCGTGCCTCGGAGGCCGCGTCGAACCACGCCTCGGCGGTCTCCAGCTCGGGGAGCCACGCCGGGGCCAGATCGGTGCAGGGCGCCGCAGACGCGGTGGCCTCGTCGTCCACCAGCAGGACCAGGACCCGCTGCTGACCCAGCGGCACGTTCTGCGCCCAGCCCAGCGCCGGGGCCTCGGTGAGGCAGCGCCCGTCCACGCAGCGAAGCCCGTAACACGCCGAGTCGTCACAGCAGGTGGCGCCCGGGTAGAACACCTCGTCGCAACACACGCCCGAGACGTAGAAGCCGCCCGTGGGGCCCGTGCACTCTCCGGCAGGGCAATACGGCAGGGGGAACGAGCGCCCGCCACACGAGACGGCCTCTCCGTCGCCATGGCTCACGGGGAGCACCCAGGCCACGTGGCGCTCGCCGAGCCAGACGTCCAGCGCGTGCCACCGCTCCGGGTCCACGCCGTTCCCGCGCTGCGCCACGAGGCTGACCACCCGCTCGGCCTGGGCTCCCGCGGCGATCTCCAGCGTGTCGGGGCCCGCGTCCCCCAGCGTCCAGTCGTTGCCCACCCCGAAGCCCACCGGCAGGCTCTGAGCGCCGCCACCCGAGTTCGTCACTCGAAGGACCAGCTTCACGGCGGCTCCCACGCTCACCTCGGCCGGCGCGTCGGCCTGCACCTCCAAGAGCAGCCCCGGAACCGAGAGCTCTATCGCGGCGCCCGGGGCCATCGGCTGGCCGTCGATGAGCAGACCCACCGTCGGGACCGGGCCCGTGAAGCACAGGCCCCGGAACACCTCACCGCGACACTGCGTGCCCCACTCCTGCGGGACGCACCGGCCCGGGCACCTGCCCTCCGCGTCGAGACGCTCACCGCAGGCCTCGTCGTCCGCGCAGAGCTTGGCGGCTGTGGTGTCTTCCGGGGGTGCCACATCTTCGGCCGTCGGAGCGTCCGCAGGCGTGGGGGTGTCCGCGGGCGTGGGGGTGTCCGCGGTGACTACGGCGTCGGCGACCGCACTGTCCGCAGTGCCTTGCGCGGCGTCCGCTTGGGGCGCTACGGCGTCCGTCGCCACAGCGTCTGAAGGCACCGGATTGGGCGCCCGGGCACAAGCGACCACGAGCACCAGCGCGAGAGCCCCGCTCCAGCGACCCACTAGGCCGCCTCGCCCTCGACCCACGCCGCTGCAGGCGGTGCTCTCGCGTGTCCATCTCGGGGCGCACGAGGCCGCGGGGCGACGGCCAGAAAGGCCCGGGGCCCCGTCCCTGGCCGGAACCCGCGAAGGCGCCACGATCAGGAGGCGACTCATCGGAGCGGGAAGGGCGTGAGCCACGCCGGGGTGTTGGGGTCGAGGGCCTCGTGTAGCACGCGACCAGTCGCGGAAGCGGGCGGCACCACGCCGAGGAGGTAGGCCAGAGTGGGCGCCAGATCGACCAGCTCCGCGGGCGAGGCCCGGACCCCCGGCGTCACGCCAGGGCCCACGAGCGCCAGGGGCACGCGGCAGTCGTAGGCGTAGCCGGTCATGTGCGAGACGAGGTCCCCGGGCTTCCCCTCGAAGACCCCCGGGCGTGGATAGAGCACGAGATCGCCGCTTCGCCCCGGGACGTAGCTGTTGCGCGCCTGCTCGCCGAGGCGCCCTTCAGGCCAGCGACCGTCGGCTACCTCGTGCACCGTGAGCGCGGCCGTGAGGCTCTCCCGCCAACGCTCGAGCGCGAAGCGCTTGCTGCGAGCCAACAGGTCCCGCCCGTGGGGCCCGGAGAGCAGCGCAGGTTGGAACCACAGGCTCAAGTCGCGCTTCGCCACGAAGTAGGGCTGCTCTCCACGAACGCCGGGGAGCTCGGCGTCCAGGAACCGCGCGAGCTCCGCCTGCACGTCGTCGAGCGGGAGCACCCCGGCGGGCTGCCCGGCCGTCGCGAGATCCTCGGGGACCGCCGGGCCGCCGTGGTCACCGGTGAGCGCGACCACGGTGCGCTGAAGGCCCACCCGAGCGGCCAACGCCGCGAGGAGGCGCGAGAGCGCGCGATCCTCGGCCACCGTCATGGCGAGCACCTCAGGGCTGCGCGGGCCCAGGACGTGAGCCACCACGTCGTGTGCAGAGAAGCTGAGCGCCAGCACGTCGGGCACTTCGTCGCGCCCCAGAGCGAGGGCGGGGTCGTCCAGCAGTCCGATGGCTGCGTCCACCATGAGGTCCGCGGCCACCGGCGAGTAGATCGCCGGGTAACCCGCCGGACCCAGAGTCGGCTGGGTACCGCACCGCGCCACATCGTTGGGAGCGGCGCGCGCGGGCAGGGGACTCGGGAGCGGCCGCGAGCGGCCCTCTTCTGGGGCGCAGTCGACCGTGACTGGACCGCGGCGGCGCGCCAGGCCCGCGTTGAGCACGTCCAGCGCCGGAGCCGAGCCACGCCGGGTGTAGTAGGCGCTGGTGGTCCAGAGCAGCGCCTCTTCGTCCAGCCACACCGCGAGGTCGGCGGTGTGCCCGCCGAGCAGCACCGCGGCCCGGGGCTTGAAAGACAACGTGACGGTCCGCGAGGCGGGCTGCGCTTCGTCGAGCGCGTCGCTGAGCGTGGGCGCCCGGAGCCAGCGAGGGCTATCACCGAGCGCGGCGTCCGTCTCCCGAGGCGCCACGCAGCCGAGGACACAGTCCGTGGCCCACCACGCGTTCGAGCTGATCCCGTGGCGGCTCGGGTAGGCGCCCGTGGCGATGGTGGCGTGCCCCGGACCCGTCATGCAGTGGCTCATCCGGTATTCGGCGAGCGGCCAGTAGGCGCCGCGCTCCACCAGATACCGAAACCCGCCGGGGCGCTTCGCGGTGCCTGGAGGCAGGAGGCGATCGAAGACGGGCCGCAGCGCGTCGGAGCGCAGCTGGTCCACCACCAGGACCACGACGAGGCGCGGCCGCTCCGCTGCGGCGGCGGACAGGGCGAACAGCAGGAAGGCAGCGACGAGCCGAAGCAGGAAAGAGCGCATGCGCCCCTCTCTGCATCGAAGCTCCCCGCGGCGCAAGTGACCTCCTGAAGGGGCTCGCTCAGCCGCGCGTGAGGTACTCGGCGTAGGTGCCGCGGTAGTCCTGGAACTCGGGCCCCTTCGGGCCGGCGGTGAGGTGCCAGACCCGCGTGGCGACGGTGCGGATGAGGTCCTCGTCGTGGGTTACGAGCAGCAGCGTGCCGGGGTACTTCTCGAGCGCGGAGCCGAGGGCGATCACGGCCTCGAGGTCGAGGTGGTTCGTGGGCTCGTCCAGGACCAGGACGTTCGGCTTCTCGAGCATCAGGCGGCAGAACAGGAGGCGCGCCGACTCGCCGCCCGAGAGCGCCTGCGTGGGCTTGAAGGCCTCGTCCCCACGAAACAGCATCTGCCCGAGGAGCCCGCGGACCTGCTCGAGGCCCGCCTGCCCATCCGCCAGGCGCAGCCAGTCGAACGCCGTGTGGCCCGGCGCGATCATGTGCTTGTAGTCCTGCGGGAAGTAGCCGACCTGCGTCTCGTGGCCCCACCGCAGGGTGCCCTTGTCCACGATGTTGTTCACCACGCTGTCGACCAACGTGGTCTTCCCCGCGCCGTTTCGGCCCACGATCGCGATGCGCTCGCCGCGCTGAACCGTGGCGGTGAGGCCGCGAATCACGGGGAGGCCGTCGTAGCCACGGCAATACCCCTCGAGCTCCAGCACCTGCTTGCCCGGGGGTCGCTTCACGTCGAAGCGCAGGAACGGTCTCTGGATGTTGCTGCTGGCGAGCAGCGTGGGGGCGAGGCGCTCGACCTCCTTCTTGCGGGACGCCACCTGGGTGGACCGGGTGCCGGCGGCGAAGCGCGCGATGAAGTCCTGGAGCTGCGCGATCTTCTTCTCGCGCTGCGCGTTCTCGGCCTCGACCCGGGACCGGACCTGCGTCTTCTGGACGACCATGTCGTCGTAGCCGCCGGTGTATTGAATGATGGTCTCGTAGTCGATGTCGGCGATGTGCGTACACACCTGGTTCAGGAAGTGCCGGTCGTGCGAGATCACGACCACCGTGCCGTCGTAGTGGGTGAGGAACTCCTCGAGCCAGTGGATCGACTCGAGGTCCAGGTGGTTCGTGGGCTCGTCCAGCAGCAGCGCCGGCGGGCGGCCGAACAGCGCCTGCGCGAGCAACACGCGGACCTTCTGCCCGCCCTGCAGCTCGCCCATCTTGCGCTCGTGCAGCGACTCCGGGATGTCGAGGCCTTCCAGCAGCGCGGCGGCGTCTGCCTCCGCGGAGTACCCGTCCTCTTCGGCCACCACCCCCTCGAGGTCGCCGAGGCGCATTCCGTCGTCGTCCGTGAGCTCGCCCTTCGCGTAGAGGACCTCGCGCTCGACCAGCGCGTCCCAGAGGCGTCGATTGCCCATGATCACGGCGTCCACCACACGGAACGCGTCGAAGGCGAACTGGTCCTGGCGCAGCACGCCGAGGCGCCGGGGCCGCTGGATGTGCCCGGTCTGGGGCTCCAGGTCTCCGACCAGGATCTTCACGAACGTGGACTTGCCGGAGCCGTTGGGGCCGGTGAGGCCGTAGCGGCAACCCGCGTTGAACGAGACGGTGACGTCCTCGAACAGGGTGCGTCCGCCATAGCGCATCGTGACGTTCTGGGTGGCGAGCATCGTTTCCTCCTGGCGGCCCCGGGCCGGGCGGACCTCTCGGGGAGTGGTGTTCCGTGAATAGCGGTGACGGTGGGGTTCCCGCGCGCGGGCTCAGGCGACGACGAGGGTCCCCGCGCCGGCGTCGGTGAGGAGCTCGAGCAGCGCCGCGTGCTCCATCCGCCCGTCGAGGATCGAAACCCGCGGCACGCCGTGGTCCACCGCCTCGAGGCAGGCCTCTACCTTCGGGAGCATGCCGCCGGTGATGAGGCCGTCCTGGATCCATTGACGCAGGGTGGCGCCGTCGACCTCGGAGGCGAAGCCGTTGGGGCCCCGGATCCCTTCGACGTCGCTCATGAACAGCAGCCGGGGCGCGCCGAGGGCGGCGGCGACCTTGCAGGCCACGGTGTCGGCGTTGACGTTGAGCGGGCGGAAGTCGTCGTCCACCGCGACCGGCGCCACCACGGGGATGAAGCCCGCCTCCACCTGAGCGAGCAGCAGCTCCGGCGAGACTCGGGTGATGTCGCCCACGCGGCCCAGGTCCACCGGCTCTCCCGTGGCGCGCGACAGATGCCGTCGGACCTGGCCCCTGAGCCAGCCCCCGCCGTCCTGCCCCGAGAGGCCGACGCCGCGGCCCCCGGCGCGCGCGATCGCGCCCAAGAAGTCTCGTGAGATCCCACCGACCTGCACGAGCTGGGCGACGCGCATGGTCTCTTCGTCGGTGACGCGGAGCCCGTCCACGAAGCGCGGCTCGATGCCCAGGCGGCGGCCCATCTCGGACACCGCCGGCCCGCCGCCGTGGACCAGCACGACCTTGACGCCCACGGCGCGGAGCAGGACGAGGTCGACGCACAGCGTGTCCAAGAGAGCGTCCGAGCCCATCATGGCCCCGCCCACTTTGACGACCACGATCTGGCCGGCCCAGCGCTGGACGTAGGGGAGCGCGGTGACGAGCGCGCGAGCGATTCGGTGCGGTTCGGTTGGCACGGTCAGCTCCGATAATCGGCGTTGATGCGGACGTAGCCGGCGGTGAGATCACAGCCCCACGCCTCTCCACGGCCCGGCCCGCCCCCGGGCAGGCGCGCGTGGATGACCACCTCGTCGGCCCCGAGGGCCTCGCGGGCGGCGGCCTCGTCGAACGCCACCGGCTGGCCGTCACGAAGGACCGGGATCCCCGCCAGATCGAGGCTGAGCGTGTGGAGGTCGGGGACCCCGGCGGCACCGAGGGCCCCGACGACGCGGCCCCAGTTGGCGTCGCGCCCGTGGACCGCGGTCTTGACCAGCGGAGAACGCGCGACCGCCCGCGCGGCGTCGCGAGCCAACGCGTCGCTGCCGACGCCCTCGACGATCACGGTGAGGAGGTGCTCGGCGCCCTCGCCGTCGCGAGCGATCGCGCGCGCCAGGTGGCGGCACACGGCCGTGAGTGCCGCCTCGAGCCCGCGCCACGCAGCCGTGCCCGGCTCGGCGGCGGGGCCGAGCCCGGTGGCCTGGACGATCAGCGTGTCGCTGGTGCTGGTGTCGCCGTCTACCGTTACGGCGTTGAACGTCTGGTCTGCGACGGACTCGGTGAGCTGCTGCAGGTGCTCGGCCGAGACGCGGGCGTCGGTGGCGACGAACGCGAGCATGGTCCCCATGTTGGGGTGGATCATGCCGGAGCCCTTGGCCACGCCGCCCACGGTGACCCCCTCGGCGACGCACGCCGCCTCCTTCGGGACGAGGTCCGTGGTGAGGATGGCGCGCGCGGCCCGCGCCCCGTCGGGTCCCAAAGCACCGGCGGCCGAGCGAACAGCGGGCAGCACCCGGTCCATGGGCATGGGGACGCCGATGACGCCGGTGCTGCAGACCAGCACGTCGTCGGGCGAACACCCGAGTACCTGGGCGACCTCCGCGGCCATCGCCGCGGCGTCGCGGTGTCCCTGTGCGCCCGTGGAGGCGTTGGAGTTGCCTGAGTTGACCACGGCGGCGACGCGGCGCGCGGGCACCCGGGCACGGGTCCAGAGGCAAGGCGCCGAGGCGGCCGTGCTGCGGGTGGTGACAGCGGCCGTGGGGCCCTCAGCCACGAACACCACGACGTCGTCGCGGCCGGCGCGCTTGATGGCGCCCTGTGCCACGCCGACGCGAGCCCCGGCGACAGAGGTGTACGTGCCGCCGGGCAGCAGCGCGGGCAGGGGCAACGAGAGCGCGACGAGAGGAGTGTGCATAGCGACTACGGGACCCAGGGAATGAGGGGGAGGCCGTGCGCCTCTGGGAGACCCAGGGCCACGTTGAGCGCCTGGACCGCCTGCCCCGACGCGCCCTTCACGAGGTTGTCGATGGCGGAGATCACGGTGATCACGCCGCGGCAGGCGTCGACGGTGGCGAAGACGTGGGCGCGGTTCGTACCGCGGACCTCGAGCGTAGAGGGCGGCTCGTCGCGGACCACGATCATGGCCTCGCCCGCGTAGGCCGACCGGAAGAGCTCGGACAGAGCCTCTGGCGTGGGGAGCGACCGGGGCCTCGCGTGGACCGTGGCCAGCATGCCGCGGGTCATGGGGACGAGGTGCGGCGTGAACACCACGGGCACGCCCAGCTCCTGCTCGATCTCGGGGACGTGGCGGTGCGTGCCCCCTACGCCGTACGCGGCGGCGCTCTCGGCGACCTCGGCGAAGTGGTTGCGCGGCCCGGGAGTGCGGCCGGCGCCGGAGACACCGGAGAGGCAGTCGGCCACGAGCAGGTCGCCGCAGAGCCCGGCGTCGAGCAGCGGGCCGGCGGCCAGGCCCACGGCCGTGGGGTAGCAGCCCGGGTTGGCGATGAGGCGTGCCCCGCGGAGGGCCGCACGGCGCCGCTCGACCAGCCCGTAGACCGCGCCGGGGAGGCGGTCGGGCGAAGCGTGGGTGAGGCCGTAGGTGGCGGCGTACACCGCGGGGTCGCGGAGCCGGAAGTCGGCCCCGAGATCCACCACCGTGAGGCCGGCGTCGAGCAGCGCGGGCGCCGCGCGCGCGGCGATCCCGTGAGGCAGCGCCAGGAACACCGCCTGGCACCCGCTGAGGCCACGAAGCGGCTCGGCGGGATCGAATGCGGTGACGGGGAGCTGCGCCTCGGGCAGGCCGAGCAGCCCGGGCCACACGGCGCCGAGGGGCTTCCCAGCCGCTTTGTCGGCCAGCACGTGGGTGAGGTGGAGCTCGGGGTGCCCGTTCAGCAGGCGGACCAGCTCGACGCCGGTGTAGCCAGAGGCGCCGACGATTCCTACCGAGATGCTGTTGAGGGAGCGCGACATGGCGCGCTTCTAGTGCCGGGCGCCGCGGTCGTCAATGAGGGACAGCGGCCCGGGGCCGTCAGGGACGACCAGCAGCACACCAGCTCAGGCGCGCCGCTCTAGCCTGCGCTCGATGAAAGGCGGGAGACGGCGGCGCGAGCGCAGGTGATGCCAGTCGTTGCGGGTGACGTTGGTACGGCACGAGTTGGCGCCACAACGGCACGTAAACGGCTCATCGTAGTTCACGACGAACTCGCCGTAGTCGATGAGCAGCTCCTCACCCGGAGCGAGCGAGCGCCGCGACACCACGTTGCCGTGGTGGTCGTAGCCGAGATTGGGCTCGCACGAGTGGTTGATGAAGTTGTCCAGCGTGGTGACGTGGATGACGTCCAGCGGGCCGAAGATGGTCCCGAAGTCCATGTCGAGGCCGTAGCGGTGGAAGAGCGCGCGCTGCCCCGGGGGGAGCGCGTCGATCTCGGGCACCGTGAGCGCCACCCACCCGGCCATGCCCAGGTAGAACGCGTCGTGCCAGCCGTGAATGAGGGTGCTCCCGGCGGCGATGTGGCGGATGGCGATCACGCCCTGTTCGCCGTCAGCGCGGCGCTGTAGCGCGGCGCAGGAGCGGAGGAGGCGGTCGACGTCGGCGGGGTCGTGCTTGAGGGGCCAATCGACTTCGGAAGAGAGGTTATTCATCGTTGCTAGCGCCCCTATATCGACACGCGCGCGGCGTCAACGGAAGCCGCGCGGAGGTCCTTGAGCCACACCTCGCAGAAGCCCTCGCTACCGTCCGCGTCAGCGGTCGGCCGCCAGTAGCTGCGCCCAACTCGCGTGTAGCCGCGAGCGGAGAGGATCGCGAGCATCGCCACGTGGTCTTCCCACACGACGCTCACCTCGAAGCGATACCGGGCCGCTAGCCACTCCAGCAGCAGCGGCCAGGCGCCGCCATCCGAGAGGAGCCCGAGCCCGCGGAACTCGGGCAGGAGCCACTCGTCCAGCTGGACCGCGCCAGAGGGGACGTCCACGCCCTCTCCGACGTTGGGGTGGGGGTGGATCACGCCCGCGCCCACCGGTCGGCCGTCGAGGCGGATGATGACGCCCTCGTGCGACAGAGCGAACGCTCGCGCCTGGGCCTCGTCCATGCCGATCGGCAGCTCGGTGGCCGACTGGATGGCCGCGTCTGCTGAGCCCGCGACGAACAGCGCCACCACGTCATCCGCGCAGCGTCCGCCCTCGCTCAGCGGCGTGAGTGAGACGCGGTGCGCGAGGGTGTCGGCCGAGGCGACGACCGCGCCGCCCAGCGCCGCAGCGACCTCTGCCAGCGTGCCCGTGCGGGCGAGGGTCATGGGGACCCGGCAGGCCCCGGGGAGGCGGTCGAAGGCGAGCAGCATCTCGGCGAGACCCAGCGAGCTGCCGCCCAGCGAGGTGAAGGTGTCGTCGCGCGCGAGCTCGGTGCGACCGACCAGCGCGGCCCAGACCTCGGCCACGCGCTGCTCGAGGGGTCCCACCGGCAGCTGGTGGGGCGACAGCGACCGGTGCGTGTCGCGAACTCGAGCTCCGAGCGCCTTGCGATCGACCTTCCCGTTCGGTGACAGCGGCAAGGCAAGCACGAAGAGGTAGTCGACCGGGCGCATCACCTCGGGGAGCTGCTGCTCCGCGAGCGCCCGGAGCGACGAGACCGCCGCGCCGCTCTCCGTGGCGGCCACGGCCAGCACGAGGCGCTCGTCCACGAGCACGGCGGCGACCTCACCGGAGGCCGCTGCTCTGAGCGTGCGCTCCACCTCCTCGAGCTCGACGCGCACCCCGCGGATCTTGACCAGGTTGTCGACCCGCCCGAGGTACTCGAAGCCGCCGTCGGGGGCCCGGCGCACGAGGTCACCGGTGCGGAAGGTGCGGACACCGCGCACTTTGGGGAACCGCTGCGCCTCCTCCTTGGGGCTCTGGTGATAACCCTGCGCGAGGACCGGCCCGGCCGCATACAGCTCCCCTGCCGTGCCGTCAGCGACGGGGTTGCCGGCGGGATCCAGCACGAGGAGCTCGGCACCTGCCATGGCGTGCCCGATGGGCACGGGCTCGGCGGGGAGCGGACGCTCGGGCGGGAAACGTGCGCACGTCACGTCACCGGTGACCTCGGTGGTGCCATAGAGGTTCACGAGCGTGGCGTGAGGGAGGGACGCGCGAAACGCAGACAGCAGCTGGAGCGTGAGCGCCTCGCCGCTGGTGATCCAGAGGCGGAGCGCGGGGAGGTCAAGGTGCGGCGAGGCCCGCAGGAGCGCCGCGAGGATGGACGGCACTACGGTGATGCGGCTCACCTCGAAGCGGCCCAGCACGTCCACGAATGCCGCGAGGTCAGCCTGCTCCTCCGGAAGGACCACGGCGGTCGGTCGACCGCTGAGGAGGCCGGTGAAGAGCTCGGGACCGGCGTCCACGAAGCTCAGGTTGCTCCGGTGAGCGGCCACCTCCTGGGCGTGAAAGGGCAGCTCGCGGAGGGCCCAATCGACGCGGTTGAGCATGGCGCCGTGGGTGCCGAGGACGCCTTTTGGGCGGCCCGTGGACCCCGAGGTGTACAGGATGTTCAGCAGCGCGCCGGGCGCGGTGGGGGGCGCTGGGAGTGGGGTGCCCTCGAAGTCCCAGACGGCGGAGGGCGAGCCTGGAGCGCCGAGGAGGTCGAGGCACCGAAGGTCGCTCCACGCCGGCCCGCCGGCCGTGAGCACGACTCGCGCCCCGGCGTTCTGGACCATCCATCGCTGACGCTCGTCGGGATAGGCGGGATCGACGGGGACATAGGCGCCGCCAGCGCGCAACACACCGAGCAGCGCGATCGCCGACTCGGGCGAGCGCGGCATCCGTACCGCCACCGGCTCCTCGGGCTGGACGCCGAGGTCGAGCAGCGCGCGGGCGACGGCGTCCGAGCGCCGGCGGAGCTCACGGTAGCTGAGGTGTCCGCGAGAGCAGAGCAGCGCCGGAGCCGCGGGCGTGCTGGAGGCCACCCGGTCGAAGGCGCCGAGGAGGGTGTCGTCTGGGTGCAGGGTGGCGCTGTGGGGGGTGCTCACTCGCCGGCATCTCCGCTGGAGGAGCCCTGGACGGCCCTGAAGGGGTTGAGGAACGACGCGAGGCTCTGTGGGTTGCGAGTCTGGATCCAGAGCTCGCCTCGCCCGTGGAACTCGCAGACGAGGCCCTCACCGGAGAAGAAGAGCCCCTTCATGCCGCCGAATGGGCGGATGCGGTAGTCGAGGCCCTCGGAGAACGCGACGATGTGTCCGGTGTCGACCACGTAGCCCTCGTCGCCGACGTCGATCTTCTGGATCCCGCCGTAAGCGGAGAGGAACAGGAGTCCGCGGCCAGAGAGCTTGAGGAAGAAGAGGCTCTCGCCGGAGAAGAACCCCTTGAGCCCCTGGAACTTCGTCTCGACCGTGACGTCGGGGTGAGCACCCACGAACGCGCCGGCCTGCGCGAACAGGGTCTCGCCAGACAGCTCGCGGGCGATGATGTCGCCCTCGGAGGCAGGCGCGAGGTAGAGCGACTGGCCGCTGCCAGTGGCCGTGAAGGTGTTCATGAAAAACGACTCGCCGCCGAGCACCGAGCGCCCCGCAGCCTTCAGGAAGCCGCCCTGCATGCCGGTCTTCATCTCGACGCCGGTGTCTCGGGCGAGCATGGCCCCGGACTCAGCGCGGAACGACTCGCCAGCCTGATCAAAAGTGAGCTTGACGCCTGCGAAGTCGGGGCTGTCGAAGAGGTGGTACTTCATGGCTCAGCTCGCTCGCGGGGGCAGCATGGAGCCAATGAGGCTGCCATAGTCGGTGGGGTTGCGCGTCTGGAACCACAGCCGCCCCTTGCCCGAGAACTCGGCGATCAGGCCCTCCCCGGACAGGAACGAGGCGATCCAGCCCTGCTCGCTGGCCTTCGTAACTCTGAACTGGAGGTCGGGCGACCACGCGACCAGGTGCCCGGTGTCGACGATGAAGGTGCCATCGACGTCGACGGGGACGATCGCGCCAAACGCGCCCAGGACCAGGGGCCCGCGCCCGTGCGCTTTGAGTACGAAGATCCCGGCGCCGGAGAAGAAGCCGCGGAACCCGTCGAGCTTGGTGTCGAGCTCGACCTCCGAGCCAGAAGCGACGAACGCGCCCGACTGCACCAGCCAGTCTTCACCGGGCGACACGTCGAGGTGCAGCATGTCGCCGCAGAGCGCGGGCGCGAGGCGCACCTCGCCAGCGCGGTCTGTGGCCCGGAACGTATTTCGGAAGAAGGTCTCTCCACCGAACATGCGCTTCAGGCCCTTGAGGATGCCTCCACCCGTGGAGGTCTCGAGAGAGATCGCGGTGGACATGGCGACGAGGGCGCCGGCCTCGGCGACCAGCGACTCCCCCGGCTGGAGCTGGACCACGGCGATGGCCTGCGCCGGGCGACAAGCGAGTTCGACCTGCATGGCTCAGCCCCCGAGGTACGGCTGAAGCCAGCCGGTGAGCGCGCTGACGTTGCGCGACTGCATGTAGACCGTGCCCTTGCCCTTGAACTCGCAGACGAGGCCCTCACCGGAAGCCACGAAGCCCATGATCCCACCGCCCGGCGTCTTGATCTCGAAGTCGAGCGACGCGTCGAACGCGACCATGTGGCCGGTGTCGACGATGAAGCTGCCGTCGACCGGGATTGGGACGACGCCGCCGTAGCTGGTGAACCAGAGGTCGCCGGTGCCCGAGAGCTCGAGGAGGAACAGCCCCTCGCGGGCGAAGAGGGTGCGTAGTCCACCCCAACGGAGCTTCATCCGGACATCGCCGGACGAGGCGAGGAACGCCCCGTTCTGGACCAGGAGGGACTGCCCGTCGAGGCGCTTGTGGAGGATGTTGCCGGACATCGTGGGGGCGAAGGTGACCTCGCCCGGCGTGGGCGCCGAGAAGTCGTTGACGAAGAACGTCTCGCCACCAACCAGCTTCCGCACTAGGCAGATCAGGAGCATCCAGACCTTGCCGAAGAAGCCGGCCTTCCGGTCGGTGTTCATGCGCGTGTGCATGCCCACGTGGCCCTGGCGGGTGACCATGGCGCCAGCCTCCGCGGTGAGCACGTCACCGGGGTCGAGGGTGACCCTCAGCAGCGCGAACGTGGGCTGGTATTCGATGGTATGCTTCACGGTTATGACTCCAGAGAACGCGCAAGCTACACCCGGCTTCGGGCACAGTAAACGACGCATCGTGGGTGAAATCGCGGGTCTGGTCGTGGGCCTCGCCGTGCTCGGCTGGGGCGGCTACGCCACGGTCGGCTGCGTCGCGCGCAAGGCGGTTCTGGCGTCCTCGTACACGCTGGATGAGTCCATTGGGGAGGCCGCGGCGTCGCAGTTCTCAGGGGACGCCTGCACCAACCCGAAGCTCATCGAGGCGTTCGAGCGCCTCGCTGCGCCGCTGCGTGCCCAGCTGCCGGCGGACGCCGGGGTCATGCGCCTCACCGTGCTGGACGACCCCACGGTCAACGCCTTCGCGCTCCCCGGCGGGTATCTCTTCGTGCTCACCGGCCTCGTAGCCGACGCGACGTCGGTGGAAGAGGTCGCTGGCGTCATGGGCCACGAGATGGGTCACGCCGCCCTCCGGCACGGGGTGCAGCGCGTAGCGCGCGAGCTGGGCGCGCGGATTGCGTTGTCGGTCGCGCTGGGCGGCCTGGACGACAGCCTCGCCGGCCTCGCGGGCCTCGCCACGGACGTGGTGGGGCTGGCCTACGACCGCGCGCAGGAGCAGGAGTCAGACGACTTCGGCGCCGCGCTGCTCGCGAAGGCGGGCATCGATCCGGCCGGGCTCGGCGCATTTCTGGGCCGAATGGAGGCACACCCAGTGTCTGGCTGGCTGAGCACACACCCCGAGCCGCATGAACGCCGCCAGCGGCTGCTGGAGGCGTTGCCACCGGTGTCGGGGACCGCCCCAGCGCTCCCCACCCTCGAGGAGCTCCGCCAGCCCTGCCACGCCGCCCCCTGACGCGGCACCGGGCCGGGGAGCTTGCTGCCCCGGCCCCAGCACGAATTCAAGGTTGTGGGTGGGGGGGGGACCCCCTATATTGCGCCGTTCTCGCGGCCCTGAGGTCTCCATGTTCGCCTGGCTCAAGAAGCTCATCCCCTCCAAGAACGAACGCGAAGTGAAGAAGCTCGCGCCCCGCGTGCAAGCGATCAACGCGCTCGAGGCCAGCATCTCGAAGCTCAGCGACGAAGAGCTGGCGCGGCAGACGGTGCGATTCCGCGAGCGCCTCGGAAACGGCGAGCCGCTCGACAACCTGCTCCCCGAGGCCTTCGCCACCGTGCGCGAGACGGGCAAGCGCCGTATGGGCATGCGTCACTACGACACGCAGCTCATCGGCGGCATGGTCCTGAACCGCGGGTGTATCTCCGAGATGACGACCGGCGAGGGCAAGACGCTCGTCGCCACGCTCCCGCTCTACCTCAACGCCCTCGCGGGCCGCGGCGCCCACCTCGTCACG
>SXOO01000084.1 GCA_005776725.1 Pseudomonadota bacterium | reverse complement strand
GCGGATGATGAGATCGGCGTCCACGGTGTCGAGCTCGCGCGCCACCATGGTCTCGTCGATCTCAGTCGGGTCGAGTTCCCCTTTGGCGGCCCGCGCCGCGAGGCGCTGGATCGCCGCGGTCATCTCCTCCCTCGCGCCGTAGCTGAGGGCGAGACAGAGCACCATGTCCCGGTTGTGCGCCGAGTCACGGCGAAGCTCGTCCAGCGGGTCCTTGACGAGGTCGGGCAGGCGATCGATGCGCCCAATCGCCTCGAGCCGGATGCCGTTGTCGAGGATCTCGCTGCGCTCCGAGAGCAGATAGTCGCGGAGCAGCTCCATGAGGCTGTTCACCTCGAGGACGGGTCGGCCCCAGTTCTGCTCTGAGAAGGCGTAGAGGGTGAGGCGGCGTATGCCCATCGCCCGCGCGGCGCGCGTGACCGCTCGAACGGCGTCGGCTCCGCGACGGTGGCCCTCGATCCGAGGCAAGCCCCGGCGCTCGGCCCAACGCCCATTTCCGTCCATGATGATGGCGACGTGCTCGGGTAGGACGCTCACGGGCGGCTGGGGTACCACAGGGACCTCGGGCGTGTCGAAGGAAGTTGTCTGTGTGCTCGCCGCGTCTTCACCGCGGTCACCGGAACCAAGGGACCGGGTCCACCGGCTTCCCTCCAAGGCGCAGCTCGAAATACAGCCGCTCGCCGTCCAAGGATCCCGACTTTCCGAGCACGCCGATCGAATCTCGCGAGGCGAGGACGTCCCCGACCCGAACGTCGATGCGCTCGAGGTGCGCGTACATCGTGTAGTCGCCCTGCGTGTGGTCCACGATCACGGTGTTTCCGTAGCCCTTCAGCCAGCCCGCGTACACCACTTTTCCCCAGTAGATGCAGCGGACGGTCTTGTCGCCCTTCTTGCCGGGGACCACGTCCATGCCCCGGTGCAGCGTGACGGTGCTCCAGCGCGGGTGGACGCTCTTCCCGAAGGTGCGCGAGATCACGCCCCCCGGGACCGGCAGGCTGTACTGCCCTCGTAGGTCTCTGAACCAGAGGCGCTTTCCGATCCATTCCTCGAAGTTCCCCACCCGGGTCTCGAGCTCCGTGGCCGCCTTGTCGAGGTCGCGCTCGGCCTTGGCGAAGAACGCCTTGTCCGTGCGAACGGATTCCAGGAGCGCCTGCTTTACCGCCTTGTCCCGCTCGAGTTTCTGCCGTGCGTCGTTCAGCTCCGCCTCGACCTGCGTCAGCTCGGCCAGCTCGGCGTCCAGGTGCTTCTTGGCCTTGTCGTAGCCCTTGACCACCTCGTGGTAGTCCTTGATGCGTTGCTCGTCGTCCGTGAGGAGCTGCTTGAAGACGTGCTTCATGCGCAGGTACGTGGCGTAGTCGCCTGCGCTGGCCAAGAGCTGCCAGTCCTTCACGCGCTTCAGCTCGATCGTGACGCGGATGCGCCGGCGGATCCGCGTCCGCTCCGTCTCCAGCCGGGTCAGCGACTCCGCGTGCTCCTTCTCCGCCTTGTTCCGTCGCGCCACCATCTCGAGGCGACGCTTCTCCGCGGCCTCGAGCTGCTTCTCGCGGCGCTTACGATCGGCGTCCAGCTGGTCCAGCGCCGCGAGGAGGTCGAACTCCTCGCCGAGGAGCTTCGACAGCTCGGACACCGCGCCCACGGGCGGCTCGGGGAGGTTATCCGGGGGCTCGGCTTGCGCGACGCCGCAGAGCAAACAGCAGATGAGCGCCTGGGCCCGCATCAGCCGCGGAGATAGCGGCCGACGCTGAACACGCTCCCGAGGAGCCCGAGCAGCGTGCCGCCCACGAAGAACCACAGGATCATCTGCGCGGGGACGAGGTCGATGTGGATGTCGAGCATGTGCTCTTCGCGGATCGTGCTGTCGAGGCGTCCGTGGATCCAGAGCACCACGGCGAACGCGATGACGCTGCCCATGACGCCCTGGAAGATGCCCTCGATGTAGAACGGCATCCGGATGAAGCGAGGGGTGGCGCCGACGAGCCGCAGGATCTCGATCTCGTTGGCCCGGCTGTGCACGGCCATCTTGATGGTCGAGAAGACGAAGAAGACGGCGGCGACCACCAGCACGATGCAGATCGCCCAGGCGAGCGTGCCGAAGACGTCATAGAACGCGAGCCCGATCCGGATCTTGTCCATGCCGGCTTCGACCTCTGACACGCCATCGACCCCGCGGAGCTGCGCGACCCAGGTGGAGATGACCTCCACGTCTTTGCGAAGGCGCCGCTTCTTCTCCAGCACGATCTCGAGGGTGGGGGAGCCAGGGATGCTCTCCGGATCGAGGCCCGCGAGGAGCTCCTCGTCGAGCAGGGCGCGGTTCTTCGCGCGGTCCTCGGCGAGCGGGGTGAACTCGACCGACTCGACGCCCTCGCGCTGCTTGATCGCCTCCGTGATCGTGTGCACCTCGAGGGCGCCGATCTTGGGATCGAGGTAGGCCGTGATCCGCACGTCCTCGGCCACCTTGTCGATGAGCCGTGAGGCTGAGTCGAGGAGGCCGCCGAAGAAGCCCACGAGGATCAGCGACACGGCGATGGTGAGGATCGCGATGGCCGTGAGCAGCGGCGCCCGCGCGACGTTCTTGAACGCCTCCCGGAAGAAGTACCCGATGCGATAGAGGGTCATCGACGCGCGCGCTCCTCGTCGTCTTCGTCGAGCAGGGTCGTCGCCGGCAGCGCCGAGTCTCCGCTCGAGTCCTCCACCAGATACCCGCGGTTCAAGAGCAGCGTGCGCCGGCTGTATCGCTCCAGGAGAAAGCGGTCGTGTGTGGCCACCACTACGGTGGTGCCCTTCTGCTGTAGGTCCAGGAGCAGGTTCATGATCTCGACCGACAGGTCCGGATCCAGGTTACCAGTGGGCTCGTCGGCGAGCAGGATCGACGGCTCGTTCACGAGCGCCCGGGCGATCGCTACGCGCTGCTGTTCGCCGCCCGAGAGCTGCAGCGGCCGGGACGCGGCGTACTTCTCCAGGCCCACCGTCTCCAGCGTCTGGTTCACGCGACGTGCGATCTCCTTCGGGCGGAGACCGAGGATCTCGAGAGAGATCGCGACGTTGTCGAAGACCGAGCGGGTGTCGAGCAGCTTGAAGTCCTGCCAGACGACGCCGATGTTGCGCCGCAGGTAGGGGATCGAAGAGGCGCGAAGCACGGCGAGGTTCCGCCCGTTGACCAGGACCTGGCCGCTGGAAGCGCGCTCGTAGGCCAACAGGATCTTGACCAGCGTGGTCTTGCCGGAGCCCGAAGGACCGGTGAGGAAGACGAACTCACCCTCCGCGATGCGGAGGTTCACGTCCTGCAGCGCCTCGATGCCGTTCGGGTAGCGCTTGTATACGTGATAGAGCTGGATCACGGGCGCAGCTTACCCGAGGGCAGGTCACCGGCCAGAAAACCGGCCGCCTCGACCAAACCGTGCGCGCTGGCGGGGGAGATGGTTTGAGTTCCAGTGGAACACGTTTCTCAAGTGGACGTGCTGACAGGGACTTTCCCAAACGGGACTTTCTTGACTCGCGGCGGGGACGGGCGGAGGTTCCGCTCGCGGACTGAGCCGCGCGTTCGGGTTGACGCCCGTCGGAGTCAAGTGCTACTCCACGCGCCGATTCAGGGGCCATTCAGCGCAAGTTCCTGAGTTTACTAAATATTCTGGTGCGGGATGCGCTGCCCGGCCCGAGAGACGCGTTCACACCCTTCTTCGGAGGAGACACATGAAGACCAAGTTGATGGCCCTGGCAGCGCTCGGCGTCGCCATTGCCTCCACCGCCAGCGCCACCGAGAGCCGACTCCGCTCCATCAGCGGCGGCGCGGCCGGCCTGCGTTCCAGCTACAAGAACGTCACCTTCCTCGACGACCGGAACATCTTCGTGCTCCCCGCCGAGCTCGTGAAGTACGGCGAGTGGGCCGCGGTGGAGACCGGCGACATCGGTTACACCTCCTTCGGCTTCCACTACAACTTCACGCCCACCCTCGTCCTGGCCATGTACGGCACCTCGCAGGACGTGCCGGCGCTCAACCTCGGCGCTGGCGGCGACAACCTCGACCAGTCGGGCTGCGGCTTCTGCATCAACGGTGATGCCGGCGCCACGCACAAGGGCACGATCATCCTCGGTGTCGACACCGGCAGCGTGCGCCTCGGCTTCCTGCTGGCGGCCTGGGCCGACATGGCCAAGGACTTCGACGCGGACGAGAACCTCGTGAAGAACGAGGGGCCGCTCGTCGTCCAGTTCGCCGCCGGCCTCGGCGTCGGGACCGCGATGGGCGACCTCGACTTCGCCCTCGACCTCAAGATCGGCCTGCCCACCCACGAGGGCCTCAGCGGCGGAGACACCGCGGAGCCCCTCACGGAGCAGAACCAGATCGATGTCGGCCTGCTCTTCCGCGGCACCTTCCCCTTCTCGGGGCCGCATGAGCTCGTGCCGTACGTCAACCTCGACGTCGCGTTCGGTTCCAGCACCAACCTCGCCAACGACCAGCAGAAGAGCGGCCTCCACTTCGGCGTAGACCTCGGTATGGATATCCGCCTCAACCTGGGCGACGGCATCACCGTGCAGCCCGGCCTCGGCTTCGGCGGCCGCGTGACCTCGATCGAGACCACCCCGGATGGCGGGGATCCCTCGATCAACCGGGCTCACGAGTTCGCGCTGCCGTTCTACAGCCTCGCGGTGGACGTCAAGGTCACCGACTGGTTCGACATCCGCTTCGGCGGCGCCCAGCGCGTCTACTGGACCTGGACCAGCGGCGAGGACGGCAACGGCGACCCGATCGCCTCGAACTCGCAGGCGAACGTCGACCACTTCATCTCCACGGGCGTGGCGTTCAACCTGCCCGCTGGCGTGAGCATCGACGTCGAGGTCAACAACGGCTGGTGGAGGAAGGGCCCCTACCTCCTCTCCGGCGACGGTGGCGGCTTCGGGATGTCGGCCGCGATCTCGAAGGACTGGTAGTCCTCGGTCGCTTCGCTTTGGGTTCCCTCTGCCACTTCGGGCGTCGCACCTCGAAGTCGCCAGAGGGGAACCCGAACCCCATCTCACCGAGCGCCTCTAGCTCTGGGGTTCCTGCCACGGTGTGAATCACCGGTGTGCGCGGGCTGAGGGTGCCCCCCTTGTCCGCATCGGCCACCACGGCCACGTGCCTCCGCCACAACAACACGTCTCCCGGCAGGATGTCCTTGCCGAAGATCAGCGGACGCCCGTCGGCTGTGCGGTAGCTCCCGTTGACCTCGCCGGCGATGACTGCGACGCGGCGGGTGTGTGACTTGAGGCCCTGCGACCACGTGTAACCCACGTCGCGCCCGCTCCGGCGCCAGCCGTAGACCACCAGATCCGCGCAGTCGGCCCCCACGGCGCGCTCGGCCTGATGGCCGCGAGGCGTGCCGTCCGTCGAGCTCGATCCGTACACGTAGGGCACGTTGATGAGCTCCGTCATGTAGCCGACGGCGGTGTCGTCCCGTCGCACACGGAGCGTCGCCACGTCCCGGAGCAGGCCCCCGGCGTCCCGGTGGTCTCTGCCCGGCGAGCGCCGCTCCGTCCGTCCAAGGCGAGCGTGGACCGCGAACCGCATCGTGCCGAGCCCCTTGTAGTCTTCCGTGGTTGTCCCCGTGGCGTCTACGCGGTGGGACCAAGCGGAGCTCCACTGGGTGTCGGTCTCCACCACATCGATGGGGCACCAGTGCCACTTCGCCGGGTGGGACGCCCGCTCCTCGGGGTGCCACGCGTGCTCCATCGTGCCGGTGTTGTCGTAGACGCCGCGCTCGATCGGGTCTGCCTCGACGCGGAAGAACGTGAACTCCGGGGCCGGCTGGCCGGCAGGCCAGCGCTCGGTCTTGAGCACGCGTCGCCCCCGTCGCACCATCTCCACGTCTGCGAACAACCGGCGCTTTCGACTACCGCGGGCGTGCGCCTCCACCACGACGTGGACTCGCACGGACTGGTCGAGGCGCGCGAAGCGCTCGCCAGCCGTGGGCACGTCGCCTGCGCTGAAGGCCAGCCAAACGGCGTCGATCTCTAGGGGAGCGGCTAGGAGGGACAGCGCAGCGAGGGTCGACGACATCATCCGAGGGAAAGCACGCTCCGCGGCGCTGCTATTCCCACACGGCGGTACCGTCGCTGGCGGGAGCGGTTAGGGCCGCTCAGGGGAAGGGGAGGCCCCCGCCGGACTGGCAGGTGTAGGGCGCCTTGAACGTGGGGTCGAGCAGGGCCAGGATCCCGAAGAACCCTTGGCTGCAGGTCAGGCCGCTGGGGCAGTTGCCTTGGTCGAAGCCCGCCAGGGGGCCGGGGACACACTCGCAGTTGCCCGGGAGTCCGCCCCCACCCGGCAGCTCCGGGAGAGGCAGGCCGCCGCCTCCGCCACCGCCGAGCGACGCGAAGAGATCCAGGAACGACAAGCAGGCCCCGCCGTTGGTGCAGAACTGCGTGACGTTGTCGCAGTTGCCGGTGGGGTTGAAGCAGAGACCCGAGCCCGCGTCGCACGTGAGCTCCGGGTCGTTGCATCCGTCCTCTTGGCAGTTGCCCGTGTTGGGCACCACGACGCCCTCACAGGTGTAGCTGGTGGTGTTGCACTGGCCCGAGTTGCAGTGCTCCGGTCCGGTGCACTGCACGCAGACGTCCTGGCCGTTGTACTGGGCGCACGCGGGGTAAGGCGCGACGCAGGTGTCGCAGACGCCGCCGGTGTTTCCGCCGTCTTTGCACGTGCAGGTGTTGGGATCGCAGGGCTTGCCGCCACAGTGGGAGGACTGCGTGCACTCGCAGCACTTCTGCTTCGCCGAGTTCCAGTGGGGGGCGGGCTCCGAGCACTGGGGCGGCTCGATCGAGCTGTCCACGCAGACGTTCGCCACGCACTTCGGCTTCTCCGCGGTCATGCAGTTGAGGTCCTGGAGGCACTCGACGCACTTCTCGTCCTTGCAGTAGGGCGTGGCCCCGGCGCACTGGTCGCAGGGAGACCCCGTGCACGCCTCTCCGATGCAGCACGGGCCGTCGGTGGACCACTCGCAGGCCTTCACGCCGCCCTCGAGCTCCTTGCAGGTGCTGTTCGCGGGGCAGGTGCCGGTGGCGCACTCTGGCACGCAGTAACGCGTGGTGCCCTTCCCGAGGCAGCGGAACCCGGCGCCGCACTCGCCGTCGGTGACGCACTGGGCGCACTGCTGGAGGTCTGGTGCGCACTCGCCGGTGTCGCCGTTGCAGTGCGTGCCGGCCGCGCAGGCCTCGCCGCCGAGGCAGCCGGAGCACTCGAACTTGCCCGGCGCGCAGACCTTCGAGGTGGAGCCCGGGGCCTCCGTGCAGGCGAAGCCGGCGGAGCAGTCGCCGTTGGTCTCGCAGTTGAGCGCGCAGAACTTGCCGTTGCCGAGGGTGATACAGGAGGCGCCGGTCCCACAGGCGGCGTCGTCCGTGCAGGACTCGCAGATCACACCGGTGCCCGGCGTGCCGCCCTCGCACTTGCCCGTGGTGGCGTTGCAGGTCTGGCCCTCGGGACAGGGGCTGGCTTCGCTGCACCCGGCGATGGCCGTACCGCCCTCGCAGACGCCGTTCTTGCACTCGGCGCCGCCGGTGCAGTCGGCGTTCACGGTGCACTGGATGCCGGTGCAGACCTTGGCGGTGCTGCCCTCGGGGTCGTCGATGCAGACCTGAGCCGTGCCGCAATCGGAGAGTGACTCACACTCCACGGTGCCGCACTTGCCGCCCAGGCACACCTGACCGGTGCCGCACACGAGGTCGTTCTCACACGGCGCGCCGGTGCCCGTGGCAGAGCCCGAACTCCCACCGTTGCTGCATCCCATCGCGACGATCGCAACCACCGCCAAAGTCCACTTCATCGCCGTCGCCCTCCGCCTCTGCGCCTCTGCTGCGCGTGATCGCCGCCGGCCAAAGCTGAGGCCGGAACCCCCAGCGTATACTCTCGGGGGGGCGGCAACTTCAAGTGAAACCGCCACTTCGGTGCCTTGCGGAGCCGGGACACCGTGGCGGTATCGACCTCGAGCCGCCATCGCCCAACGCACGTCAGGAGGCCAGTTGTTGGATCGTTGGGCGCCGGGGCGTTAGAGTCCCGAGGTTCCTCGAGAGGTTCCGCGCCATGCTCCGACTTCTGCTCGCATCATCGCTCTGCTTCGTCGCCTCGTGCACGCCGGGACCCGAAGACCACGGGGCGCTCGGGGTCACTGAGCCGCCGAACCAAGACAAGGCCTACCCCTACTACGAGGGGATCCCGGATTCGAACGTGCCTGACGCCGAACCAGACACCGGCGGGCCCGCGGCAGACACGGGTGGCGGGGCCGGCGGCCCTCAAGACACCGGCGTACCGCTCTGTCCGAATGCGTTCGGCATCATGGTGCCCTGCGCTCCGGGCTGATCCGGCGGTGTGAGGGGGGCGCCCGACGTGACCGGTTCGCCAGTCCCGCTCGCTCCGCCCCTCGTGCTCAGTACAGCCCAGCGAGCCGCACGAAGAAGCCGTGCTCCACGTCGCCGAACGGCCGCTCGCCGTCGTCTTCTACGAATCCCCAGCCATAGCCCACGCCCACTCGGACGTAATCGCCGGCGAGCACGGCTAGCTCGCCCAAGGCGCCGTGTTCGAGCGTGTCGAGCACGTCGATCGCCGTGAGCCGGTACTCCGCGGCGAGCTCAAGCCGGCTCCAGAGGCGAACCCCCAGGCGCAGCCCGGTGAGCCACGCGTTCGAGCCGGTCGACGGCAGGCCCTCCGCCTCCACGGTGGTGCGACGCCAGGCGATCTTCGGCCCGAGCTGCACGGGGCCCAGCTCCCACAGCGGCTCGAGCCCCACGACGTCGACTGTGGTCCTGACGCTGCCTTCGGGCGTGTCGGTGAAGGGCGACACGACCTCCGCGTCCGGGCCGGCCGGCCGCAGGGCGTCGCGGTGGGTCACCTTGGCCAGCAGGGTGAAGCCCGCGCGGGTGGGGCGCCAGGCGAAGCCGAGCGTGGCGTTGAGGTGGTCCGTGAGTCGTGCGCCCCCCACGACGTTCGTGAAGCCGTAGTCCACGCGCCCGAGGGCGGTGAGCTCCTCGGTGAGGGTTGCCGCGAGGCCCAAGGTGCTGGCGAGGCCAAGCTCTTCGCGCACCCCGTGCACGTCGGAGTGGCGAACCTCGAAGCGGCCGGTGAGCTTCACGCGCTCGAAGCCGACCAGCTCGGCGGACACGAACGCGGCGCTGGTGTCACGGCGGTGCCCATCCGACGGGCTGAGCGCCTGCTGCATGAGCTCGCCGCGATGGCGCTCGATTCCGAGGTCTCCGTAGGCCCCCGGGCCGAGTCGGAAGCGTCGGCCGACTCCCAGAACGGCGCGCGTGTAAGGCCCCGCCACGGTGGTGCCCGTCTGCCACTCTGACCACGCCCGTGAGTCGCCGTGTGCCTGCTCGCTGCCCACCACGGTCGAGGGCCCCCCGAGGGGATCCCGCGTGTCCCGGAGGCGCTGCTCGAGCGTGACTCGCGCGCCCTCCGTGTCGGCCAGCTCGAGCCCCAGGACCGTCTCGTCGTCGCCGTTCCAGCGCACGCGCTCGAGCGCGTAGACCTGCTGCTGGCCCGCGCGGAGCTCCACGCCCAGCTCCGTGACGGCGCGCGCCAGCCCCTCGTGAAACAGCGCGGGGTCGCCGCCGAGGTCCACGCCCTGGCCGAGTCGCAGCGCAACATTCGGGTGCAGGGCCCAGCGCACGCGGGCTAGCAGGGCACCTCGGTGCGTGTCGTCGAGCGCTGCCGAGCGCTCGAGCGCGTGGAGCACCTCGCCCCCGAGGGCCACGCCCTGTCCCAGGCTCACGCTGGCGCCCGCGCCCGTGAGGTGCTGGCGGATTGGCGCCTCCAGGGCCACCAGGGTGTCGTGTCGGAGGGTGAGGCGCGTTCGGGCGTCCAACGCGAAGCGCCCCGCGAACGCGCCGCGACGCGCGGCAGCTCGACCCAAGCTCGAGGTGGAGGAGAAGCCGGCCTCCTGGGTCTGAAACGTAGCCTCCAACGCGAAGCGCTCGGCCTCGGTCAAGTCGTCGGCCATGGCGCCGCTGGCTCGCACGGTGTAGGCCCACGCCCCGCCTTCGGCACCCTCGGCCAACGCCACGGTGGTGAGCCCGCCGTCCGGCGACAACAAGGCGCTGCCGGCGCTTCCGGTCGAACGGGCCACCTCGCTCTCGACGTTCACCGGGCCGAGCTTCAGTCGGAGCTCGGCGCCCGCCAGCGTCCAGCCTCGGCCGTCACGTACACCGCCGCCACCCAGCTCCACCACTTCTCCGAACGTCTGCCGCGCGAAGCCGCCCGCCAGCACGGCGTCGTCCCCCGTCCGTCGGGCCGTGTAGGCCACCCCGACACGCAGGGTGTGGCGCGCTGTTCGGGCCTGCGCGCCAAGGCCGAAGGCAGCGTGCGCCGTCCGTGAGACGGGCCGCATGAATACGAGCCGACCGCCCGTGTAGTCCATCCGATAGGGCAGGGCACAGCCAGCTTCGGTCGCCGCGTCCGAGCACCCCTCCACGCGATGCAGCACGAGGCCCGTGTCGCGGTCGACCACCTCGACCCAGACGGTCTCGGAGCCCTCGACGAGCTCGCGGTCGGGCAAGGTGAAGTGGCTGCCGCCCGTGGCCTCGAACCGGACCTCCCGCGAGACCGGCGGATCATCCCAGCTGGCGAACCCCTCCGCGACGGTGTCCCAGCCGGGCGCCCAGCGCTCGTCGACGCGGAGGAGCGCGCCGTCCAACGACCGATCGAAGCGAAACAGGTCGACCCCGCGGAGCCCGGGACGGAAGCCACCGACTACCAGCCGTGACCTGCCGGCCTCGATCGCCACATAGACCTTCTGGCGGCCGGTGAACCCCTCCGCCTCGCTCCCCGAGTCGCCGTAGACCGGATAGAAGCGGTCCGGATCGATGAGCTGCGAAAGGAACGGCGTGGCGTCCGTCTCCCGAGCCGTGTCGACGAGCGCGGTGATGCGCAGCTGCTCGATGAGGTCGCCTCCCCTGACGCGTCCGCGAAGCACCACGCCGAGCCGGCCCTCGAGGCCCACGGGTCCCACGTCGACCCGGCTGGTGTGATCGTGGAGCGGGCCGTCTCGGCCGCTGAGCGCGCCCGAAGCGAGCGCTCCTGTGAGCGCGCCGTCCGCTACGGCCAGCACGAACCAGGCGGTGTCGGACACGCTGTAGAGGCGGCGAACGTGGGCCGCGCGCCCATCCGGGAAGCGTGCGCTCACCTCGACCGCGTGCGGTCCTCCGATCGGGAGGGTCACGAGCGTCGCGAAGGTCTCGCCGGAGAGCGGCACCTCCACATCGTTCACCGTCACCACGGCGCCCAGCGACCGTAGGGCGGCGCCCGGGACTCGCCCGCGCACTGCGAGCACGGGGTCGGCCAGCGTGGTGCCATCAGCGGGGAGCTCCACGAGCAGCGTCGCGGGCGTGGAGTGTGGGGCGCCCTCGCGAAGGCGCTCTGCGAGGAGCGCCACTTCGGGCGCCATGGCCCCCGCACGCAGCGCGGGACCGCCGAGGTCGAAGGTGCGCTCGAACGCCTCACCGTCGCGCCCGCGGATTGCGACGCGCACCTGGGCGGGGCGACCGGACGGCGGGCCCACGGCGGGGCCGGGCTGCGACGCCGTGGTGCTGAGGTCGATCTCGCCGTCGGCCCGGTCGTCGCGCGTGACCGGAATCGGGCGGCCGTTCACCTCGACCGACAGCGGGAGGGCGAGCGGGGCGGCGGCAGCGGGGACCGGGCCCAGGTCCGCAGCACGCGCGGTCGCCACACCCCTCGGAGCGCGAATGAGGCTGCCGTCCACGAGCACGAGGTCCAACGCGTACGCGTAATCGCCCGGCACCAACGCACCCGGGCCGTCGCTGGGCGGAGTAAACGACAGCGTCTCGGGGACCGCGCCGCGGCCCTCCATGCTCCACGCGACCTCGCCGTCGGGGTCCAGGAGGCGCGCCTCCCAGCGTCCGACGGCCGCTGGAGCGTCGGTCAGACGAAAGCGAACCGGCGCGCCGCCGCGGCTGTCGAGGTGGGAGGCCTCGAGCCGTATTCGAACGCGCGACGCGCCGAGGTCGGCTCGCACACCGCCCACCTCGAGGCGCCCGGCGCGGAAGTCAGCCCGAACACGCGCCTTGGCCACCGTGCCAACCGGGAGACGCGCCCGCCGCTCGGCGCCGCCGGGCCCGACCAAACGCACCGGGACCGTGCCGTCCGCCGGTGCAGGCGGCGCGACGGCGAAGCGGCCCTGGGCGTCCACCACGGCCGGGGCGCCCGCGACCTCCACCCTCGCGGAGCCGGAGTTAACCCCACCTGCCGGCGCCGAGCGGATCGTGGAGACGTCGTCGTCTACCTCCAGAACGACCGTGGACCCCGCGGGCGCAGCGCCCACCGACGCTGGGAGCGGTGTCATCACGCCGCTCGCCAGGGTGGTGACGCCGCCAACGTGCGTCGCCAACACGCGCCACGCGGCCGGCGTGCCCGGGCCCTTCAGCGTGTAGCCGGACGCGGTTGGGACCACCTCCGGGATCTCGGCCGGGAAGCGACGCCCATTGGCGATCAGCCCGAGGGTGTGGGCGTCGCCGCTGACGACCACGCGCGCGCCGCCTCTGGAGAGCCCCGTGACGGCGTCTGCTACCGTACGCTCCGAGATACAGCGCGCCCTGAACTCCACTACCTGGGAGAAGCCGCGGGTGACCGCGACCGGCCTCGCCACGTCGTCCACGAGCGTGGTCCGGGGCGGCAGGCTCGCGGGGTCGACCTTCAAGACCCGCAGGCCGGGCGGCACCGCGGTGAAGTGAAAGCGCCCCTCAGGGTCCGTGGTGGCCGTGCGTCCCGTGTCGAGCACCACACGCGCGCCGTACACGCCGGGCCCGGCAGCGTCGCAGGTGACCCTGCCGAGCAGCGTGGAACGCTCGAAGACCGCGTCGGCCTCGACGCTCACGGAGACCGCCGACCGTGAGAGCGCTTGTCCCGCGGGGTCGACGAGGACGGCGGTGAGGTGCGCCTGGTCGCCCGGCTTGGCGCCCGGCGCAAGCAGGCCCTGGACGCGCAGCACCCCGCGTCCCCCTGGTGGCAGCACGATCGGGCCGGCTTCGTCTCGGACGACGAGCGAGTCGCCTCCACGCTCCCCGGACGCCACTCGCTCGGCGCCGTTGACGGCGAGCACGAGACGCCCACCGACCGGCTGGAGGTGCCCGCCGAAGGCGAGGCGAGCCTCGAACTCGAGGGGGCCCTGGGCGTCGTTGGCGACCCGCAGCGTGAACGTGAGCACGTCGCCGACGGCGGCGCGTTCGTGCGAGGACGTCAGGGCGACCTCGAGGCTTTGGGCCGGGAGGGCGACCAGCACTAGGGCGGCGAGGCGAACGGCGAACACGGCGCGCGACCCTAGCACAGCGGCCCGCCGTCCGGGCCAGCTACTCGTGCCAGTCCACTACGCGAAAACCGGTCGGCGTCGCCAGCACGTCCAGGCTCCGGGGAGGGGCGCCCTTGCGCTCGACCTCCTCCCTGAGGCGCCCGCCCACCCGGACGAGCCGTCGGGTCTCGGTCTGGCCCATGACGGTTCGTCGCCGCACCAGCGTGTAGAGGGCGCTCACCTTGCGGCTGGATGGGCGGCCGGCCGGCTCGTGGTCAGCGGATTCGAGCCGGTACCAGGTGGTCTCGGCGATCCCGCGGGCCCCTTCGCCCGCGGTGGCCTCCACGGCGATCTCTACGACACCGTCGCCGTCGAGGTCGAGGTTGGCCTGTGCGAGGGTGACCGCATAGGCGTCATTCGTGTCCAGGAGACCCGCGGCGACCACGGACACGCCGTCCTTCACCGGGGCAACGACGAGGAGCCCGACGGCCGCGACGTGACCGGCTTCGCCCACGGCCCCCACGAGGACCACGCGCTCGACGCCTGCCTCGCTGGAGACGTCTGCGTTCAGCTGGCTGATCACTCGGTGTCCGGGGGCCAACACGCCGGCGACGTCCTTGGCCCGCTGCTTCGCGGCCAGGTCGGGCGAGTCTGTCGCGCAAAGCAGCGCGAGGACGGCGATCACAGGGGCGTGTAGAACTCGCCGGAGGTGACCGCCGTTCCGGTGGCGCCGACGCCGCCGAGGATCACCGCCGTACCGTTCTCGGTGAATACGCCGAGGGCGCCACCGCGCGCGGCGCGCATGGCCCCGACCGTGCCGCGGTCGATGTACGTCTTGCTGTCGTTGCCCTTCTTCTCGAAGATCACCTCGGCCGACGAGAGCGGGATGCCCGCGTCGCCCCAGCCGCCGAAGACGAGCACCGTGCTCCGGTCCAGCAGGACAGCGCCGTGACCGCCGCGCCCCTCGACCGAGAAGAAGGGCTGCGCGGTCTGAAACGCCTGCTGCTGAACCTGGTAGCTGTCGATCGCGACCACGGTGGCGGCGTGGGCCTTGTCCGAGAACCCGCCGACCACGTGGATGAACTGCTGCCGCGAGACGTAGGTGGCGCTATGGCGGGTGCGCGGCCCGCTGGTCATCTTCGGCAACGTCGCCTTCTGGAAGCCCGCCGGCTGACGGAGGCGGAAGGTCTCTACGGTGTCGCGCACCACGTCCGCTCCCTCGCCGCCGATGAGGACCACGGCGTCAGTCTCGCCATTGGCCCCCACGCCCACCTTCTCGGCCGAGTGGAAAGCGCGGGACTCGCCCATGGTGTCGGTGAAGATAATCCCGGCGCTGCCGTTGGACGTGCACGAGTAGGTCGGTGTGCAGAGCACTTCGCCGGTGGTGAGCGAGGCCACCTCACCGGACGCGCCGAGCGCGAAACCTCCTGCGATGAGGACGTTGCCGAACTCGTCCAGCAGGGTGGCCGTGTGGCCCGCGCGCGCTTCCCCGAGCGCGATGCCGGAGAGCTCCGTGAAGGCGCCGGTGAGGGGGTCGTAGACCTCGAAGGTCTTCGAGACGGCGACGCTGGTGCCCTGGGCGGACAAGCCACCGGAGATCAGCACCTTGCCGTCCGGCAGCGCCGCCGCGGCGTGAAAGGCTCGCGGGGCCGTGAGGTTGCCAACTGGCGCGAAGGCCCCGGAAGCGGGATCGAAAACCTCGGCGTCCTTGTAGAGCGCTCGCACCTGGTTGGCGTTGGTGTAGTCGCCCTTGTGGCCCTCTTTGAAGTCTAGCCCGCCGACGATCAACACCTTGCCGTCCGGGAGGAGGGTGGCCGTATGTCCCATGCGGCCGCGGCCGAGGCTGGTGGCCTTGGACTCGGCGGTGCCGGCTTGCGTGGTGTACGAGAAGGTATTGAGCCGGGCGAGGGGGACGGTGAGGGCGATCTTGTCGCCATCCTCCGCCATGTCGAACTTCACCGAGCGCCCGCGCGACAGGACCTGTCCGAGGCTGTTGGTGGCCGTGTTTTTGGACCACCCCTCCACGGTGAGCTGAAGCCCCTCGCCGAACTCGATGTTGGAGACGAGGCGCGGGAGCGCTTCATCGAACGTGAAGAACTCGTCCTGAAGCGACGCGGGGCCGTCAGTGACCTGGATCCGAACGTACTCGACCCCCTGATAGGGATCCTGCTCGACGTTGTCGAAGGAGACGCCGTAGACCCGCAGCGAGATGCGGTCCGCGGCGCCGGTCTCCTGCGCGCACGCGCCGGCGAGGGCGGCCAGGACGAGAAGTCTTCTCATGAGGAGCGTTTCCAGCGGGTCATTCGAAGGTGACGGTGGCGGAGAAGCGATCGGGCGCCGCGTCGGCCGGCGCGAGGAGGATCCCTGCGGCGACCGAACCGCCCACGACGGCTACCCCGACGATCGTCCACAGCCACCACTTCTTGTAGACGGGCTCGTCGTCGCCGTCGTCCTCGTCCACCACGACGGGCGGCGGGGCGGTAAACGGCGTGGGCGCCGGCCGCGAGGGCAGCGGGGCGAGCGGATTGAACTGCGGGGGCGGAGCGACCGCTGCGCTCGGGGTGGGCGCTACGGGCGTTGGGTTGAAGCCCGGCAGGGCAGGGGGCGCTGCGGGCGCGGTGGGCGCCGTAGCAGCCGGGATCCCGGGGGGGGTGAACGTGGGCGCTGGGGTTGGCGCCACCGGCGCCGGAGTGAACACGGGCATGCCGGGGAGGGCCGGCGGAGCGGCCGTGCCCGCCGTGACGGGGGGCGCGACAGGCGCCGGCGTGAAGGCCGAGGGTGGCGCCGCCGGCACTGGCACTGGAGTGGGCGCGACCGCGACCCGGGCGGCGCTATACACCGCCGGGGGCGTGACCCGGACGACTCGAGAGGCCGGGAAGCGCATCGCCGCGTCGCGAATGGCCGCCTGGTGTTGCTGCATACGCAGGCTCAGGTCGGATGCATCCAGGGCGACCGGGGTGCTCACCACCTCAGCCACCTGACCGTCCGCAGCCGAGTACAGGTAGGCCACCACGACGTAGTTCGAGCCGACCCGGTTCGTGACGTTCGCCAGAACGTGCGTGGCGCCGCTCGCCTGCGCGACGGCCCCCGCCTGGGCGAGGTAAGGAGCGCCGTACGCGCCCTCGCGGGCGAAGACCCCGAGGACCTCCGGAGAACCGCCGATCAGCCCGACAGAAGGCGGCGGCGCGCTCGCCCCGCCGATCGTGACACTGGTCGCGTTGCCCTTCCGCAGCGTCGCGACGAGCTTCGCGGTCTTGCCGGCCGCCGGCGCCATGACGCGCGCTAGCCACGGCTTGTGGCCCGGGGCGGTGGCCCTGATCCAGTGGAGCCCGCGAGAGAGCCCGCTCACCAGCGCGGAGCCGGGGGCTTGAGCGATGCCATCCACCAACACGGTGCATCCCGGCGTGGCGCACCCGATGTCGAGGTCTCCAGTGGGCGTGGCCGACTCCGCTCGGAGTCTGTCCAGCGCTGCAGTGAGCGCGGCGGACGACGCCTCCGGGGAGGGGACGAGGTTGGGCCGCATCGTCACGGCCTGCGAGAGCGCGTCGTCGCCGCCCTTCGTATTGCCCACCGCGTAGCGCGCGGCGGCTAGCCCGACCAGGGCCTCGACGAGGGGCTCGAGGTCTTCGAGATCGGCGATGCGCTTCTGGAAGGCGCCGATGGCCTTCTCGAACGCCTTGGAGGCGGCCGCGCCCTTGGCCTGCCCGAGTAGGCCTTGGCCGATGTTGAGCGCCTCGAGGCCCGCCTGGACTCCCTTGTCGCTCGCGACCCGGCCTCCGCCGCTGGGCGCAGGAGCCGGGGCCCCATTCGCCGCTCTTCCGGGGACGATGGCCACTGCCGGATCCGCCGATGCGGTCTGGCGATAGGTCTCGTCCATTCGACCGGCGACGAGCGACGGCACCGCGTCGCCGATGCGCTCGAGCGGAAGCAGTACCACGGCCGGGCGCGGACCCGCGGCCAGCGCCGAAGGGACGCCGGCCAGCAGCCCGGCATGCAAGCCGATTAGCAGGAGTGATGCGCGAGCAGCAGCCGACCGCCGAAATGCCTCGAGTCCGGTCGACGCGTCGGCCCCTGGACGCGGCCGTGCGAGAGGGCCGCGTTCGGGGGCAGTGGTGTGGGCAGGGGCCCGAACCGCGCCAGAAAGGCTCCGCTCACCGCCGGTGTAGTGGTCGTGGGTGCGTAGGGTCACGGGCGTCATCGGGCGCACTCCTGGGTCGCGGATCGCCGATCCGAGCTGGGGAGGAGTATCAGGCAACTCCTCGATGGGTCAACGGAATCCGGGGGAGGCGGTGCCCGCCGAGCGGCGATCACGGCCCCTGGATCCCAGCGGGGGCCAGAAGCGAGAACGCCGCGCTCACCGGCATCGTTCGACGTCGCGTCAGTGCATGTTGCCGTCGGTCGGCACCACCGAAACGGGGATGGTCCCGAACTTCCGCTCGTAGTGGCGCACGTTCTCGGACAGCGCCATCAGGAGCTGCTTCGCGTGGCGAGGGCTGGTGATGATCCGCGAGCGGACCTTTGCGGTGGGCTGCTGCGGCTGCACGAACAGGAAATCGAGGATGAACTCGGTCTCGCTGTGGTTCAGCATCATCAGGTTGGAGTAGCGGCCCTGCGCGGTGTCGTCGTCGAGCTGGACCTGAATGCGTGGGGTGGTGTCGTCGGACATGCCCGCAGCATAGGGCGCTCTGGTGCCGTTGACACCCCCCATGGGTCCTGCACGATGCGCCGGAGACCGCCGCCCGGAGCCTAGATGTCACGCACAGTCCTCTCCATCGACCAGGGAACCACCGGCACTACGGTGCTGGTCGTCGACGAACACCTCCGCGTCCTCGGCAAGGGATACCAGGAGTTCGCGCAGCTCTACCCGCGACCCGGCTGGGTCGAGCACGATCCAGAGGCGATTTGGGGCAGCGTCCTATCGGCGATCCGGGGTGCGCTCGCGGCCTCGGGGGTGGATCCGCACGGCATCAAGGCGGTCGGCATCACGACCCAGCGCGAGACCACCGGCGGGTGGGACCGGCGGAGCCTGGCGCCCATCGCGAACGCGATCGTGTGGCAGTGCCGGCGCACGGCCGATCGGTGCGCTGCGCTCCGCGAGGCGGGTCACGAGCCCGCGATTCGAGCCCGAACGGGGCTCGTGCTCGACGCCTACTTCTCTGGCACCAAGGTG